>JAFSSQ010000003.1 GCA_017450965.1 Clostridia bacterium
CGTTTCCCTGTCCGTGCGGGCGGGGGAGATCGTCTGCATCGCGGGCATCGACGGCAACGGCCCGAGCGAGTTGGTCGGCGCTCTGTCGGGGCTCGAGAAGGCGGAGCCGGGGTCCGGTATCTTCCTCTGCGGGGAGGACGTGACGAAAAAGAGCATCCGCTACTAGAACACGCACGGGATGAGCCATATTCCGGAGGACCGCCACAAGCACGGACTGGTCCTCGACTATTCGCTGGAGGAAAACCTCGTGCTGCAGCGGTATTTTGAAGCGGATTTCCAGAAAAACGGTTTCATCCGATTCGACGCCGTCCGCGCCTACGCGGACCGGCTGATCGGGGAATACGACGTGCGCAGCGGGCAGGGACCTCTGACGTCGGCGCGCAGTATGTCCGGCGGCAACCAGCAGAAGGCGATCATCGCGCGCGAGCTGGACCGCGAGCACAAGCTGCTCATCGCCGTCCAGCCGACGAGAGGACTGGACGTCGGCGCGATCGAGTCCATCCACCGGCGGATCGTCGCCTCGCGGGACGCGGGGGCGGCGGTGCTGCTGATCTCTCTCGAGCTTGACGAGGTGATGAACCTCTCCGACCGGATCCTCGTGATGTACGAGGGCGAGATCACCGGCGAGTTCGACCCGAAGACGGTCTCCATGCAGGAGCTCGGGCTCTACATGGCGGGCGCAAAAAGACAGAAAAAGGAGGCGAGCGAGAAATGAACGGACCGCAAAAAACCGAAAAGCGCGCTCCTCTTTTGAAAAAGAGCGGCGCAAGATCGGTCGTCGCCTCTCTTGTCAGCATCCTCGGCGGGCTTCTCGTCGGGTTTCTCGTGCTGCTCCTGCTCGCCGTGTTTGCGGAGGACATCCCCTTCCCGGAGGCGTTTTCCGGGATCCTGATCGTTCTCGGCGGACCGCTTTCCGCCGGCAGCGGGAAAGACGTTCTCTTCCAGCTCGGGAATATGCTCTTCCAGGCGACGCCCCTCATCATGACCGGCCTTTCGGTCGCGCTCGCCTTCAAGACCGGCCTTTTCAACATCGGCGCGCCGGGGCAGTATCTGATGGGCGCGACGGGCGCGCTGCTCGTCTCCCTTTCTCTTCCGACGGACGTGATCCCCGCGTGGATCGTGTGGATCCTCGCGCTGCTGGCCGGCACGCTGCTCGGGATGATCTGGGGGGCGATCCCCGGCTTTTTCAAGGCGCGCTTCAACGTCAATGAAGTGATCGTCTGCATTATGACCAACTGGATCGCCGCCAACCTCGTTTCCTGGATCTTTCAGGCGACGGGGGACCGCTTCATCAACTTCGGGGAGACCAAGGTGAACTTCATCCGCAAAACGGCCTCCAACGGCGTGGCGACCGCGACCCTCGGACTTGACAAGCTGCTCGGCAATTCCTATATGGATATCAGCATCTTTATTGCCTCGGGGATCGCCGTCGTGCTGTATATCGTGATCAACAAAACGACGTTCGGCTACGAGCTGAAGGCGTGCGGCTATAACAAAAACGCCTCCAAATACGCCGGGATGAACGAAAAGCGCAATATCGTTCTCGCGATGGCGCTGTCCGGCGCGCTCGCCGCCTGCGGCGCGGCGCTCTGGTGCCTCAACGGCGCGCAGGATTTCATCTGGAACACCTACCTTTCCCTGCCCGCCGACGGCTTCAACGGCATTCCCGCCGCCCTTCTCGCCAGCAACAACCCGATCGGTGTGATCTTCTCCGCGATCTTCTTGAAGTATATCTCGGTCGGCGGCTCCAACCTGGCGGCGCAGACCTCCTTCAACGAGTACGTTTCTCCGCTGATCGTCGCCGTGATCATCTATTTCTCCGGCTTCTCCAAGCTGATCAAGGATCTTTTGCAAAAGGAACGGAAGAGAAAAAAGGAAGCCGTCGCAGTCTCTCCTCTCCCGGACCCGGATCCGAAAGAGCCCCCCGCCCCCGCGGCGCCGGACGTCCCCGCGGAACCGGAGGAAAAAACAGAGAAGGGAGGTGACGCGCTGTGATCTTTCTCATCCAGAAAACGCTGATCTTCTCCATCCCGCTTCTGATCGTAGCGCTGGCGGGAATGTACGCGGAGCGCAGCGGTATCATCAATATCGCGCTTGACGGTATTATGATCTTCGGCTCCTTCATCGGCGCGCTGACCGCCTACCTGCTCCGCAAAGCGCCGTTCTTCGTGGATCACAATCAGCTGACCTTCCTCTTCGCCATGGCGATCGCGGCGTTGGGCGGCGCGCTCTTCTCGCTGCTCCTCTCCTTCTCCGCGATCAAGCTGAAGGCGGATCAGACCATCGGCGGCACGGCGCTGAATATGCTGGCCCCGGCGATCGCGCTCTTCTTCATCAAGGTCTTTTTCAGCAAGGACCAGCTGGAGATGACGATGGAAGCGGACAGCAGCGGCAAGCTGCAGGATTTCGGCTTCGTGCTGCTCCACGACGATCTCGGACCGGTCGGCAAGGTCTTTTTCGACAAGGCGTATATCTCCACCTTCATCGCCGTCGGACTGTTTATCCTCTTTTCCATTCTGATCTACAAGACCAAGACCGGTCTTCGCCTCCGCGCCTGCGGCGAGCATCCGCAGGCGGCGGCCAGCGTGGGGATCGACGTGCAGAAGATGCGCTATCTCGGCACCACCGTCTCCGGCGCGCTCGCCGGTCTCGGCGGATATATCTACGTTGCCACCGTGGCAAACGGGACCGCCTCCGGCGCTGTCGCCGGGATGGGCTTCCTTGCGCTTGCCATCATGATCTTCGGCAACTGGAAGCCGCTCGGCATCGCGTTTGGCTCGCTGCTTTTCGGCTTCCTCAAGTGCCTCGGCGTGATCTATCCGCAGATCAGCGTCACGATCAAAGGGGAGGAGGTCTTCTTCCTCAAGGACCTCAACCTGCCGATGTATTTTTACAACCTCATCCCCTACGCGGTCGTCCTGATCGTCCTTGCCTTTACCTCCAAGCGCTCCCGCGCGCCGAAGGCGGAGGGCATCCCCTACGACAAAGGAATGCGCTGATCCCCGCACGGTATCCCGAAAGAGAAAGCGGCGTCTCCCGATTTTCGGGAGACGCCGCTCTTTTCTTTGGGAAAAGGCAGGCGCGGGGCGCTCCGATTTTCCTTATCCCCTTGACTTTGCGCGCCGAAACGATTACAATAAAGCCAGTATCAAAACGGAGGAAAATCGGATGCTTCGGATCGGGATTGATCTCGGCGGGACGAATATCGCCGCCGGTCTGGTCGGGGAGGGGTATCGCCTCCTCGCCAAAAAGAGCGTCCCCACCGGCGCCTGCCGTCCGCCGGAGGAGATCGTCGCGGATATGGCGGCGCTCTGCCGCTCTCTTGCGGAGGAAAACGGCTTTTCTCTCGCGGACTGCGCCGCCGTCGGCGTCGCGTCGCCGGGCGCCGTGGATCCGGAGGAGGGGACGGTCAGCTATTCCGCCAATCTTCCGTTCCGCGACTATCCGCTGGCCGCGGAGCTTTCCGCGCTCCTTGACGGGCGGGAGGTCCGCCTCTCAAACGACGGCAACGCCGCCGCGCTCGGCGAGGCGCTTGCGGGCGCCGCGCGAGGGACGAAAAACTCGGTTATGATCACCCTCGGCACCGGCGTCGGCGGCGGCGTGATCCTCGGGGGGAAGATCCTCGTCGGCGTCAACGGAGCCGCGGCGGAGCTCGGGCATATCCTGCTCCGGGAGGGCGGCGTTCTCTGTTCCTGCGGCAGGCGCGGCTGTTTTGAAGCGTACGCCAGCGCCACGGCGCTTGTCCGCCGCACGCGGGAGCGGCTTGTCCGCGCGATCGCGCTCGGGATCCCCACGAAAATGCTCGACGCCGTCGGCGGCGATCCGGCCGCGGTGAGCGCGCGCACCGCCTTTACCTGTATGCGGGAGGGCGACGCCGAGGCCAAAGCCGTAGTCGACGAATACCTCTGCGACCTTGCCGCCGGGATCACCGATCTCGTCAATATCTTCCAGCCGGAGGTCCTCTCCATCGGAGGGGGACTGTCCGGGGAGGGAGACGCGCTTCTTAATCCCCTCGTTCCCCTTGTGGAGCGGGATCAGTACACCCGCCGCAGCGCCAAAAAAACAAAACTTCGCATCGCCGAGCTCGGCAACGACGCCGGCATCATCGGAGCCGCCTCACTTTGAGAGATACGCACAGAAAGGAAACGAACCCCCTATGACGATTACCTGTCTTGACCTGGAAGGAGTCCTTGTACCGGAGATCTGGATCGCGTTTGCCGAGGCAAGCGGGATCACGGAGCTCACCCGCACCACCCGCGACGAGCCGGATTACGACAAACTGATGCGCTGGCGCCTCGACGTGCTGCAGGAGCACGGGCTCGGATTGCCCGAGATCGCCCGCGTGATCGAAACGATCGACCCCCTCCCCGGCGCAAAAGCGTTTCTCGACGAGCTGCGCTCCTTTTCGCAGACCGTGATCATCAGCGATACCTTCGAGCAGTTCGCCGCCCCGCTGATGAAAAAACTCGGGATGCCCACCATCTTCTGCAACACCCTCGAGGTGGCGGAAAACGGCAGGATCACCGGGTACCGGATGCGGGTGAAGGATACCAAGCTCACCACCGTCCGCGCGCTCCATACGATGGGATACGAAACGATCGCCTCCGGCGACAGCTACAACGACCTCCCCATGATCCGGGCGAGCAAAGCGGGTTTTCTCTTCTGCAGCACCGATAAGATCAAGGCGGAAAACCCGGACATCCCCACCTGCGAGACCTACGGCGAGCTCCTCGCCGCCATCCGCCGCAACTTCTGAAAAAAGAAAAAAGCCGGGCAAAGCAGCGCTTTGCCCGGCTTTTCTTGTTTCAGTAAACGACCCCCTCGCGGTTTTCCACCGGGGCGACGATCCGGATCGTGCCGGACTCTTCGCCGCGCAGGCGGGAGAAATAGACCGTATAGGTCTCCCCCGTCGCCGCGAGCGAAAACTCGAGCAGATCCGAGAGCGCCTCGCCGTTTCCGACGGTGAGGCCGGCCCCTTCCATCGCCGTCCGGAACTCGTCGGGCGAGGAGGCGGTCGTGATCCCTCCGATCCGCACGGCGGGGTCGGTCACGGTGATCCGGGTCACAAAGGCGCCGGGATCCGCGTAGTCCGGCCAGCGCGTCACGGTGTAGACGACGCAGCGCTCGGGGTCGCCCCCTTCCGGCGCCGGCGCGTACCCCGTTCCGTAGTATTCCTTCCCGCCGATGATGCCGATCCGCGGCGTATAGCCGGAAAAATCAAAGTGTTCCACGTCCTCGCAGACCCAGAACTCCAGCGTCGTATCGGAAAGAGCCCCCGTGGCGGCCTTCGGCTCGACCCGTTCGTCTGTCGGCTTTCCCTCCGCGGCGGTCTCCTCTCCGGCCGGCGCCGTTTCCGCCGGGGAGGCGCTTTGGCAGGAGGGGAGAAGCGCCGCGATCATCAGAGCGGCAAGGACAAGAGCGATCCGTTTCATCTTTTATCCCTCATAGCAGCCGAAGAAGATCGGCAGTCCGGTCGCCGTGTCGATGATCGCGTAGACAAACGGCCGGTCAAGGACGACGCGCGGCGGCTCTTCGACCGGCATGGCGCTGGTCGCGGCCGGCATAACGACCGCGGTCGCGGCGGCGGCTTTGGTCCCGTCCTTCGTTACCTCGATGTGCGTTTTATGCAGAACGTCGGAGACGTAGAGGCGATACCCGTCTTTCGTCGTTCCGACCCCGGAGAGGTCCGCCTTGGTCCGGTCAAAAACCTCGGTCACGCCGAGGACTTTCAGCAACTCGACGAGCGAGGCGGAGCTGTCGGTCGTAAACTCCGGCATCACGGTAATGACCTTGCGCTCCTCGGCGCTGTTGACGAGCGTGAGGTACTTTTCCCCGTCGAGGGAGGCGATATAGTCGGCGATCTTCGTCCCTTCGTTTGGCAGCAGCGCGAGGAAGGCGTAGGTCCCGCCGGCGTACCGCTTGACAAAGCCGACCTCGTTTTCCCCTTTGATATAGCCGTATTCGGTGGAAGAGAAGAAGGGAAGCGTTTTTTCTTTTCCGTCGGAAGAGGTAAAGGGTTTGTCCCACGTTGTCATCCCTTTGTTCTGCCACTCCGCGATAAAGGAGAGCGCGTTCACGAGGATCATCGCCGTGTATTCGTCGATCGTGCGGTCGGGGAGGATCGAGGGGATCATCCCGTCGGTCTTTTCCTTCACCCAGTCGTTGATCGGCTGTTCCGGTTTGGCGAGAGAGCGGTCGATCTTTCTTACCTCCGCCGCGTAATAAGCGTCGAGGAGGGAAAGGAACTTCTCGTCCGGCTCCAGCACGTCTTCCGCGTACCAGGCGGAGTCGGCGGCCTTGAGCGTCGCTTTCTCGCTGTTGGCGAGCGAGGTGATATAGGTGTAGAGCTGGGTGTTGAGGGTGTCCGCGTCCATCCCGGCGCAGAGGAGGGTTTCAAGCTGCGTTTTCGTCTCTCCCTTCGCGCCGTTCGCGGCCATCGCCAGCGCGACCGAGACGGAGAGCGGGGAGACGAGCGCGTTCTTCCCGACCTCCTGATAAAACTTCCGGTAGAGATCGAGCGCGAACGCCGCTTCTCCTCTGACGAAATCCTCGGAGAGGGAGCCGGTCTTCGGCCGGACGGGGTTCACGATCGGCTGCCCGGTCGCTTTGCTTTCGTCATCCGGGCGGTCGGTTTCCGGCGCCGCCGTAACGGCGGCGGTCGCGGGCGCCGTCTCCGCCGGTTCCGCGCTTTGGCAAGCGGTCAATAGCGGCAGGGCGAGGAAGACGAGCGCGAGGAGGAGGGAAGCAAGTTTTTTCATCGGATTTCTCCTTTCGGGTTTTCTCTTTATACGCCGCGGCGGGAAAAACTCCTGTCAGGCAACAGTTTTTTATCCTTCAAAACAGCCGAAGAAGATCGGCAGGCCGGTCGCCGTGTCGATGATCGCGTAGACAAACGGCCGGTCAAGCGCAACGGTCGGAGGAGGAACCGCCGTGGCGCCGTAAAATCCGACCTGCGTGACGGCGGCGGCTTTTGTTCCGTCTTTTGTTACCTCGATGTGCGTTTTGTGCAGGATTTCGTTGACAAAAAGGGCGCCGACCTTGCTTGCGCCGATCCCGGAAAAGTCCGCCCCGTCCGGCTCAAAAGCGTCTGTCACGCCGAGCGTTTTGAGGATCTTAACGAGCGAGGCGGAGCTGTCGGCCGTGAACTCCGGCATGATCCGGATCACGTCGCGGTCTTGCACGCCGTTGACGAGCGCAAGGTACGTTTCTCCGTCAAGGGAGGCGAGATAGTCGGAAAGGGAAATCCCCTCATTCGGCAGCAGCGCGAGGAAGGCGTAGGTTTCGCCGGCGTACCGTTTGACAAAGCCCGTTTCCCGCTCGCCTTGTATAAAACCGCTTTCCAGCGAGGTTTTGAAAAAGGAAAGCGTCTTTTTCGTTCCGTCGGAGCAGGTAAAGGTCCCTTTATAGGTCTGCTTGGAGGGGATCTGCCATTCGGCGATAAAGGAGAGCGCGTTGACAAGGATCATCGTCGTGTATTCGTTGATCGTGCCGTCGGAGAGGATCGAGGGGATCATCCCGTCGGTCTTTTTCTTCACCCAGTCGTTGACCGGCTGCTCCGGTTTGGCGAGAGAACGATCGATCTTCCTCACCTCCGCCGCATAATAGGAGCCGAGGAGGTTGAGATAGTTCTGATCCGGCGTCAGCACGTCTTCCGCGTACCAGACGGAGTCGGCGGCCTTGAGCGTTGCCTTCTCGCTGTTCGCGAGCGAGGTGATATAGGCGGTGAGCTGGGTATTGAGCGTATCCGTGTCCATCCCCGCGCAGAGGAGGGTTTCGAGCTGCTTCTTCGTTTCCCCCTTCGCGCCGTTCGCGGTCATCGCCAGAGCGACCGAGACGGAGAGCGGGGAGACGAGCGCGTTTTTCCCGACCTCCTGATAGAACTTCCGGTAAAGGTCAAGCGCAAACGCTGCTTCTCCTCTGACGAACTCCTCGGAGAGGGAGCCGGTCTTGAGATCGATCCGCTCGCCAAGCGGTTTGCCGGCCAGTTTGGTCCCGTCGGCGCCCGGCGCCGTTTCCGACGGAGACGGGAGGGCGTTTTGGCAGGCGGTGAAAAGCGGCAGAGCGAGAAAAAGGAGTGCGAGGAGGAGGGAAGCAAGTTTTTTCATCGGATTTCTCCTTTCGGGTTTTCTCTTTATACGCCGCGGCGGGAAAAACTCCTGTCAGGCAACAGTTTTTTATCCTTCAAAACAGCCGAAGAAGATCGGCAGCCCGGTCGCCGTGTCGATGATCGCGTAGACAAACGGCCGGTCGAGGACGACGGAGGGGACTGCTTCGGCGGAGGGCGCCGCGTTCTTGACGAGGACCACGGCGGTCGCGGCGGCGGCTTTCGTTCCGTCCTTGGTCAGATCGATCCGCGTTTTGTGCAGAACTTTGGAAACGAAGAAATCCCGTTTTCCGTCGGCGGAAAGACCGGAAAGGTCGGCGTTGCCGCCGAAGACGGTCTTCACGCCGAGGGCGGGGAGGGTTTCGGCGAGGTCGCATCCGAACGCGGTGGAAAACTCCGGGATCGTAACGTCGACCGCGCGATTTTCGGATCCGTTGACGAGCGCGAGATAGCGCTCTCCGTCAAGGGAGGCGAGATAGTCGGAGAGGGAGATCCCCTCGTTTGGCAGCAGCGCAAGGAAGGCGAAGGTCCCGCCGGCGTAGGGCTTGATAAAGCCGGTCTCCTTTTCTCCCTTGATATAGGCCTTCTCCCGGCCCGAGAAGAAGTCGAGCGTTTTCGTTTTTCCTTTTTCGTCGGTAAAGGGCATCTTGCCGGTCGTCTCGGCGGGGTTTTTCCATTTTGCCTCAAAGGCGAGGGCGTTGACCAGCACCATCGCGGCGGAGGGCCCGAGATCCTTTTCCGAGAGGATCTCCGGGATCATTTCGTCGGTTTTTTCCTTTACCCAGCCGTTGATCGTGTCGGCGGCGTCCGGGCGGGCGAGATCCAGCTCGCGCACCTCGGCGGCGTAATACGTCCTCACCAGATCGAGGAAGGAGGGCGCGGGGGTGATGAGCGAACCGCTATACCAGATCGAGTCGGCGGCTTTGAGGCGCGCGTCCTCGCTGCCGGAGAGAGAGGTCACATAGGTATAAAGCTGTTCGTTGAAGGCACCGATCTCCCCGCCGCCGGCAAGGAAACGCTCCAGCTCCTCCTTCGTTTCCCCCTTGGCGCCGTTCGCGGTCATCGCTAAAGCGAGCGAGACGGAGAGCGGGGAGAGGAGAACGCTTTTCGGATCGGCGCGGTACACCTCGGAAAAGAGGGAGAGCGCCATCTCCGCCTGACTTTGGACAAACGTTTCCCCGATCACGCCCTGCGGCGCGTCCTCCCCGCCGCCGAGCGGGCGCGCGGTGATAGCGGCGGCCTCGCCGCTTTCGGCTTTGCCGCTTTCCGCCGGAAGGGCCGTCCCGCAGCCGGAGAAAAGAGGCAGCGCGAGAAAGAGGAGAGCAAGAAAAAGAGCGGCAGATCGTTTCATCACAAACTCCTTTGCAGTCGTTTCATCCGTTTATACGCCGGAAAAGTAAAGTTTCCTTTTTTATTTTGCGGTTTTCTTTTCCTCTTCGCGGAGGATCGTTTCGAGGATCTCCACCGAGGAGACGACGAGGCGCGCGCAGGGGCGCTTGCCGTAAAAATCCGGCGAGCGCGGGGTCGGGGTCGGGTCGGCGCGGTCGCTTGCCGCCTTTTTGGCCGCAAGGGAGAGCAGCTCGGCGCAGGAGAGGGAGCCGTTTGCCTCCCGGAAGCGGTTGCAGAAGGCGGAAACGCGCGCGTAATGCGCCCGGCAGAGCTCCCGGTCCGGCTCGTCGTAGCCGAAGAGGTACCCGAGCGTCAGCGCCGCGGCGGAAACGCTCCCGCAGGTCTCGCGCTGGCGGGCGATCCCGCCGCCGAAGGAGGAGGCGATCCGCAGGGCGTCCTTTTCCCCGAGACCGGTGAGATCCGCGAACGCCGCGAACACCGCCTGCGCGCAGTTATAGCCGGAGAGAAAGAGGGAGAGCGCCTTCTCTTCGCGCGGGGAAAGCCCGCTTTCCGTCAGTTTGTCTTCGTTCATTTCGCGGCGCCTCCTTCTTTCGGTTTCTGCATCGTCAGGGAAATGCGCCCCCGCGCCTTGTCAACGTCGAGCACCCAGACGGTCACGATGTCTCCGACCGAGAGGACCTCGGTCGGATGGTTGATCCGCCGCCCGGCGATCCGGGAGATATGGACGAGCCCGTCCTGATGCACGCCGATATCGACGAACGCGCCGAAGTCGACGAGGTTGCGCACCGTGCCGGTGAGCTCCATCCCGGGGACGAGACTGTCGATGGAGAGAACGTCGTGCCGGAGCATCGGCGCGGGCAGACTGTCGCGCGGGTCGAGCCCGGGCTTGGCGAGCGCGTCGACGATATCCCGCAGGGTGGGGAGGCCGATCCCGAGCTCCGCCGCTAACTTCTCGAGCCCGTACGTCGCGGTCTGTTCCGGCAGAGCGGAGAGCCCCTTTGCCGCGTCCTTCGGGGAATAGCCGAACCGCTCGAGCAGGGCGCGCGCGGCGTCGTAGCTTTCCGGATGGACGGCGGTGGCGTCGAGCGGCTCCCGGCCGCCGTGGACCCGCAAAAAGCCGGCGCATTGCAAAAACGCCTTCGGTCCGAGCTTCGGCACCTTTTTCAGCGCCGCGCGGGAGGAGAACGCCCCGTTCTCCGTGCGGTAGGAGACGACGCCGGCGGCCAGCGCGGGACCGAGCCCCGCGATATGAGAGAGCAGGGGAGCGGAAGCGGTGTTCAGATCCGCCCCGACCGCGTTGACGCAGTCCTCGACCACGCCGTCGAGCGCCGCGGAAAGCTCCTTTTCCGGCATATCGTGCTGATACTGCCCCACGCCGATCGACTTCGGATCGATCTTCACCAGCTCCGCGAGCGGATCCTGCAGCCGCCGCGCGATGGAAACGGCGCTGCGCAGGGAAACGTCGTACTGCGGGAACTCCTTCGCGCCGAGCTCGGACGCGGAGTAGACGGAGGCGCCCGCCTCGCTTACGACCATATAGGAAACGCCGGGCAGCTCGGGGAGCAGGGAAGCGGCAAACTCCTCCGTTTCGTGGGAGGCGGTGCCGTTGCCGATCGCCATCACGTCGACCTTATGCTTTTTGGCCAGCGAGAGGACGGTCCGTCTCGCCTCCTCCAGACGCATGTGCGGGGGGACGGGGTAGATCACGCCGGTATCCAGCACCTTGCCCGTCGGGTCGACGACCGCCACCTTGCAGCCGGTGCGGTAGCCGGGGTCAAGTCCGAGCGCGGTCCTGCCGCGCAGCGGCGGCTGCATGAGAAGCTGCCGGAGGTTGAGAGCGAACACCCGGATCGCGGCCTCGTCCGCTTCGTCCGTCTTTTCCCCGCGGATCTCCCGCTCGATCGACGGGAAGATCAGCCTCTCGTAAGCGTCCCGCGCGGCGGCTGCCACGAGCTGCCCGCATGGACTTTCGTTTTTGACGAAGACGGAGAAAAGGATGGCTTCCGCCTTCAGCCGGTCGAAATCGACCGTGACCTTCAGCGCCCCCTCCCGCTCGCCGCGGTTGATGGCAAGGAGCCGGTGCCCGGGGATACGGGTGAGCGGTTCGCTGTAATCGGCGTAGGTTTCGTAGACGCCGGCGTCCTCGCCCGTCTTTTTGGAGACGAGCTTGCCGTTCATTTTGCAGACGTAGCGCAGGCGGCGCCGGACCTCGGCGTCGTCGGAGATCGTTTCCGCGATGATATCGGAGGCGCCGGCGAGCGCGTCCTCCGGCGTTTTTACCCCTTTTTCGGGGTCGACGAACGCCGCCGCCTCTTTTTGGGGGTCGGTCTTCGGATCCTGCGCGAGGACCGTCAGCGCCAGCGGCTCCAGGCCTTTTTCTTTTGCGGCCGTCGCGCGGGTGCGGCGCTTCGGGCGGAAGGGACGGTAGATGTCCTCCACCTCGGTCATCGTTTTGGCGTTTTCCAGGGCGGCGGCGATCTCGTCGGTCAGCTTGCCCTGTTCTTCGATGGTGTTTTTCGCCTTTTCCTTCGCTTCCTCCAGACCGCGCAGATAGGAAAGGCGCTCGGAGAGCGCGCGCAGCTCGGTATCGGTGAGAGAGCCGGTCGCTTCCTTGCGGTAGCGCGCGATGAAGGGGACGGTGTTGCCGTCGTCGAGCAGCCGGACGGCGGCCTCGACCTGTCCCTCCTTTACCTTCAGTTCGGACGCGATGGTTTGTACGATATTCATAGTTCCTCCTGTTGCGGTCTTACCGTTTGTCGTTTTCCTGCGGGGCAAAGGAGCGGAAAAAGGCTTCCGCTTTTTCTTTCGTCGTGTCGGCGGAGCCGAAGATCATCGAAGGGCTCCCCCCGCCGGAGCCGGAGAGGGCCTCGTTGATCCGGGGCGCGAGTTTCCGCATATCCAGCGTGCCGGACGCCGCCGTGTAGGCGATCCGGCCGTTTTCCACGGTGAGGACCGCGGCGAAAGCCCCGGTCTTCTTTAAAAGTTCGTTTGCGTATTCGGTCATATCCTTGCGGGAGAGCCCGTCCTCCCAGAGGACGATCGGTTCTTCCGTCGGCTCCCGCTCCCGCAGGGCGCGGAGCGTTTCCTCGCGTTTGGCGGCGGCGCGCAGGGAGCTTTTTCTCAGTTCCTCGTCAAGCCGCTCCTTCATTTTTTTCGCGGCGTCGGCGACCTCTTCCGGCTTGGCGGAGAGAAGCGCGGAGAGAGATTTGACGCTCTCCGTTTTCCGTTTCGCGTCCTCGTAGGCGGCCAGCCCGCAGACAACGGTCAGCCGCAGTCCCCCCTTCCAGCTCATGCGGGAGAGGATGCGGATCTGCCCGATCTCGCCGGTGCGTGCGACGTGCGGCGCGCAGCAGGCGCACACGTCCACTCCCTCGACCGTAACGATCCGCACCCGCCCGGTCAGCTCCTTTTTGGAACGGTAGGCAAGCGTTTTCAGCGTTTCCTTATCCGGGAAGGAGACGCGCACCGGCCGGTTTTGCGCGATGGCGAGGTTGGCTTCGTATTCCGCGCGGTCCAGCTCCCCGTCGGTAAGGCGTTTTGAGGTGTCGATCGTTACGGTCTCCCCCGCGCCGAGGTGGAAGCCGACGTTCTCCGAGCCGTAAAGGGAGTGGAGCAGCCCCGAGAGAACGTGCTCCCCGCTGTGCGCCTGCATCCGCCGGAGCCGCAGCAGGGCGTCGATCTGCCCGTGTACCGTGCTCCCGACGGGGAAAGGCCGGTCGGTGCGGTGCAGGATCGCCTCCCCGCGCTCGGCGAGCGCGGTAACGGGAACGCCGTCAAGTGTTCCCTCGTCCGCCTCCTGCCCGCCCCCGCCGGGGAAAAAGGCGGTCTCCGAGAGGATCGTGTCGTACCCGTCTCCCGCCCGCTCGCAGGAGAGGACCGTCGCGGAAAACTCCGTCAGCGAGCCGTCGGTCTCGTACCGTTTTTGCGTCGTAAAGTTCATAATCGGATCCTTATCTGTGTGATTGATTTATTGTATCATGTTTTTTTGTCCAATGCAAGAAGAAGCGTTCCCGCCGGCGCCGGCGGGAACGCTTGCTTTTCACTTTCTTTTCCGGAAAAGGACCTTGTAAAAGAGCAGATAGAGAAGGACGCTGTACGGGACCGCGGCGATCAGATCGAGCAGGGAGTGCTGCTTGACGAAAACGGTCGAAAGGGAGACGAGGACCGCGCAGACGGCCGTCAGCGCTACGAGCGCTTTTTTCTTTTTCAGCGTCTCGTTTTCGATCACGCCGAAGAAGACGGCAAAGGTCCCGATCACGTGGACGCTCGGCAGGACGTTGGTGTTCGTGTCGGCGCGGTAGATCGCCGCGAGCAGGCGGACGCAGAAATTGTCGCGTCCGAGCTCGGCCAGATCCGGCCGCAGGTCCTGTCCGTTCGGGAAGATCAGGCAGATCGCCATCGCAAGGCCGAAGCTCACGCCGATGTAGATCATGTAGCGGGCAAAGCCCCTGCCGTCAAAAAAGAGAAGGTAAAACCCGGTCAGACCGAGCATCACGTACCAGAGATAGTAAAAAACGACGAAGCCTTCCAGAAAGGGGATTTTGTCGTCGATCGGGAGGTGGGAGGGCCAGTAGCCGGTCAGCGGCACGGTCTTTTCCACCCAGAAGAAAAAGACGAGATAGGCGGGGAGGATCAGGGCGTAGAGAAGCGGAAAAAGCCGCTGGCGGAGCGGGGCGCCGCGCGTCAGCAGGCCGACGGTTTTGTTTTCCCCGCCGGGGGACGGGAGACTCATCGAGCCGCCTCCTTTTTCACGTAGAGGGAGATTGCGCCGTGCAGGTTTTCGATCCCGATCTTTTCGGAACCCGCCTGCCACTCTCCGTCGAGCGTCCAGTCCATCGAGGGGTCCGCCGTGATACGGATCTCTTCCGCCGAGAAAAAGGTGATCATCGCGGAGTTGTAGTCCTTCGTCGTCAGGGCGGCGAGACACTCGCTGAACTCGACCGCGTTGGTCGGGTTTTTTACAAGCAGCACTTCAAAGCGCCCGTCGCTCATGTCGACGAGCTCGGGGGAGATGGTCAAAATCCCCGCCACCGACGTGGAGTTGGAGACGGCGCCGAAGATATAGTCGCCCTCGTAGATCGCGTCCCTCGTTTCAAAACGGAGGTGCCGGGGCTTAAGGGAGGAAAGATCCTTCATCCCCTCCATGATATAGGCGAGATGGCCGAAGGCGTTTTTCGCGCTTTGCGGCGTGGAGTAGGACGCGCGGGTGAAGGCGCCGAAGGAGGCGACGTAGGTGAAGTGCCTGCCGTCGAAACTGCCGATATCGAGCGCGCGGGGCGCGCCCTCCATGATGTCCCTTGCCGCCTGCATAACGTTTTTCGAGAGCTTGAGACTGTTTGCAAAATCGTTGGTGCTGCCGGCGGGGATATAGCCGAGGGGCGTCTTTTTCCCGGAGGCGAGCAGACCGTCCACGCACTCGTTGAAGGTGCCGTCCCCCCCGATGCAGACCACAAGCGACACGCGGCCGGCGAGCGCGGCGACGGTATCCCGTCCGTCTCCCCTCGCCTTCGTGGGATGGACGATGCACTCCCAGCCGAAGGAGCCGAACAGCTGCAGGATGTCGCAAAGATACCGGTTCGCTTTTTTCTGTCCCGCGTAAGGGTTGATCACCAGAAGAAGTTCTTTTTCCATAAAAGCTCCGTTTCGTTCCCGGCCGGGCGGCGGGAAGTTGCTTGATCCTTGATAAGATTATAATCTTTTTTCTTCGTGTTCGCAAGGGGAAAGGGGAGAAAGTCATGAATTTCCTGTTAATTTTTTTTGTTTTTTTGGCAGGGAATGTAGATTTTTACGGGAGAGATGTGTTAGAATGGGAATACATCGGTATTCCACGGAGGCATCTATGGCGTCGTCACAGGGGAAAAGGCTCTCCTTCCGGCAGGGACTGCGGGACGGACTCCCCATCGGGCTCGGCTATTTTCCCGTTTCCTTCGGGTTCGGGATCCTGGCGCTTTCCCGCGGGGTCCCCGCGCTCGGCGCGTTTCTCATTTCCTCGCTCAACCTGACCTCCGCGGGGCAGGTCGCCGGACTTTCCTTCATCACGGCGGCGGGGGCGCTGACCGCGCTTGCGCTTTCCCAGCTGATCATCAATCTCCGCTATTCGCTTATGGGGATCTCGCTTTCCCAGCGGCTCTCTCCCCGTTTCACGCTGCCGCACCGGCTGCTCGCTTCCGCTTTTATCACCGACGAGATCTTTGCGGTCGCTTCCTCCCGGCGGGAGCCGCTGGAGCCCGCGTACTGGTACGGGCTTTCCTGTCCGTCTTATCTCGGCTGGGTCTCCGGCACGCTCGCCGGCGCGCTCGCGGGGGATCTGCTTCCCGCCTCGCTTACCGGCGCCCTCGGTATCGCGATCTACGGGATGTTTCTTGCGATGCTTCTGCCGCCCGCCCGCGAAAACCGCGCCGTTCTCTTCTGCATCCTCTGCGCGGCGGCGCTCTCCTGCCTTTTTACCTATCTTCCCGCGCTTTCCTTTTTTTCCTCCGGATCCGGCGTGATCGTCTGCGCCGTGATCGCGGCGGCCGCCGCGGCGCTCCTTTTCCCGCTCGGGAAAGCGGAGGGGGAACAGGAGGCGGACCGTGCTTGATCTTCGCGTGATCCTGCCTTATATCCTTGTGATGGCCGGTGTGACCTACCTTTCCCGCGCGCTCTCCTTTTCCTTTTTCCGGAAGAAGATCCGCAGCAGGTTCCTTCTTTCTTTCCTCTCTTATCTTCCTTACGCGGTGCTCAGCGCGCTGACCTTTCCCGCCGTTTTTTCCTCCACCGGCAGCACGGGGACGGCGCTTGCCGGCACGGCCGCGGCGCTCCTCCTCGCTTATCTCAGGATGCCGCTGATCGTTGTGGCTCTCGCCGCTTCCGCCGCCGCCTTCCTCTCGTCCTTCTTTTTGTCCTGACAACGGTATCCCGGCCGCTTTTGCGGTCGGAAGATCTATACGGAGAGTTTTATGAACAGTATGAAACAGAAAACCGGAACGTCTTTTGTCCGCTTTGCCGCGCTTTTGCTTGCGGCTCTTTTCGCCGCCTCCTCGCTGTTTGCCTGTAAGCGGGAAGGGGGACCCGCCGACGGGACGGGCGCTCCCGCGACGAGCGCTCCGGCGGAAGAGACCGAATGGCCCTACGGCACGATGCTCTGCACCCTCCCCGTCCGCGAAGGCAGCCTTGCCGCCGGCTTTTCTTCTACCGGCGAGACGCGCTACGTCAGCGTTGGCGTCCCCGTCGGCTTCGGCGGCGGATACCGCAGCTTCCGCGCCCAGACGGACAACGCCGCCTCCCTCGCGGGGATTCTGGAGCTTTCCCTTTGCGATCTTCTTCTGGTAAAAGGCGGGATCGGGGAGATCCCGCAGACCTCCGAGACCCTCGGCGCGCTTCTGAAGGCGTTGGGGGAAACGCCGGAACAAAGCCTTACCCTGATGGATCACAGCGCCCTTTCTCTGTCCGGCGGCAAACAGCTTGTCACCTTTTTCACCTTCTCCCGCGTCGGATCGGAGAGCCGCAACCGTTCCTACTCCTTTCTGATCCCGGCGGATGGGGAATACGTCGTCCCCTTCGTCTGCTCGTTCGCTTCGGCGGATCTTTTCCGCCGCGCTTCGACCGCGGCGACGATCGGGCGCATCGCGGAGAGCATCGTCCTGCAGGGCAGCGACTTTTCCGTTTCGCTCTCCGACGGGCTGAAAACGGCGTCCTTCTCCCTGTATTCCGCGATCCCGGAAGGGATGCAGACGGTCGCCGTTTCCCGCTACGCCGACCGTTACGCCGCCGTTTTTGTCACCGACTCCCTGTCCGCGCTCTACGTCAATCTGTATGAAGCGGGGGCGGAGAGCTTTTCCGGAGACTTTGTCAAGGTCAGCGAGCGCTCGCAGGCGGTGACGGTCTATTCGACGGAAAACGGCGTCTCCCTATCCGACGGGGTGGGCGGCTACTGGTCCGTGTCCGGCAGGCCGGGCGCGGTCAAGACGTCTTCCCTGACCCGTACGCTGATCAACGCGGTCTACTCGCCGAACGGAAAGTACCGCGCCTATACGCTGGTCGCAAACGGCGACCTGATCCTGGAAAATCTCAATACCGGCGTCCAGACCACCGTCCGCGCCGGCGGCGCGGAGACGGCGGAGCCGGTCGCTTTCGGCAGCGGCGGAGTGCTGCTCTTCTCCCTTTCCCGCGGATCGGAAACGGTCGGGTACGGCGTCTACTCCGTCGCGGACGGCCGCGTCTCCGAATACCGCAACGGGCTCTCCCCGATCGGGATCGGCGGCGATACGATCTGGTTCTGGGAGACGGCGGAGGGGCAGCGCAAACGCATCCTGAAGGCCTCTCTTGAGGATCCGTCCGCGGCTTCTGTTGCGGCGGAGCGGGGAGGCAGCGCCATCTCCGGCTTCTTTGAGGGGTATCTCGACATCCTCTTTGACAGTCAGCTTTCCTTCGACCGCTCCGGCGAGTATTTCGTCCTTTTGCCGGCGGACGATTCGCGCATCTGCCTCTTCTCCTCCTCCACTTACGAGCAGATCTACGCCTCCGCCGTGCCGAATCTCGCGGAGGTCATCCCCGTCAGCGGCTATCTGATCCTCGGGACGCACGGCTGGGGCAACCTTTACAGCATTGCCCTGCCGGATCCGACGTCGTCGGAGGACGGTTTTTCTGCCGAGTCTTTTGTCGAAACCAAGGATTTTTCGCCCGATTACTACGACTTTCTCCGCTACTGCGAGCTGGCCTCCGGGACCCTTCGGGAGAGCACGGGGAGCGTCTCCGTGTACGAAAAGCAGAATCTGACCTATTATCTCTTCGCCTACGCCGCGGAAAACGGGTACGCGCGCGTCGTTTCCACCCAGCGCTATACCGTCTCCCTCTATCACGTGGAAAGTATCCTCTGGCGCCTCTTCGGCCTCGACGAGACGTATTTTACCAGCTATCTCAACGCCGTCAAGCTTGACGGCGCCTACCCCGGCCTGCTGGAGGGCGACGTTTTCAACGCGGAAAGCGGCGAGTTCGAGTTCACCTACAAGAGAAGCTCCTACTCCGCGATGGAGCGGGGCGGCTGCGTGATCCGCAAGACGGAAAACGAGCTGCTCGTCAGTATGAAGCAAAGCGACCGCAGCGGGATGCAGCGGCTCTTTTCCTACCGGTTTGCCGCCTTCCGCGACGAAAGCGGCAAGCCCTTCTACCGGTTCCTCTCTGCGGGAGAGCCCTCCGCCCTTTCCGCGCCGGACGTTTCGGAGCTGAAGGTCGGCAAGACCTATTATACGCCCTTCTGGTTTGAGGTAACGGAGGGAGGCGAGCGCGCCTTCTATCCTCTCAGCAAAACGGACGCGTCCTCCGGCGGGACCGGCTTTTTCCCGATCGAGCGCGACGCGCGGGCGCGGTACGAGGACGGCGACCCCGGGATCGAGTTCGGGGAGGCGGTCCTCTGCGGAGAACGCGCGGTCGTCCCCTTCTCCCTCGGCGGGATCTTTGACGCGCTGATCGTCAATATGAAAACGGGAGAAAACCGCCTGCTCAGCGGCGAGAGCGTTTCCTCGCTCTCCTCCGTTACCTCCGGCACGTACGCGACGGTCCGGGCCGATATCCGTGCAAAGGGGCGGGCGTATCCGTACGCCGCCGCCAAGGTCGTCCTCGCCTCCGGGGACGGGACCCGGCTGCTCTATCTCGTTTCCGCCGGGGTCGACACGCTTGCCTGCCGCTATCACGTCTACGATCTGAAGACGGATAAGACCGCCGCTCTCTCCGAGAGCCATACGGGAAAAACCTCCGTCTCTCTGGGCAACGACGCCGCCGAGTGGATGGCGGACGGTACGCTCCGCCTCTCCGTATACAACGAAAAGGACGGTAAGGCGGTCCTGACCACCTTTGATTGGAAGGAAAAATCGGGAAAATGGAGCGGGACGCAGGTCCTCTTCCGTCCGGACGGCGACCGCTGGGAAGCCTACACGACGGCGCGGGAGACCGCCGCGCCCGTTACGACGACCGCTCCCGTCACAACGGCGGTGACAACGGCGACCGGAACGCAGAAGCCGCAGGATACGACCGCCGCCGGAACGGAGACGGCGGCGTCCTCCGCGCCGTGATCCGGAGGAAAAAGACGGAAAAAAGAGAAACTTCCGCCCGTACCCCCTTGCATCAGCCGCCGTTTTGGTGTATAATCAAGTTGCGTGAAGATACCGAAAAGAAAGGAAACTGCAGCTTGCTGCAGGACGGAGTGACCCGATGATCCCGAATGAAAGCGGAAAAACACAAACCTTCAAACTTGGCCGAGACGACGATTCCGAGATGCGCGGGATTCTTCTCACGGTTTACAAGGCGCTCAAGGAGAAGGGCTACAATCCGATCAATCAGCTTGTTGGCTATATTCTTTCGGAGGATCCGACCTATATCACCAACCACAAAAACGCAAGGACTCTGATCCGCAAGATCGACCGCGACGAGCTGCTCAACACGCTGGTCGCCTATTATCTCAACGTCTGACGGGGGAGGCTATGCTCGTCCGTACAAGCGACCTCGCAACGGCAGATATTCCCGTACAGGGCAAGCGCTTTGCGCTTGCCCTCGGGTGTTTTGACGGCGTGCACAAAGGGCACGCCGCGCTTTTTGACGCCCTGCTTTCCCGCGCGGAGGGGCGGATCCCCGCGGCGTGGACCTTTTCCGACGCGGAACTTTCCCTCAAGAAGGCCGGGCGGATCTTCCCGACGGAGGAAAAACTGCGTCTGATCGGCGAGCGGGGCGTTCCGTACGCGTTTCTCTACCGGTTTTCCGAGCTCGCGGACCTTTCGCCCGAGACCTTCGTCTCGGAGATCCTCGTCGGGGAGTGCGGCTGCGGGCTTGCGGTCTGCGGCTACGACTTCACCTTCGGACGGGGCGCTTCCGGCAGCGCGGAGACGCTTTCCCGCCTGCTCGAGCCTTACGGCGTTCCGACCGTGATCCTCCCGCCGGTCGCGGACGGGGAGGGGCCGATCAGCTCGCACCGGGTCCGGCTTCTTCTCGGGGAGGGGCGGATGGAGGACGCGGCGCGCTTGCTCGGGCGCCCCTACTTTCTCTCCGGCACGGTGGAGCACGGCGCCCGCCTCGGCAGGGAGCTCGGCTTTCCCACGATCAATCTCTCCGTTCCCGCGGACGCGGCGCTCCCGCGCCGCGGCGTTTACGTCTCCCTCACCGAGCTGGACGGACGGAGCTACCGGTCCGTGACCAACGTCGGGACGCGGCCGACCGTCTCCGGCGCCGGCGTCAACTGTGAGACGCATCTCTTTGACTACCGCGGCAGCGCGTACGGCAAGCGCGCGCGCGTCGAACTGCTCTCCTTTTTGCGGGAGGAGGAGCGTTTTTCCTCCGAAGAGGAGCTTGCCGCAACCATCGAACGCGACAAACGGACGGCGGCCGCGTATTTCCGGCCGTATCCCGCAAAGAAAGGCGGTGCAGAAGGATGAAAACACGGTTTCGCGCGCTTTGCTGCGCCCTTTTTGCCGCTTTGCTCTTCATCGCGCCCTCCCTTTCCGTACTGGCGATGGAGGAGCCGGAGATCGCCGGCGTGCGCACGGCGCTCCTTTACAACGTGGAAAACGACCGCGTCCTCTATTCGCTCAACTCCTCGGAAAAGGTCTATCCCGCCTCCTCGGTCAAGCTGATGACGGCGTATCTCGCCTACGAGGCGCTTTCCGGGCGGCTGGAGGAGACGGTCACCGTTACTTCCGATATGCTGCGCGGGGTCGCCGGCTACCGCGCGGGGATCGAAGCGGGGGAAACGCTCCCGATCGAGGCGCTCTTTTATACGATGCTGATGCGGGGCGCCAACGACTCTGCCTATATCCTTGCCCATCTCGTCTCCGGCAGCGTCGACGCCTTCGTCGAAAAGATGAACGAAACGGCGGCCGGGCTGGGGATGACGGATACGCGCTACGCAAACCCCGGCGGGATGCACGAGGCTGTGATGGTAACCACCGCGGCGGACACGATGAAGATCGCGCGCGCCTTTGCGGCAAATGAAAAGCTCCTTGAGATCTCCGATACCGTCAAATACAATTTCCGCCGCGCCGGGGAGTCTGCCGGCGTTGCGATCTATAACAAAAACGCGCTGATCAGCAAGGTGAACACCACCGCCTATTATTACGAACAGGCGAGAGGGATGAACTACGGCTCCACCGAGGAGAGCGGGATCACCGTTACCTCCTGCGCGCAGGCGGGGGGGCTGACTTATCTCTGCGTCGTCATCGGCGGCAGGGAAGACCCCGCGACCGGTGCTGACACCGCCTGCGACGCGGCGCGGAAGCTGCTGCGCTACGGCGTGGAGGGCTTTGCCTACAAAACGCTCGTCGACCCGGACACGCCGGTCTGCGAGCTGCCCGTTACCCTATCGGCGAAGACCGATTTCGTGATGCTCCTCCCGAAGGAGACGATCACCGTCTTCCTTCCCTCCGACGTAAACGAGGCGGAGGAGATCACCTACAGCCACCGCCTGACCGAGGCGTCGCTTGCGGCGCCCGTCGTCCGCGGCACGCCCGCCGGGTATCTGAACGTCTATTACAAGGGCGATCAGATCGGCACGGTCGAGCTGATCACGGGGGACGACGTGGAGCGCAACGAATTTCTGAACGTCCTCGAGCAGATCAAGCGGATCTCGCGCGGGCGCTTTTTCAAAGCGGCGCTCATCAGCGCCGCCGTCCTGACGCTCGTCTACGTTCTGGCCGTCGCCGCGGTGCGCCGCAAACGCGCCCGCCGCGGTACGCGCTACCGCTTTTAGGGAGGGACTATGGGAAAACGCGCTTTTCTTTGCCTTCTCGCGCTTCTTCTCCTGCTCCCGCCGCTCCTTTCCTCCTGCTTTATCGTGATCAACCGGCCGGGTGAGGACACGACCGCCCCGCCCGCCGGGGAGACGCGGCCGCCGGATACGACCGCCGCGCGCGCCGCTTTACCCGATCCCGCCGGAGAGGAAAAGAAAGCGGCGCAGGAGCGGCTTTCCTCGATGATGACGCGGGATATGAACGGGCTTTCCTTGATCGTTTCCACCTCGTCCGCTAATCTCCTCGGACTGGAGGAGGGGGAGACGACGACCCTCTCCCGCGCCCGGTACGAGATGATGGAGGAGATCAAGGAGAAATACAACGCAAAGATCCTCGCGATCGAACCGGAAAACGGCGATCCGTTGACCGGGCTCCGCGAGGCGAAGACGGCGGGCATCTATTACGCGGACCTTTTCCTGCTTCCCGCCGATCAGGTCGGTGCCCTTGCGCTTGCCGGGTATCTCACCGACCTTTCCTCCGCGCCTTTTCTGGCGCTTTCCGCCGATTACTACCGGCAGGAGGCGATCCGCTCCGCTTCGTCCGGCGAGCGGATCTATGCCGTTTCCGGCGCCGCGGCGGAGGACCCGGACCGGTACGCCTGCCTCTGGTACGACCGCACCCTCGCGGAGGCGCGCTCTCTCTCGCTCTGCGACGCGGTGGACGCCGGCGCCTGGACGGTGGAGGCGCTTCTCTCCGCGGTCAAAGCGGTCCGCGCGGAGGGCGAGGGGGCGCCCGCCGCCATTCTCTCCCGCGCGCCGATCTCCGTCTTTGCGGAGGATCTTTTCCTTGCTTCCGATTTCCGCTATTCCTACGTCCGCGAGGACGGCAGGTCGGATATTTTTGAGCCGCGGGGCAGGGCGGAGACCTTTGCCGGGCGGCTCGCCGACCTCGCTTCCGGCGCGTTTGCGCAGGACGGAACGCCGCTCTCCGACGGGGCGTTCCTTGACGGCGGCGCCCTCTTCTGCTTCGGGCATCTCGGCGACAAGCGCGACTTTTCCGTCCGGGCGCACGATCTTTGCCCGCTGCCGCTGCCGAAGATGGACGAGAGCCAGCCGGACTACGTGACCCCGCCGGACGGAACGCTCTACTTTTCGATCGTTTCCGACTGCGCGAACATCGCGGAAAGCGCCGTCTTCATCGACGCGCTCAACTGCCGCGCCTACGGCCAGATGCGGGAGGAGTACCTCTCGGAGTTTCTCAACTATTTTGCGCGCGACGAACGCTCGGTCGATATGGTCGAGCGGATCGCGGGCGCCGTCAGTTTTGATCTCTGCTGCGTGTTCGGTCCCTCTCTGCCCGATCTGCACGCCGGCACGGCGGAGGTGCTGACCGCGGCGGCGAACGGGGAGAGTCTGATCTATCGGTATAACGCGGCGTTTTACAAAGCGCTCCTTGCTCTCTACACCGTAACGGGCGGATGAGAGGCGGCACGGCCGTCTTTCTCTCCGCCCGCTTTTCTTTTGCGAAAAAGCGCAAGAAAAACGGCGAAAACCCTTTACAAAAGATAAATAAAGTGCTATGATAGATGAGGTTAATTTTTCCCTTCTCGGAGAGAGAAAACAAGATAAAACGGAGGAATGAAAATGGCAAGACAAAAGCAATCCATGGATGGCAACACCGCTGCGGCGCACGTAAGCTATGCGTTTACCGAAGTAGCGGCGATTTACCCCATCACACCCTCCAGCCCGATGGCTGAGGTCACCGACCAGTGGTCCGCCACCGGACTGAAAAACATTTTCGGCGATCAGGTTAAGGTCATCGAGATGGAATCGGAAGCCGGCGCGGCCGGCGCGGTCCACGGCTCTCTCGCCGCGGGCGCGCTCACCACGACCTACACGGCGTCTCAGGGACTTCTTCTGATGATCCCGAATATGTATAAGATCGCCGGGGAGCTCCTTCCCTGCGTGATCCACGTTTCCGCCCGCTGTGTGGCGACCCACGCGCTGAACATCTTCGGCGACCACGGCGACGTTTACGCCTGCCGCCAGACCGGCTTTGCGATGCTCGCGGCGACCAACCCCCAGGAGGTCATGGACCTCGGCGCGGTCGCTCACCTGTCCGCGATCAAGGGCCGCGTTCCCTTCATCCACTTCTTTGACGGGTTCCGTACCTCCCACGAGATCCAGAAGATCGAGGTCTGGGACTACGAGGATCTCAAGTCGATGATCGACGCGGACGCCGTTGCCGCCTTCCGCGCGCGTTCGCTCAACCCCGAGCATCCCGTGCTCCGCGGCTCCGCCGAAAACGGCGATATCTTCTTCCAGCACAGAGAGGCGTGCAACAAGTATTACGACGCGCTGCCCGCCATCGTGGAAGAGTATATGGGCAAGGTCAACGAGAAGATCGGCACCGACTATAAGCTCTTCAATTACTACGGCGCTCCGGACGCGGACCGCGTGATCGTGTGCATGGGCTCCATGTGCGACGTGGCGGAGGAAGTCATCGACTACCTGTGCGCGCAGGGCGAGAAGGTGGGCCTGGTGAAGGTGCGCCTGTACC
>JAFSSQ010000043.1 GCA_017450965.1 Clostridia bacterium
CGTCCGTTACGACCGGCAAAGCGGCCGGCTCCGGCGCCGTCCCGGGCGCCGCGGTCAAAGCGGGCGCGGGCGCCTTCCCGCAGGCGGTAAAGAGCAGGCAGAGAAGAAGCGGCAAAAACCGTCTTTTTTTCATGGCGCACCTCGCATCTTTTTGTTTTTCCGCTTTTTTGCGCTTTACCACGGCGCGCGCGCCGCGGGGAGCGGATCCGCCGTGAGCGCTTCCCGGTCGCACAGCGCTTCCAGGAGCCGCAGCTTTTCCCCGGTGTAACGGGGGTCCCCGTACAGATTGATATGCTCGCCCGGATCGGCAGCGAGATCGTAGAGCTCGCCCGGGCAGTCGCGCGGCAGATCCGGCGCGAGCGCGTGGATCTTGGTCAGCTTCAGGCGCCCGTTGGAGAGCATCGTGCAGAACGCCGCGACCCCGCCTTCTGCGTCGGTTTTATAGTACTCGGAATAGACCGTGTCGCGGAAAACGTCCGCCGGCGCGGTCCCGGTCAGGATCCCGGCAAGCGACCGCCCCTGCATCCCGGGGGCTTTTTCGATCCCGCACGCCTCCAGAAGCGTGGGCGCGAGATCGACGAGCTCGACCAGCGCGTCCGAGCGCACGCCGGATACAAAACCGTTTTTCCAGGATAAGATCAGCGGCACGTGGACGCTCGCTTCGTAGAAGTAGCCTCCCTTCAGGTAGAGGCCGTGATCTCCCAGACTTTCCCCGTGGTCGGAATGGAAAAGGATGATCGTATCGTCGAGCTGATCCGTATCCCGGAGGTAGGCAATCAGCCGGCCCGTCTGCTCGTCGATCAAATCGATCATCGCGTAGTACGCCGCGCGGATCAGGCGGTGGTCGTATTCCGTCATATCGCCGTAGGCAAAGCTCCCCGCCTTTCCGTACGCGCCGAGATGATCTCTTCTCTGCAGCGGGGATTTGTTCTCCAGCTCGCCGGGGCGGTACTCGGGCAGCGGGATCTCGGAGAGGAAGGGCAGGTAACGCTCCAGATACTCCGCGGGGGGATCGAACGCGTGATGCGGGTCGAACCAGTTCACCGAGAAAAACCACGGCCGTCCCGTTTCTCTCGCCGCTTCCATGAATTCGACGGCACGATCGGCGCACCACTTTGTCTGATGGTATTCGGCGGGCATCCCCGTCCTCACGTACCGGCAGTCCCGGCGCGGAGGGTGCGCGTATGTCACGCCCTGCCTCTTCAGCCACAGCGCGTAGTCGTGCATCGGCCACTCGTGCGCGGGTCCGTGCCCGTGGCTCCAAGCAAAGCTGTCGTACCCGTCGTCGATCCTGCGTTCCCTCGTCGGACAAACGGAAAAATGGCAGGCGGAGAGATGCAGCTTGCCGGAAAGGCCGCCGAGATAGCCGTTTTCGTGGAGAATGCGCGTGACGGGGATCTCGTCCGCCGGAATGTCCTGCCCGTTCTGCCTTGCGCGGCAAGTCCGCGGATAGCGCCCGGTCAGAAAAGAAGCCCGGCTCGGCGTACAGACCGGATTCTGACAGTACGCGCGGGAAAACAGCACGCCGTTTTCGGCGAGACTGTCGAGGTTCGGCGTGTGAACGAAGCGGTTGCCGCAGCAGCCGAGCGTGTCAAAGCGCTGTTGATCGGTGCAAAGCCAGAGGATGTTCGGTCTTTTCATCGTTTTTCTTTCCCGCGGCGTGGTTCCGCCGCGGAACGCGGCGCGCCATGCGCGGTTTTTCTGATTTTATTGTAGCTCTGATTTTTTGTAGCAAAACGCGGTAAAAAAAGCAAGGGTTCTTTCGGCGAGGCGGCCGGAGAAGTTTTTTTGCGCGCCGCCGCCCGGGATCTTTTGCGGCGGCGGGAGAGCGGGCGTCAGGCGTCTTCCAGCAGGATATACCGGATGGAGCGGATCTGTTCCGCGCTCACCCCCGCGCTGAGAAGATAGTTTTCGATTTTTTCATTTACCGTGGATCCTCCGTAGCTTTCCAGACCGCCGAAGAGCCCGTTGATCCGGACGTTGTTTTCAAACCCGTCCACAAACGCGCCCGTCAGCTTATAGTCGTCGAGCATCTCTTTTTCCGGGATCCCCAGCAGCCCTTCGATCAGAAAGACCACCGTCCCCGTCCGGTCCGCTCCGTCCGTGCAATGGACGTACATGGGATAATGATTGGGATCGGCCAGATCGGTAAAGATCTCTTTGACCGTCTTTTTTCCCTGTTCGGTAAAGATCTCCTTGTAGGAGACCCCGCTTTCGACCTGTTTATGGATCACACCGTCGCCCAGCCTGGAGCGGTAACCGTCCTCAAAGCGGACCTCCGAGCGCAGATCCATTTCAAACGCAAAGCCGAACGGCTCGGCCGCCGCTTTGTCTTTCAGGAAATAGCATTTCCCGTCCGCCGAAACGCCCAGACCGTCCACCTCGGTCCCGCGGATCAGCATTCCTTCTCTGACCCGCTTTCCGTCAAGGGTGGCGTAGCCGCCGATATCGCGCGTATTATACACGCCGGGAAGACTGAGAAAACGGGTGGACTTTGCCGTGCGGAAAGAGCCGGGATAGGTCCCTTCTCCGACGGTTACTTTGTAGTAGTACGTCGTTCCGGTTTTCAGATTGTCGATCGAGAGGGACGTTTCTTTCGCGGAAAGGATATACTCCCGGGCGTCGCGCAGATCCGGATATTCGCTGATCAGCAGCGTTCCGTCCCGGTCCGGGAGCCGGTATTCAAACGTGAAGGGCCGGTACGGATCCCCCGCCGCCAGCGCGTCCCCGATCGCGATCTTTCCGTCGTACGCCTGCTTGTAAACGGAAGCGCAGAGCGTCACTTCGTTTTCAAAGCTCGGCAAAACCATCTCGGCGGCCGGTTCCTCGCCTTCCTCCTCGGGCTCTTTATCGAGCAGCGTCCACGCGATCACGATCTCCACGGCAAGCAGCGCGATCACGGCGGCGACGATCAGGATCTTGCGCGTGAGGCTCATCCTCT
The DNA here is from genome assembly GCA_017450965.1 of Clostridia bacterium. Taxonomy (GTDB): domain Bacteria; phylum Bacillota; class Clostridia; order Oscillospirales; family CAG-272; genus RUG12395. The sequence continues at coordinate 2,942 of JAFSSQ010000043.1, forward strand.
TCGCGCCCTTCTTTTTTTTGCCTTTTTCCTTCTTCGGCGGGATATACGAGGAGGGGATCAGCTTATAATCCTCGCCGAAGGTATAGGTCCCGTGCTTGAGGATCCCGTTTGCCATCTCGTGGTGGACGTTGTGCGTCCCCTTGACGGCGCGGCCTCCTTTCCCGATGTAGTAGATCGCCCCGTTCTCCCGGATAACACCGGCGTGGCGGGGCTCGTCGTCTTGATAGAAGATCAGTTCGCCGTTTTCTTCGATCAGGCCGTTTTTCATGAGTTTGGTCCTTTCAAAAGTTTCAAATCCCGTGCGAAAAGGGGTTTTTCCCCATTTTTCGACTTTCCGTTGCACGCCTATATAGTACCACTCGTTTCCGGACAAGTCAACCTCCCGCCGGAAGTTTTTCGTTTCTCTTTTTCTCTCCCCCGTCCCGCGCGGCGCGCTTGACAAGCGCGGGGGAAATGTTGTATAATGCAGAAACAAAGCAAAATAGCTCCGCGCGGGCGTGGCGGAACTGGCAGACGCGCCGGATTTAGGATCCGGTGGGCAACCTTGCAGGTTCGATCCCTGTCGCCCGTACCAAACGGAAAGCGCCCCTTTACGGGGCGTTTTTCGTTTGCTCTGATCGTTGGAAGGGATCGAACGGTCGGGAGTGAATGACGCTCCGGGGGAGCGTCAGAGCCGACCGGACCGGAGCCCGTCGAGGGCGTAGAATCGATCCCTGTCGCCCGTACCAACAAAGAAGCGTGATTTGTCTGACAAATCACGCTTCTTTGAATGATGTTTGCCCCTTGCGGGGCAAATGATGTTGCCTGCGGCAATGATGCGCGCTGCCGCGCATGATGTGTCCTGCGGGACGTGAGGGGCAAACATCGCATCATGGATCGCGCAGCGATCCGCATCATTTCGGCGTTAGCCGATACATCATGAGGCGCTTTGCGCCGGCATCATTGATTTTGGCGGAAAGACGTGTTAAAATATAAAAAACGAGGTGCTGTAACAATGAAAGAAAACAAACTTGCGGATATCTCCATGGATTTCTCCGTTCAAATCATAAATCTCGTAAAAGACCTAAAAGCCAAACACGAATCCGTTATCTCAAATCAAATCGGCAGAAGCGGCACGTCCATTGGCGCAAATATATACGAAGCCAACTATGCGCAAGGAAAAAAAGATTTTATTTCCAAGCTGGAGATCGCGCTCAAAGAAGCGAGCGAAACAGGATATTGGCTTGAACTTTTGAACCGAACAAACTATATTGATGAGTCGACATATAAAATACTGAACGATCAATGCGCATCCATTCGAGTCATGCTGATCGCATCGTGCAGGACGGCAAAAGAACGATACGGAACAAACCCGTAAACCCGGATTTGCGAGTCAGAAACGATCGTGATAATAAACGCCGTGTCGCAAAAGCCCCGCCTTTTGATCAAAAGGCGGGGCTTTTCGTCTATGTCCGCAAGGGCGCGGCGTCATCCGGCCGTCAGACCGGCGCCGTTTGGCGCGCGCCCCCTCAATACCTCAACACGGCGGCGCCGTCCTCGCCGTACTCAACGGCGTCCCACTCGCGGGAGAGTTTGTCGATCGCGGCGAAATATTCCGCCGTGGAGTTGTAAACGACCTTTTTCTCCGCGACGATCTGTTTGGCGACCGCCGCGTCCGCGCCGAGGAGATCGGCGAGGATGCCGACCTGGAGCTTGGCGGAGGTAACGCACGCCATCTCCGGATCGGGTACCGCAAAATCTTTGCCGTGGAAGGTGCCGGAGGCGCCGCCGCAGCCCGGATGGATCGCGGGCATCACGGTGGAAACGTCCCCCATATCGCTGCAGCCGGTCTCCCAGCTGCGGTTGACGCGGACCCGCTCCTCGGGGATCAGCATCCGGCCCACGCGGCCGACGGCCTGCGAAAAGTTCGGATCGTTGAAGCGGGGGGCGTAGCCGTGGCGGTCGGAGAGGCGGACCTTGCAGCCCATCGCCGCCGCCGCGCCGGCAAAGGCGCGGTTGATCCGGGTATTCATCTCGACCGTGTGCTCCACCGTGTCGGCGCGCACCTGGCTCTCCATCACGACCGAGTCCGGGATGGAATTGACGGCGGTGCCGCCCGCCGTGATGATCGGATGGAAGCGGACGTGCTGCGAATCGGGGAATGTCTCGCGGACGGCGTTCGCCGCCGTCATCGCGGTATTGGCGGCGTAGAGGGCGTTCAGGCCGCGGGAGGGACCGGCGGCGTGCACGGCGCGGCCGATGAACTCCGCCCGCTTGATGATGCAGCCGTTCGAGCCGGCGTTGACGCCGATGCCGTTCCCGCCTCCGGTGTGGACCATCATCGCCATATCCGCGCCGTCGAGGTAGCCGCGGTACATAAACTCCACCTTGCCGCCGAAGTAGCGGATCACGCCCTGCTCCTTCAGGCTCTGGCGGAAGTCCATCTCGATCAGCTCCTCGGCGGGAACGGCGATCAGCCGGATCTTCCCGCAGAGGCCGTCGAGCGCCCCCGGCGCCTTCAGGGCGGCGGCGACCCCGTAGAGCGCGGCGCTCTGGCAATGGTGTCCGCAGGCGTGGACCGCGCCCGTCTCCGGGTCGCACTCCGGGTGGGAGGGGATGATCAGCGAGTCCATCTCGCCGAAGACGACGACGGTGGGGCCGGGGCGGCCGGTGTCGATCTCCGTGTAAAAGCCGGGGATGTTCCCCGCCTCGGTCAGACGGTACCCGAGCGCCTCGTAAAGGCCTTTGAGGTATTTGTGGGTCTTCCATTCGCGGTAGCCGGGCTCCGGATTTTTCCAGATGTGCCGCTCCGCGGCGAGGATCTCCGGGCGATGCGCGTCCACCGCGGCAAACAGGGATGAGAACAGTTCGTCCATACCGTTTCTCCTTTTATCCGTTCGGATTTTGTTTTTCTTTTTCAAGCGAGGAAAGGACCGCGCCGTTCTCCGTGAGGAGATCGTAGATCCCGTCCTCCGAGAGAACGCCGCGCCGGAGGGAGGCCGGGAGCTCGCCCGCCTCGTCCGCCGCCAGATCCTCCCGCCAGAGGGGCCCGCCGTAATACGCTTCCAGCGTCCGGATCTCCTCCTGCCCGTCAAAGAGGGCGGCGCGCGCTTCTTCGTACCGCTTCAGCGCCGCGCCCGCGCGGGAAAAGCGCTCCTCCATCGCACGGATCCGCGCGATCCGGGGGTCCTCCCCGTCCGGTTCCTTCCCCATCCCCGCCAGGCGGGCGAAGAGGTCGGCAAAGAGCGCGTCCCGGTCGACCGATTCGACGCGGCAGATCGGAAAACGGCCGGGTTCCGGCGCGTAGGTGAGATCGTACGCGGGAACGGGGGCGGGAGCGACCGTGTCCCGGAGAAAGCGTTTTTCGCCGTCGAAAAGCCACGCGACGGCGGTCACGTCCCAGATCACGCGGGTCCAGGGCTTTCCGGCGGCGTAGCGCTCCGCCTCGCGCACGGTGTTTTCGACCAGATAGTCGCAAAGCGGGTTTTGCCCGCCGAGCCAATACTCGAGCTCCGGCCGGGAGGTCGCGAAGCGGTCCACCACCCCGAAGCAGGGGAGCTGCACGACCGGCGCGCCGGAAGAAAACAGCACCCGCGCGCCGGCGATATCCTGCTGCATATTGAACTCCGCCGCGGCGCGCGGAAGATGCGGCGCGTGCCCGCCGAGCCAGACGACGACGCAGCGCTCCAGCATCTCCGGCGAAAGGAGCAGGGCGGAGGCGACGTTGGTGATCGCGCCGATCGCAACGACGTAGAGAGGGTCGCCCGGCGTGTGGGCGGCCGCCTCGCGGCAGAGAAACTCCGCCGCCGGCGAGAGGACGGGCGTCTGTTCGTCGGGGAGGTAGCGTTCCGAGCCTCGGTACACGGCGGGGAGAAGGTCCTCCCGCCCCGCAAGCGAAAGGAGCTTGCCGATCTCCCGGTAGCTTTTTTCCATCCCGTCGGCGGGCGAGGAGGCGCGTTCGTTAAAAAAGGGCGCCGCCGTGATGCCGCGGATCCGGCACCGGTCGCCGAAGGTGAGCAGATAGGAGATCGCGAACTGGTCGTCGATCTCGTTGTAGGCGTCGGTATCGAGAACAACGTCGATCTTCCCCCGCGGGCGTTCGTACGCTTTCATAAAGCGGTCTTCTTCCATAAAGGTCTCCTTCTCGCCGCGGCGTCAAAGCGCGTTCAAGAGCCGCCGGACGTTTTGATAGCGGTCTTTCGGGTTGACCTGCGTGCATTTTTTCACGATCCTGCCGGCGCGCCCGGGCGCGAGCGTTTCGCTCGGGTGGCAGCCGGTGAGCATCACGTTGAAAAGGACGCCCGCGGCGTAGATATCCGCGCGCGCGTCGCTCTGGGCGATCCCGAGCTGCTCCGGCGGGGCGTATCCCACCGTCCCCATCACCACCGTGTCCCGCGGCCTGTCGGATACCGTGCGGGAGACGTTGAAGTCGATCAGCACCACGCGCCCCGTCGCGGAGATCATCACGTTCTCCGGCTTGACGTCCCGGTGCACGAGGGCGCGCTCGTGCAGAACGGCCAGCGCCGAGCAAACGCCGATCATCACCTCCCGCGCCTCGCGGTAGCGGTACCGGCGGATCTCGGTCACGGCGGCGACGGTCACGCCGTCCACGTATTCTTCCAGCACCGCTTCCCCGTCGGAGAGGCGAACGGCGTCGTAGACCTCCGGCAGATTGACGCACCGGAGCGAGCGGAGCGTTTCGTACACGGGAGAGCAAAACGGCAAAAGGTGCAGTACCAGATCCCGCCCGAGCGCCCGGTGCCGCAGGCGCAGCGTCCGGCAGCCGTTTTTTTCGGAGAGAACGCTCACCACGCGGTACTCCGTCAGCAGCCGCGCGAGGTATTCCTCGCGCGTGGCGCCCGTTCCGGTCATCCGACCGTCTCCTCCCCGAGGGAGAAGAGGATCCCGTTCGTCTCCACCACGGAGAGCTTTTTGCAGAGGCCGTAGATCACGGCGCAGTCAAAGGGCAGCTTGATATAAAGCGGCGGATAGCCCGCGCATTTGAGCAGCTTTTGCGTTTTGTCGAGATCCAGCCCCATACCGAACGCAAGCGCGAGCAGCTTTTTCCGGTCCGGCGCCCGCTTCCCGGAAAAGATCTGATAGGCGTAGACCTCGGACATTTCGGACAGGCGGATAGCCTCCGCTTTTGTCCTTCCGCTCTCCGCCAGCAGCTTTTCCAGCATAGCGGAAAGCAAGTCGGAAACCATCGCGTCCCCGTTTTCCCGGTAAAACCGGGTAAAATCCTCGCAATGCTCCAGCTCCGCCAGCAGGTCGTTCGTGCTTTTCGTCTCCACAGCGCCCTTCTCCGTTTCCGTTTCCCCGCGCGCGGCGCGCGCGGGATCTGCCGTTATCATACACCAAACGCGGGGAAAAGTCAAACGGTCTTTTTCTTTCTTTTGCGTTTTCCTTCCGCGCCGGTGCGCAAGAAAAAACGCACCGGACGGCCGGTGCGTTTTTATTTTTTGGATCTCATATAGGCGATCAGGCGAATGAAATCCGCGCTCAAAACCAAACTTTCGCTTAAAAATGACGTCTGTATCGGAAATATTTCAAAAAAAACCGAAAACTATGCTGGCAGCATAAGACTTTTGTCGCGGGCGTGTGTAAAATAGAGGGGAAAATGGTTTTTCTTTGCAGAAAGCGATCCAATCATCAAAGCGAAAGCGTGATAAAAGGAGGGCAATCAAACGCATGAAAAAAGAATCAAAAAAAGACCTTATCTTTGAAACTTGTGATTCGGGGCGCCGGGTCAAACTTACAAAGAAAAACGCCGAAAAAGCGGAGACGGAAATCATGGCGCTCTCCCGATACCAAAGAGCGTATGATCCAAACGCCGCGCCGGACTTGCAAGAAACGGAAGGCGGGTTCAAAGGGTATCGCGGTTCCACGGCCTACTGGGGTACTGTTCTGAAAGACAATCTGCTGCCCGGAAAGAAACCGGCACACGATTTAAATCTGGCGATCTGGTATTTTCTTTCTGCGGTAAACCGGGATAATACCACGCATCTGCACGGGGCAGATAAAACAGAAATCAACAAAAAACTGTTTGAAAATAAAGACAATCTCCTCAACTGGCTGAAAAACCCGCAGAAAACGAATTACGCAATCATCCGTTTGATCGGTGAAAAAACGGAAGCGACCGGCAGAAGAAACCTGTCTTTCGCCTCCAAGTTTGCCCATTACGCGGCGGCGTACGTTTTCCGCGGCAAAAAGGAGGAAGACAACTTCTCCGTTTACGACAGCCTGCTGCGGAGGGTGCTTCCGGCATATTGCCGGGCGTACGGAATCACAATCGGTTCTCTCACCGGTAACTATCCCGCCTATCAAGAATCGATTGACGAACTGCGGCAAGCGGCGGCAAAAGAAACGGGGGAACTCCTGACAAGGCGGGAACTGGATCATCTGCTTTGGTTTTATCACAACAACAACTTGTAACAGAAGGGGTAGAATATGCTTGAAATTGAAAGAATCTCTTGTCCTTCCTGCGGATCATCAGATATTATGATGATTTCAAAAACACGAGGAATCTGCAATGTTTGCGAAAGCGCCTTTGCTGTTTCAGAAAAAGAGCAAAGAGGTAACTCCGGAGCGGAAAAAGAAAAATCCGTCTGTGTTATTTATATAAACAATGAGTGGACAGATGAGGATTTTCTCAAAGAGGCTTGGAAGTCGTTAGCAAACGAAGATGCGCCAGATGATATTTACAACTATGATTTTAGCAAGGTGGAAATTGAGGCGCAAGCCATAGCACTTGACATCGCTCAGGCAGATCTGACATATCAGGCAAGCGTCGGGTATGACAGGCAAGAGCCGTATATCGAAACTGAAGAATACGAGGTGCGTGTCGGCGATCGCGTTGTCAAAAAAGAAAGACCGGTAACAAAATACAAAACCGTAACAGACTGGCATCCCACGCAAGGCAATTATCACGCAGAATCAAAAGTCCTTTTTGAAGTAGATAAAGGAAAAGACTTTGACGAAAAGAGTTTTTTATCAAGCGCAAAAACCGCCGCAAAAGAATCAAGGATTTTTGCCGATGACGAAGAAGACCTTTATAAAATCTCTCCTGCTGTAAAACAGCAAATCATAGAAGGACATAAACAGAATTTCTACTCTGCGGTATTTGAATCGCTTCCCGGTGATTTTTTCCACAAGAAAAATCTGTCGGTACAAACACAAAAAATCACAGACAAGCAAACTACGATCTATGTGGTATCCGAAGTGTCTGCAAGTATCAACTACAAAGGTAAAGAATATACCAAACGCGCCTATCCTTTCGGCGAAATGCTTGTAGTGGGCGATAAAATTCCAAATGAAAACGGATTGGAAAACCATTGCAAGGAAATCCGCGCCTCTATTCCGAACATGGTATGGGAGAGAATAAAAAAGAACACTTTTCTTTCCATAATCTTGATGCTTCTTTCGATCTTCGTTTCCGCATTCATTCGTTCTTATCTTCTTGTCATCCCAGTCTTTCTTGCGTCTGCGTTGTTTTTTGCGTACAGTTTGCTTAGCGACTTCAAAACAGAAAAACTGATCCATCGGCAAGTAAACGATGAATGTAACAATTATGCAGAAAACCACTTGGCGAGAAGAAAAGAGAAGTTGGAAGAGAAACTACGTTCTCTCAAACTGGAAGATGCAACAGAAGACGGTATTGAAAGCTACGGGAAAGGAGAGTAAATATGGGGACTGCAATAGAACTGAAAACAAAAACTTTTCGGATCGTTAGAATTGTTCTTATCGTCGTAGCGTTTATTGCGTTTCTTTACGGCATAAAAGCTACACGAACAGCAACGGCAAACAAAAACCACAATCCCGACAAAATCGTCCTTAAACTATCCGAACTCTCGTCAGAGGCAAAGAACTCCGATTCATATAGCGGCAAATACTATGTCTATATGGATTATGAGATCGAAAACAAAACCGCTGCGGAACTGAAAATTGTAAGCGCTATTATAACCTTTTCTGACAAAAGCGGGAAAGAAATTATGAGCGTCCGGGGGGATTTTGGAAGCGGCAGTACGCTGAATATCAAAAAAATGAGCAAAGGAAACTCAAGAATATATCTTGAAAAGAGCATCAGTTATGCCGATGAAGATGTCGGATTTATGAATCTCTACAACGGGAACAAAGATAATTATTCCATTACTTATAAAATTGTAGGCGTTCAATGGACCGACGGATACTACTACAATAATTTTGGGTATTAAAAAAAGGAGAATAAACCCTTGAGTATTTTTGAAACACTTTCTAAAAAGCCGAAAACAACAAAAGAAAAAAACGAAGCGAAAAAGACAATTCTGCTTTTAATCGTTGCAGCTGCAATTCTTATGATTTCCGGCGGTATTGGCTATGCCGTTGTTGAAAGCAACGCTCTTCAAACCTTATTTTTCCTTATCGGGGGCGGCTTTTTCGTTATACTATTGTATCTGATTGCCGCCTATATAAAAATCAATGACACGGTTTTTCCTAAATACACTTGCGATAACTGCGGAGAATATCAGTTTGATTATGACGATATTGAAAAATGGGAAGTGGAAAAAAACCTTTATCATGACGACGGTTCCTTGTCTTTGATCCTTGTAAATATGTACTGCAAGTGCAAAAAATGCGGAAAAACAATGAAAGTTGATGAATACTTGCCCGGAGAGACTCCAAGACTAAAAGATCCGACTATAGAAGACAGGATTCAGTACTGTATGGATCTTGCTCACAAGCGGAGATAAACAGATCAACTAACCTTTTTCTTGTTTGCTGAGAGCAAAAATGTAAAACAACGCGCCGGAATCGGCTTTCCCGATTTCGGCGCGTCTGTCTTTCAGATTCTTTGCGCAGCTTTCTTTCAGAAAGAGCGTTTCTCCCGAGTTTTTCCCGCCGTTGCTTTTCCCGTGCACGGGGCGTCGAAAAATCGCAAAATTATGCTGGTAGCATAAGACTTTTCCGTTTTTTAGGTCTATAATGACTTTAACGGCGAAAAATGCCGAAAAAGAAAAGGAGAAAGAGTATATGGGATTCCTTGACGCAATGAAAGGCGCGAACTTCAACATGGGAACGGTGGACAGCCCGGATTTCAACGCTTGCTATCTCACGAAAAAGGAAGATCATTTCATGATCACCGGGGCTCAATCGGGAACGTATGAGTTTTCCCACGAGGACATCGCCTCCCTGAAGGTCGTGGCCGCGGGCGGCGATTGGATCAAGTACAAAATGACATTCCGGGACGGAAAGATCGCCATCATTCACTCTTTGATTGCGGGGAGCGACAAAGAAAACAAAAAGGGGCTCCGCGGGATGGTCAGCGTTGCGCCTCTGGAGCGGTTCTTCGGGGATTTGCTCTGATATGAAAGGTCCAAAGCGCCATGGACTTCCGGTTCACGGCGCTTTTCTTCGCTTTGCAGTTGACTTTTTCCCCGATTGTCTTTATACTGATAGCAGAAAAACCGGCGGAAAGGAGGGGATCCGATGCGCTGTCCTCATTGCGGCGCGGAGCTTGCGGAAGGGGCCGTATTCTGCCCGTACTGCATGACCTCGCTGACGAAAAAAACAGAAATCGCTCCTCTTTCCGGAAAGCGCCGGGCCCCGGGGGTGTGGGCGCTTTGCCTTTTGCTTCTGCTTCTGGCTGCCGCCGCGCCGGTCTTCTTCCTTTTGCGCGGGGCTGGGGACCCGCCGCCCGCCCTGCCGGCGGAAAGCGGCCCGGCGACAACGGAGAGCGCCGCCGCCGGAACGGAAAAAACGCCCGTCCCCGACGCGGAAACCGCCGCGGAGACCGGCGCCGCCGCGACGGAGCGCCCGGACACGGCGCCCGCGATAACGGAATCTGCGGAAACAATAACCGCGAAAACAAAATCCGCGGAAACGGCGCCCGCGGAAACCGCTCCCGCAGAAACGGCGGCGCACACGCAGCCCGTTGCGGGCACCGGCCCCGCCGAAACGGAAAAAACGATTCCTCCTCTCACCATGACCGGCGTCCCCGTCACGGGGCAACCGGAAACGGAACCCGCGGTAACGGAACCCGCGGTAACGGAACCCGCGGTAACGGAACCCGCGGAAACAAAATCCGCGGAAACCGCTCCCGCGGAGACGGCGTCTGCGGAAACAACGGCGGCCCCGTACCACCCGTACCATATCTCCTACTGCGACCCCCGCGTGGAGCCTACCTGCACGCAGCCCGGACTGACCGCGGGGACCCATTGCTCCCTCTGCGGCGAGATCCTGATCGCGCAGCAAATCATCCCGCCGGTTGGACACAACTTCGGGGCGCCGGGCTATACCAGGCCCGCCACCTGCATGAATTGCGGGGAGACGACCGGATCGCCGCTTCCGCCTCCCGAAATCATCATTACCTACGGTACGCTTCCGCGCAACGCCAGCTACAGCGGATACAGTCTCCTCCGGGTCGACGCCGTGGAGTGGACGCTGGACTACAACGGAAACGGAACCTACGACATCACGTTCATTTTTACCGTCACCAACGGACTGTCTTTCCCCATCACTGCCGGTGTGCCGTGTAAGCTCTGCAGCGGGGGGGTTCTGAACTTGGATTACGCCGAAAAAAAAGAGCTCCTCCCGGGAGAACAGACGCAGGTGAAATCCGTTTTGCCCGAGGTGACCGGCGGGTCCTATTATCTCTATTTCTGACAAAAACGCCCCGGCGGCTCGGACGGCCGCCGGGGCGTTTTTCTTTCGTCAGTTCTTTTTGGAGACCTCGACCTCCCAGACGAGGGACTGGTAGATATCGCTGCGCGAGGTGATGACCATCATATACCGGCCGCCCTCCCGCGTGTAGGCGGAGCAGACGCGCGGCTCGTAGACGGAGCCGAACACCGACTGCCGCATGACCAGCACCGCGTCGGACCACTCGCCGTCGAGGGTCTTTGCCGTGCGCATGACGATACTGTTGGTGATCCCGTCCGCGTTCTTGGTGCAGTAGAACATCACCCACTCGCCGAGGTAGTCGTTATACATAACGCCGACGCCGCCGACGCACTTATCCACCGCGGCGCAGTTGGTCATCATCGCTTCGTACCCGCGCTCGAAGACCGCGTTGCCGTCCCCGTCCCGCCCGGTCATGTACTCATAGGCGGAGAAGTTTTCGATCTGAGACTGCTTGACGCGCATCAGGCGGCAGTAGCCGCCGCGCCCGCCCGGCACGCCGAAGAAGTAGACCCAGTCGCCGTCAAGGACGGGATAGAGCTGCGCAAAGCCCCACTCCGGTATCTCCTCGACGGGGTCGTCGACGTCGGTCCCCGCCGGCCAGCGCAGGTCGGAGGGCGTTTCCCAGCTGCGGCCGAAATCGGTCGACTTGGCGATCCCGCCGTAGTTGCAGGGCCAGCAGCCTTCGCGGTCGGTCTCCCGCCAGCTCGCCACGGACATATAGCAGTAGTAGAGGGTGTTCCCGATCTTTATCCCGCCCGTCGGGATCTTCGACTCCTCGGTCTTGTTCTTGTCGTCGTGCCCGGAGAGGAGGAACTCGCCGGCAAACGGCTCCTCCTGATAGGTGTCTCCCATATAGAAGCCGTCCAGCGCGATCCCGTCGGTGTAGTCGCAGTCGGTCGTGAAGGCAAGGGCGTTTGCGCGCCACGGCGCGCCCAGACCGTCCTCCGTCTTGGTATCGCCGAAGGCGAGAAGGACGCTGTCGCCGCAGTCGATCATATAGCCGCCGCCGATCCTCGCGATATCGTAGTTGGTCAGCGTGCGGTTTTGCGAGTATTCGCCGGTGAGGAGCGAGATGAAGCGAACGCTGTTTACCCGGTCAAGGGAGTAGAGAGGATCCGACAGCGTCATATCGCTTACGCTCTGCTTCGACGCCAGGTCGCCGCCCGCGAGGAGGGCGTTGATCTTTTGGAGGTTGCTTTTTGCGTTGGCGCCGAGCGCGTTCTGCTCCGCCGCGGTCAGCGGCTCGGTCGCGGTCTTGACGCCTTCCGGCGTTCCGGTATAGAAGATCCCGTTCTCCGTGAGGTCGGGCGCCTGCACGGCGGCGCAGGCGGCGTCGCTCTTTTGGGTAAGGTCGTTCGTAAAGCCGCTCCCCTTCGTCACCGTAACGGAGCTGCCGAGGATCAGGCGGCTGCCCGACTCGCCCACGGCAGCCGTGCCGGAGGGGAAGGATCCGCCCGCCACGCAGAGGACCGTCTCCTGCGCGTCGGTCAGGTCGATCTTCTGGCCGGAGGTCGGCTGGCAGACGGCGAGCGTAGTCGAGTTGAAGGTACCGCCGGTGATCTTGAGCGTGACGCTCCCGGTGACCGGGACGGCATAGCCGTTGTCGTTGGCGCCGGTGCGGGAGAAGAGGTAGACCGGGCCGTCAAAGGTGCCGCCGCTGATCTCCATATAGATCCTGCCGGCGACGCCGTTCATGCCGGAGGCGGAGTTGAGGTTTGCGCCGGAGGCGGCGGTGAAGCGCCCTCCCTCAACGAAAACCTCGAAGGTAACGCCCTCCTCCACGGTGCCGAAAACGGACGCCGGCTTCGGACGGAAGTTGCCGCCGCGGATATACTGCCAGGTGCCGCCCCGTACCGTGACGGCGGCGTCCTCGCGGCAGCTTGTCTGATAGACGTAGGCATAGGCGCTGCTGTTCCCGGCAAAGCTGCCGCAGATCAGCGCGATATCGGTCGTGATACTATCGGACTCGCGAACGCAATCCACGTCCGCCCCGACGGTCACGTTGTGATACTGGAAACAGAAGATGAGGTTGTTTTTGCCCGAGACGATCTTGAGCCCGTCAAGGGTATAGTCCCCCTCGAAGAGGGCGTTTGCCCGGAAGGTGAGCGAGGCGCCCGCCGCCGTCCGGTAGTCGACCGCCTCCCAGACCGAGGTCAGGGTGACCGGCGCTTCCGCGGAGGGGAAGGTATAGTCCTTCTCAAAGGTGAGCGGGCCGCAGACGACGACCGTGCCGCCGGTGCGCTTCGTTTTGCCGAGGCCGTCGGCGAGCGCGGCGGCGTTCGCGGGCGAGGAGCCGTCCTTTTCGCCGGCGCCCTCCTGCGTGACGAAGACGACCGTCGCCTCATCCCCGCGCGCGACGGAGAAGTAGCGCTCCGCCGTATCGCCGTAGCGGGAAAGGGTACGCGCCAGCGCGCGCAGATTTTGCGCCGCTTCGGAGTCGTCCGTCTCCGGGTACGCTTTCAGCACGGAGTAGGCGTAGGTCAGCGCGGAGCAGACCGCCCGGTAATCTCCGAAGCGGACGGTGTGCGGCACGCCGAGCTCCTTTGCCGCGATATGCGGGATCTCCACGTAATACTCGCCGCCTCTGCTCTTTACCTCCGCGGGGGCGCCGTCCACCGTAACGGTGAAGGCGGGCGTTCCCTCGCAGGTGAAGTAGATGCGCAGCGTGGTTTCGTTCTGGAGGAGGAGCGTGGCGCCGGTGAGGGCAAATCCCTCCGGCATCACGCCGCTTTCCTTAAAGCGGTAGGCGGAAAGCGTATCCGCCGTGATCGAGGAAAGGTCCTCCCCGATCGCGGGAGGGGTCTGGCTGTAGCCGAACAGGCGGTCCGCGGCGGCGCCGTAGTCGGCGAGCGCGGCGGCCAGGTTTTTCATCTGCGTTCCTTCTCCGCTCGCGTCGATCGCCGTGAGATAATCGCCGACGCTGTAGGAATACGCGTTCGAGGCGATCGGGGTGTGGCCGGCGTCGTTGAGGAAGAGATCGATCTCTTCGCCCGCGCCGCTAAAGAAGCGGATCGTGATATCCTCCCGCGTCTGCTTGGCGAACACGGGATAGGAGAAGATGCGGCGGCCGTTTTTGAGCGGCGCCTCGCTGACAAAGATCTTCTTTACGCCGTTCGGCCCGCTAAAGAGCGCGTAGGCGCCGGCGTCCTCGACAAGCGCGTCCGAAAGGACGGTGTAGAAGTTGACGCCGACCGCGTCGGCAAGCGAGAGACTGGCGGAGTCAAGGTAGGCCCGCTGGACAAATCCGCAGCGGATCTCGGCGGAGGTCAGGGGTTGGTTGCCTGAACCGATAGATACGGCCTGCCACTCCGCCTCGGTGCCGGTATAATAGACCGTTGTAAGAGAAGAGCAGCCGTAGAAAGCGTACGACCCGATACTCGTCACGCTGTCCGGGATCGTCACGGTGGCGAGAGAGGCGCAGCCGCGGAAAGCGTTTACCCCGATACTTGTCACGCCGTTCGGGACCGCCGCAAAGGGAAGCGCGCTGCAACCGGAAAACGCGTGGTTTCCGATCCTCGTCACGCTGTTTTCGATCTCCACGGCGCAAATCTCCGTGAGGAAACTTCTCCAGGGCGCGGAGTCTGCGGCATAGTCCGCCATCGCGCCGCTGCCGGTGATCCGCAGCGTTCCGGTATCGCCGTCAAACTCCCAGTTGACGTTCTCCCCGCAGGAGCCGCTCGTCGCCGGCTCCTCTTCAGCGGGCGCGGTCCCGAGGAGCACGTTGCCGTCCTCGTCCGCGACGACCCCCTCAAACTCCGCAAAGACCTCCTCGGCGTTGATCTGGGCTGCCAGCGCGTTATTGACGATCACGGTACCCTCGCCGAGATACCGGGAGAAGCCGAGGGTATCGAGGAAGGCGACGCCGCCCTCGTCCACGATCAGCTTGGGAACGGCGTAACCGCCGCTTACGTTCTGGAAGACGACGCCGGTCCCCACGACCACCTTGGCGCCCTCCGCCACCTTGAAGGTGAAGGTGTCGCCCGCGGCGGCCCCGTTGCGGTTCAGGAGCCCGATATCCTGGAAGATCACGTTGCCGGTCATGGTAAAGGTATAGACGTTTGCCGCCGTCTTGCCGGTGTGCCCCAGAATATTACCGAGCTGGCTCGCCGCGTCGCCGAGATAGCTGGTGCCGTCCGTATCCTTCGCGGTAAAGAGGACGGTGTTGCCGTTATAGGCCGGAAGGGTGTAGTTGGCGCCGACGTAGGCCTTGCCGACCGCCACGACCGTGCCGCCCTCGCCGAGGAGCGAGGCGAGAGCGCTGCCGGAAGCGGAGCCCCACGTCTTTTTCGGCGTGGTCTTGGTCAGTCCGTCGTTAGCGTCGGCTCCGGTGAAGGACATATAGAACACCTTATCGGAGGTGAGGACCGGACGGCCGGGGACCGTCATCTTCGCCGGCTCCGCCGCCGCGGCGGGCAGGGCGGGCAAAAGCGCCTGCGCGTTCAGCGTAAACAGCATGATCGCGCAGAGGAGGATGCCGGTCAGCTTCCGGAACGTCGTTCGTTTCATGTTCGTTTCTCCTGTTGTATGGTCTGTCTGTTTGGGGTCGCAAGGGAAATCCGTTTTACGGATCGTAACTTTTATATCATATATTTTATTTAAGCGTTTGTTAAGAAAAAGAGGATCGCCCGGGCGACCGGCGGCTTTCCCGTTACGCGCCGCGCCCGCCGTCCGGCGGGGCGGGCGGAGGGCTTTTCTTCCCTTTTTTTGTGAGCAGATAAACGTCAAAAACGATCGCGGCCGCCGCAACGCAGAGAAGCAGCGTAAAAACGAGCAGGTACGGATCCCTCTCCGATCCGCTTTCCCCCGGCTCCGCCGCCGGGGCGGTCTCCGGCCCGGTCAAAGCCTCCTCCGGGGACGCGGTCTCCCCGCTCTCCGGCAAAGCCGTCTCCTCCGGCGCCGCCGTTTCCTCCGCGATCACCGGCTCCGGGTCGGCGGCGGGGCGTTTTTCGCCCGGCATCGCTACCGAAAAATAGACCGTTTTCCGGCTATTTTCCGCCGGGTTGCGGTAAAAGGCGATCACGTTGATCCCCGCCGCGAACGCTTCCGCCGGGACGGTGACGCTGACCTTCCCCCTCGGGTCGGTCACCTTGTCCGAAAAGAGGACGGCCCCGTTTACGAGGACGGTGAGATCGTCCCCCCGTTTCAGGGTCGTTTCCACGGTAACGTCCTGGAACTCCGCGGAGATCCCGTCCGCCGCGTAGGGCTTCTCCGAGGGAGCGGACAGGGTGAGCGCGCTGCTCTTTCCCTTTGCCGTCAGCTTGAAGGAGAGGTCCGTGATATACTTCTGCGACTCGCCGTCCGGGATGGTATCCTCGATGCCCGGATCGCGGAGGCCGAGCTGCGCGTCGAGCCACCGCATCCTCGCCGTCAGGAACCGCCCGAGGTCGGTCGCTTCGTAGGAAAACGTCCGTCCCGCGGTGCGGGAAACGAAAAGTTCCTCGTAAGGATCGCCCGCGAACTTGGCGTATTCCAGCTCCTCGGTCGGGGCGAGGATCTCCTTCCACTCGTCGATCTCCGTCAGGATCTCCCCCGCCTCGTCCCGGATCTCCGGCCAGCGCTCGCGCACCAGCGCGACAAACCACGGATCCCGGTAAAGCTGCTGATACCAGCGGTTGTTTTTCACGGCGGAGCTGTTGTTCCAGACCGTGTAGAGGCGGGATTTTTTCAGAAAGAGGTTGCCGTTTGAATGGTCAAAATCCCAGACGGGGCCGAAGACGAGCTTCCCCGCCTGATTGATATACATATAAAAGGACCGGTTGCCGAGCTCGCGGTTCATCATCACCATATAAACGAGGAAGTAGTCGACCGCGCTGTTAACGTCGAGGTATTCGCTGTAATGCTTTCCCTTGCTGTTGCAGAAGGTCGGGGAAAAGAGCGCCTCCTCAAACTCCGAAAGAAAACCGGTCAGGTAGAGATAAAGCCGGTTGTTCGTCTTGATCGACTCCAGGTTTTTCACCTTGATCGGGATCCCGTGCGGCGTTTTGAAATAGCTCGGCTCGTTTGCGTCCGAGTCGTACTCCAGCAGATACCCGGCATAGGGGTTATACGGCGAAAGGTCGTAATAATCGGCGATCCGGTAGCCCCCGGCCGTCCCGCCCGTGATCCAGGAGGCGTTTGCGTTGAGTCCGTCCTCGAGCTTCTGCCGTTTTTCCTCGTCAAAGCCGAGCGCGAGCGCGACGGCGGCGGCCGCCTCCTCCGCGATATCCTCCCAATCGGTCACTTCCCCGCCGAGAAGATCCTCGTTGATCTTCTGGCAGACCTGATAAACGCCCATATATTCGCCGTTGAGGACCAGATTGACGAAGGTCGATTTTGAGTAGACCATCCCGATCCTGCCGGAAAAGTCGTACGCCGTTTTGTTGCGGAGCGTGGTCCGGTCGTAATAATTGGCAAGGAAGGTCCAGGTCTTGCTTTTCCCGAGGCCGAAGAGGTCCGCTTTTTTATCGAGGCGGACGGTATAGGGGGCTTTGCGCGTCTGCGAAGCGCCCTTCGGGGTGTTCTTCTTGCCGTCGGCGTAGCCCTTGTTCCAGGAATAGTTGCCCCGGCCCTTGATCCGGATCCCGCCGCCGGAAAAGGAGGTGTAGGCGTTCTGATACGCGGCGTCCTTCTCCGAGAGGACGACGCGCATGGTGGCTTCCTTGTAGTCGATGCGGGTCGTGACGTAATCGCCGTCCGCGGTGTCGATCAGCACAACGGAAAGCCCGAGCGAGGTAAGCTCCCCCACGCTCGTGTGAAAGGCGGCGTTTCCGCCGCCCCCGACCTCCTCGTACGCCGAGAGGGGGAAGGCGGGCGCAGAGAGAAAGAGGGCAGCGGACGCGAGAAGAAGGGAGAGCAGGCGGAGGGCGTGTCGTTTCATCGTTCTCTTTTCCCCGTTTCTGTATGTTTTCCCGGATCGCCGGGAGCCGCTATTCCTTTTTCCGGCGGCCGATCCAAACGCCGAGCGCCGTACCGGCGGTAACGATCAAAACGAAGATCGCGGCGAAAAGAAGCGGGCGGGAGCCGTCCGCCGACGGCGGCTTTGGCGGTTTTTCCGTTTCCGGGGTTTCCGTCTCCGGCGCCGCGGTCTCCGGCGCCGCCGTATCCTCCGCGGGCGCGGTCTCGGCGGGGTGTTTCTCCCCCGGCATCTGCACCGAAAAATAGACCGACTTTGTGTTGTTCTTTCCCGCGTTGCGGAAGAAGGTGATCACGTTGACGCCGCTGACAAACTTATCGGCCGGGACCGTGACGCTGAACTTCCCTTTCGAGTCGGTCACTTTGCCCGTGAAGAGGACCGTTCCGTTTAAGAGGACCGTCAGATCGTCTCCCTTTTTGAGCGTCGTTTGCACGGTAACGTCCTGGAACTCCGCGGAGATCCCGTCCGCGGCGGGATAGGGTCTTTGCTTCGACGACGCGAGGGTGAGCGCACTGCTCACGCCTTTGGCCGTCAGCTTGAAGGAGGCGTCCGCCACGTAGCGGCCCTTATCCTTTGCGTTGTTATCCTCCAGCCCCGGATCGCGGAGGCCGAGCTGCGAGTCGATCCACTTGATCCTTGTCTCCATGATCTCTTTAAGGTCGGTCGCCTCATTGAGGAACGTCCGTCCCTCCGTATTGATAACAAATTTCGTTTCGTAAGGGTCGCCCGCAAACTTGGCGTATTCCAGCGTCTCGCTCGGGGCGAGGATCTTTGTCCAGCGCTCGATCTCCGGCACGATCTCCGAGATCGGCCCCCGGATCTCCTCCCAGCGCTCGCGCACCAGCGCATTAAACCACGGATCCCGGTAAAGCTGCTGATACCAGCGGTTGTTCCCGCAGGCGAGACTGTCGTTCCAGACGGTAAAATTGCGGGACTTTTTCAGAAAGCGGTTTCCCGCCGTCCGGTCAAAATCCCAGACGGGACCGAACACGAGCTTCCCTTCCTGATTGAGGTACATATAATTCGAGTTGTTGCCGAGCTCGAAGTTCATCATCACAACGAAAACGAGATAGTAGTTGACGACGCTGTCGATCTCGAGATATTCGCTGTAATGTTTCCCCTGACTGTTGCAGAAGGTCGGGGAGAAAAGCGCCTCCTCAAAGTCCGCGAGAAAACTGTGGAGATGCTTGTAGAGGTCGGCGTTCGTCTTGATCGAGTCGAGACTTCTCACCTTGAAGGCGGTCTTGTGCGCCGTCCGGAAAAAACTCTTGTCGTTGGTGAACTGATCGTATTCCAGCAGATAGCCGACGTAAGGATCGTAGCGCGAGAGGTCGATATAATCGGCGATCCTGTAGCCCCCGGTCGTCCCGCCCGTGATCCACATGGCATTTGAGTTGAGATCGTCCTCGAGCTTCCGGCGCTTTTCTTCGTCAAGGCCGTGCGCCAGCGCAACAGCGGCGGACGCCTGCTCCGCGACCTCCTTCCAGTCGGTCACATCATCGCCGATCAGGTTTTCGTTGATCTTCTGACAGAGCAGGTAGACGCCCATATACTCGCCGTTGAGGACAAGGTTGACGAAGGTGGATTTCGAGTAGACCATCCCGATCCTGCCGGCAAGATCGTAAGCGATCTTGTTGCAGAGCGCCGTCCGGTCCTCGTAATTGGCGAGAAACGTCCACATCCTGCTTTTCCCGAGCCCGAAGAGATCCGCCTTTTCGTCGAGCCGGACGGTGTAGGGGACCTTCCTCGTCTGATACGCCCCTGCGCTGGTACCGGTATTTCCGTCCGGGTAGCCCTTGTTCCAGGTGGAATTGCCCCGGCCCTTGATCCGGATCCCGCCGCCGGAAAAGGAGGTGTAGGCGTTCTGATAGGCGGCGTCCTGCTCCGAGAGGACGATGCGCATCGCGGCCTCCTTGTACTCCAGACGGGTGGTCACGTAATCGCCGTCCGCCGTGTCGATCAGCACGACGGAAAGCCCGAGCGAGGAGAGCTCCCCCACGCTCGTGCGGAAGGCGGTGTTCCCGCCGCCCCCGACCTCCTCGTACGCCGAGAGGGGGAAGGCGGGCGCAGAGAGAAAGAGGGCAGCGGACGCGAGAAGAAGCGAGAGCAGCCGGAGGGCGTGTCGTTTCATGGTTCTCTTTTCCCCGTTTCTGTGTTTTTTCCCGGAGCGCCGGGAAGCGTGATCCCGTTTCCCGCGGAGCGGCGGCCGGGCGTTTTTTGCTTTTTATTATAAGGTAACATATCCCGCGCAAAAAAGCAAGAGCCGGACGGCGCGCCCGGGCAAAGAAAAAGCTCTGCGCGGAAACGGTCCGTCCGGCGGGGAGAAAACGCGCGGCGTCCCGGCGGTCAGCGGCCGGCGAGGTGGGTTGCGATCCGGTTCAGGATCAGATCGAGCGCAACGGCGTTGCACCCGCCCTCCGGGATCACGATATCCGCCGCTTTTTTGCTCGGCTCTACGTATTTTTCGTGCATCGGCTTGACCGTCGTGAGGTACTGGTCGATAACCGAGTCGATCGAGCGTTTCCGCTCTTTCACGTCCCGCGCAAGGCGCCGCAGGATGCGGACGTCCGCGTCGGTATCAACGAACAGCCGGATGTCCATCCGCCCGGCCAGGCGCGGATCCGCAAAGATCAGGATCCCCTCGATGAGAACGACCGGCGCGGGGCGGACGGGCTTGGTGCGGTCCGAGCGGTCGTGGATCGTATAATCGTAAACGGGAGAGAAGACCTCCTCCCCCGCCCGGAGCTTGTCGAGATCCGAAAGGAACCGGTCGGTATCGAAGGCGTCCGGGTGATCGTAGTTCGTTTTGCAGCGCTCCTCGTAGGTCAGCGCGTGCTGCTCCCTGTAGTAATCGTCGTGATAGAGAACGGTAACGTTCTCTCCGAAACGCTCGACGATCTTCTGCGTGATGGTGGTCTTTCCGCTGCCGGTCCCTCCGGCGATCCCGATGACCAAAGGTGCTCTCATGTCGTTCTCCCTTCCGTTTTCCGTCTTCTCCCGCCGCCCGCGGACGTTTTCCCCGAAAAGGTTTTTTCTCCGATTTGAGGAAAACCTCTTGCAATGCGCGGTTTTGTGTGATATAATCGTAACGCTTGCGGCGCCGTCAGTCCTCCCGGATCGCCTCCCGCGGGATCAGCGCGTGGTCGTACAGGACCCGGGAATGGTTGTCAAGGATCAGTTCCTTCGCGGTTTCCTCTCCCGTCGCCCGATCGGTCACAACGCGGTAGACCTGCGAGATCCGGTAATAGTCCTCCCCCTCCCGGCGGAAATGGTGGTTCTCCTCCACAAGCCGGTAGCAGCAGGGGAACGCCCGCTCGCTGCGCAGTTCGCCGCACAGCTCTCCGTCCCCGATCCAAACGAGGATCTGCACGGTCTGGTCGGTATCGTTCCGGAACCGGTAGTCAAGATAGTTGTACTGGACGGACGTCCCCGTTCCGAAGGGAACGCGGCGCCGGTCGTCCGGGAAAAGCGCGTCGGAGTGATGGTGCAGTTCCGTTACCGTCAGAGGACTGTTGAGGACCATCCAATGGATCAGGTTCCCCATCTGGCACATCCCGCCGCCGATCCCGGAGCTCACCTTTCCGCGGCTGATGATCAGCCCCTCCCGGTAGCCCTTCCGTTTCGTCGTGCTGCCGATCGTTTTCCAGAAGGAAAAGGTCTCTCCCGGGCGGATCACGATCCCGTTCACCTTCCGGCACGCCAGCCCGATGTTTTTCGCCTTGTT
Source organism: Clostridia bacterium (assembly GCA_017450965.1). GTDB lineage: Bacteria > Bacillota > Clostridia > Oscillospirales > CAG-272 > RUG12395. The sequence continues at coordinate 24,196 of JAFSSQ010000043.1, forward strand.
TTCCTGCAGGGTCATATCGACCCCTTCCAGTCGGCGCAGCAGGACCGAGCTGTGGCGGATCGCAAGATTCGGGAGTTTCTCCTCTCTGTGTTCCCCGGCGATCCGGTCGCGGCTGACAAGATCTTTCAGACTCCGTTTGAGGATCTCCTTCCGGACCGAAATCGCATAACACAGCGGTCCGCGCTCGCAAAACAGTTTTTTCTCCACGGCGTCTCTCCTTTCTTTGCTGCGGCTTTTTCTCTTTCATTATACACCGCCCGTCCGGCTTTGGCAAGAGCGATTTTCCCCGCGCCATGGCGGTTCATAACGGGGCTCGCCCCGGTCAAAACAGAATATCAAAGCGATCTCCTGAACGGAGTTCTGCATACACGGAGGGATATCGAAGCGGTCATAACGGGGCTGACTCGAAATCAGTTTGGAGCAATCCACGTGGGTTCGAATCCCACTCCCTCCGCCAAAACAAAAACCGTCCCACGGGGCGGTTTTTTGTTTTGCTTTCAAAGAAAGGCGTCTTCCGATCCGCCGCCTTGCCGCCGCCGGACGTTTTTCGTTCCGGCGCATGACGTTTTTCCGGGATCGAAAACTTTTTTAGCGGTTTTAGTTTTTTTTAAGCATTGCCCGTTATGCTGAAAACGGAAAACGAAACCGGAGAACGATCTTCTCTTGAAAGAAAGGAATAAAAAATGAAAAAGTGCGTTTCCGTACTCCTCGCGCTCCTGCTTGCCGTTACGCTCGCCGCGTGCGGCTCCACAACGGCGCCCGAGACCGGCTCGGATCCGGCAGACACCTCGGCGTCCGGCCAGGGCGGACCGGGCGGCACCCCGCCCGAAGGAGAACCCGGCGGACAAGGCGGACCCGGCGGAGCGCCGGGCGGCAGTTCTTCCGAAGTCGTTTACGCCGGGGCGACCGAGATCACCTCCGCGACAAGCGAAAGCGGCAAGACCTACGCGTCTTCCGCTTCGGACGAAAGCGCTTTGATGATCAGCACGTCGGACGCTGTTGCGATCAGCGATTTCACCCTCACCAAGAGCGGCTCCTCCGACGGCGGCGACAACTGCAACTTCTACGGACAGAACGCGGCGCTGCTCGTCAAGGGCGGCGCGACGGCCACGATCACCGGAGGCACGGTCGCCTCCGACGCGAGCGGCGCGAACGGCGTCTTCTGCTACGGCGGCAACGGCGGACAGAACGGCGCGTCCGGCGACGGTACGACGGTAATAATCTCCGATACCGTGATAACGACCACGGGCGACGGCTCCGGCGGCATCATGACGACCGGCGGCGGGGTGATGAACGCAAGCAATCTGACAGTCACGACGAGCGGACAGTCGTCCGCCGCGATCCGCACCGACCGGGGCGGCGGAACGGTTACCGTCGACGGCGGCACCTACACCTCAAACGGCCTCGGCTCCCCCGCGATCTACTCCACCGCCGATATCACCGTTTCGAACGCGGCGCTCGTTTCCAATCTCTCCGAGGGCGTGTGCATCGAAGGGCTCAATTCGATCACCCTGAACAACTGCTCCCTTACCGCGAACAACACCAAACGCAACGGCAACGCGACCTTCCTTGATACGATCATGATCTATCAGTCGATGTCGGGCGACGCGGCGAGCGGCACCTCCTCCTTTACGATGACCGGCGGCAGCCTGACAAGCAAAAACGGGCACGTCTTCCACGTCACCAACACCAGCGCGGTCATCACGCTTTCCGGCGTGACGATCACAAACGAGGACAGCGAGAACGTCCTGCTCTCCGTCTGCGACGACGGCTGGAGCGGCGGCAGCAATATCGCGGCGCTGAACGCGTCAAATCAGACGCTTTCCGGCGCGATCCTTGTCGGCAGCAACGCAACGCTTACCTTGAAGCTTTCCGATTCTTCGACCTTTACGGGATCCGTCAGCGGAAAGATCGCAAACGCGAGCGGAACGTCCGTTTCCGCCGAGGTCGGAACGGTCTCCGTAACGCTGGAAGGCGGCAGCACCTGGGCGCTGACCGGCGACAGTTACGTCACCTCCTTTACGGGCGACGCGTCGAGCGTGATCGCGGGCGGCTATACGCTCTACGTGAACGGCACGGCGCTGTCCGGAACGAAATAACGCACCGAAAAGAACGGAGCCCCGCTTCCCGCGGGGCTCCGTCCTTTTTCCTCGCCCGGCCGGCGGTTTTTTGTTGTCTGTTTTTGGTATAATTTGGCTGATTTTATAATAAATATATAATTTTACTAAAATTGCTAATTTCGATTTGTGAAACATTTTTCGGCAAGAGGGATTGCACTTATCTGTTAATTATGGTAAAATATGGTTACCAAGAAACCATTTTTTACGGAGAAAAAGATGATGGATTACAATTCTAAGGTTTTGATCGCGGATTCAGACAGCGAACAAAGGCGGATCCTGAAGGATGCGCTCGCGGCGGCGGGGATCTTCTGCGCGGAGGAGGCCGCCGACGGCACGGAGGCGCTCTCCCGGCTCCGGTCCTCCCCCTTCGCCGCGGCGGTGGTCGACGCCTGGCTGCCGGGGCTGGACGGCGTCGGTCTTTTGCGCAAGCTCAAAGCGGAAAGCAAACCGGGGGACAAACTCCCCTACTTTGTCTGCACCGTGAAATCCGCCGGCGCGCGGATGCTGGAGGAGGCGTCCTCCGCCGGCGCGGAGATGTGCCTCCCGAAGCCGTACAGCGCCGAGAGTCTCGCCGGGCATCTCTCCGCCGTGATCGAGCGCCGCTCCCGTCCCGGGGCCGAACGCCCCGCCTCCCTGCCGGGCGAGCCGGAGGACCTGGAGGCGCAGGTCACCAAGATCATCCACCAGATCGGCGTGCCCGCCCATATCAAGGGATACCAGTATCTGCGCACCGCGATCTTGATGACGGTGCGGGACAGCGCGATCATCGACTCGGTCACCAAGGTCCTCTATCCCCGCGTCGCCAAAAAGTACGCCACGACCACCTCGCGCGTGGAACGCGCCATCCGCCACGCCATCGAGGTCGCGTGGGACCGCGGCGACGTGGACACTCTCAACTCCTTTTTCGGCTATACCGTCCAGATCGGGCGGGGAAAACCGACCAACTCCGAGTTCATCGCGCTGATCGCGGACAACCTCCGGCTCCGCAACAAGCTCTTTTGATCGCCCCCCTTCCGCCGCCGTCCCGGCTCCGCCTCCCCGCGGACCGGGGCGGCGGTTTTTCTCTTTCCCTGCCGGAAAAGCGTTGACAGCCGGAAAAAAAGAGAGTAAAATAGAAACGCCCCGCCTGGCGGGGCGTTTCCCAAAGCGATTTTCTTCAACCTGAAAAAAGAGAGGCGTGTTATGATCTATCAGCTGGAAAACGAAGCGTTCTCCGTCCGCGCGGCGACCCGGGGCGCGGAGCTGCAAAGTCTTTATTCCAAAAAAACCGACCGGGAATACCTCTGGCAGGCGGCGCCCGAGGGGTGGCCCGACCACTCGCTCCTGCTCTTTCCCTGCTGCGGCCGGATCGACCGCAGCCGCATCACCGTGAAGGGAAAGGAATATCCCCTGGCGATGCACGGCTTTGCCAAAGACCGGGAGTTTACCGTTCTGTACGCGGACAGCACGCGCCTTTCTCTGGAGCTCGCCGCCGACGCGGATACCCTCCGGCAGTTCCCCTACCCCTTCCGGCTGGGCGTGGAGTTTTGCCTGACCGGGGATCACGTGGAGGAAAACTTCACCGTGAGAACGGACGGGGAGGAGACGATGCCCTTCTCGCTCGGCGGGCATCCCGCCTTCTTCTGCCCCGTGGATCTGGAAAGCGACGCGGAGGATTGCGTCCTGCAGTTCGACACGCCGCAGGAGATCCGGCGCCACGGTCTGACGGACGGCTCCCGCCTGCTGATCCCCGGCTCGGAAGAGCCCTTCTTCGCCGGCGAGCGGGAGATCCCCCTCTCCGATCACTTCTTCGACGAAGGGCCGATGATCCTCTCGAACGTAAAAGCGAACACCGTCCGTCTCCTCTCGAAAAAGACCGGCCGCTATATGGAAATGGGGATCAAGGATTTCCCCTTCATGACCCTCTGGGGACAGGGCAAGCGGATGACGGTGATCGCCATCGAGCCGTGGTGCGGCACCTCGGACGTCTCAGGGACCGACCACGCGTGGGAAACAAAGTTCGGCAACGAGCGCGTCGCCCCCGGCGAGACCTTTACCCGCTCCTTTACCTTCCGGCTCGGATAAAAGGCAAAAAAAGAAACGCCCGCGGGCGTTTGTTTTTTTGTTCGTTTTATCAGCTCTGCGCTTCCGTCTCGGTCGCTTCTTCCGCCGCCTCGGTCTCCTCGGCGTGGATCACGGAAGAGTCGTAATAATCGGAGGAGGACCAGCTGACCGTCTCGGGGTTGCTCTTATAGGTATAGGTCACGTCCGGCTGGATGATATAAAGCGTCAGGACGATCACGGCGAACAAAATCGAGATGATCATCGTCAGCTTATTGAGCGTGGCGTCGAGCTTTTTGCCCTTGCCCTTCCCGAAGAAGGAGTCCGAGCCGCCGCCGATCGCGCCGGAAAGATTGCGGTTCGACCCGTTCTGAAGAAGAACGGCGACCACGAGAAAGAGGGCGAAAAAGATCAGAACGACGCCCATGACCGTTTCAAAAACCTGCATTTGTTTGCCTCCGAGAGAAAAACGATTTTTTCATTTCACCCGTCAAATGACGGCAGATATCCAAAGTACCAGTATTATAACACAGCCCCCCGCAAAATGCAAGACTTTTTTTCAAATCATTCTCCGCGCGGGAAAAAAGACGCCAAAGCGCCCTCTCCCGCCTCCGGCGCGAGGACCGGGAGGACGGTTTCCGCGATCGCGGCGGGGTCGCTCAGCAGATTCACGCGCGCGCGGGCAGCCGCCGCGCCGGGAAAGCCGGCGAGGTAGGCGGAAAGATGCTTGCGCGCCTCCGAAACGCCGACCCGCTCCCCCTTTTCTCTCAGCATATCGGCAAACTGGGCGAGGGTGATCCGGGCGATCTCCTCCCCGGGGGGAGGGGCGAAGGACTCTCCCCGCCGCGCGGCGAGGATCTCCGAGAAAAGCCACGGCCGCCCCACGGCGCCGCGCCCGATCACAAGACCGGCGCAGCCCGTTTCCCGCAGCATCCGGGAGGCGTCCTCCGGCGAGCGGATATCGCCGTTGCCGAGGACGGGGATGCGGACGGCGGCGGCCGTTTCCGCGATGACGGCAAGGTCCGCTTCTCCGGTATAAAACTGCTCGCGCGTGCGGGCGTGCACCGTTACGGCGGAAGCGCCGGACGCCTCGGCGACGCGGGCGATCTCCGGCGCGTTTTTGTGTTCGCCGTCCCAGCCCGCGCGGATCTTGACGGTCACGGGGAGGGTGCTTGCGCGGACCGCCGCGGCCACCACCCGCCCGGCAAGGCCGGGATCGCGCATCAGGGCGGCTCCCTCGCCGTTTGAGACGATCTTTTTCATCGGGCAGCCGAAGTTGAGATCGATCGCGGCGGGACGCGCGCCGCAGAGCGCCTCCCCCTCCTCCGAGGAGAAGAAGGCGGCGGCCGCCGCGACCGTCTCCGGCTCGGCGCCGAACAGCTGCACCGCCGTCGGCGGGCCGCCGAGGCGGGCGAGCGACAGCGTTTTTTTATTTTTCATGACCACCGCCTTCGCGGAGATCATCTCCGTCACGGCGTATTCCGCGCCGAAGGAGGCGCAGACCCGCCGGAAGGCAAGGTCGGTATACCCGGCGAGCGGGGCGAGAAAGAGCCCCTCCCGCGCTTCAAAAGAGCCGATCTGCACGCTCATCCCTCCCCGCCGAACACGGCGGACAGGCCCGCGGCGGCGCTCTGTGCGATCTTCTGCCGTTCCCGCTCCGAGAGGAGCCGGTGCAGATCCTCCGGCGAGGCGGCGTCTCCGAGCGTGAGAGTGAAAGCGGGAACGGTCGGGTCGGCCCGGAGCGCGGCGTCCGGCCGGCGCCCGCCCGTGCCGGCGGAGATCTCGCTCCCCGCGAAGAAGCGTTCCGCCGCCGCGTCTCCTACCGCGTTCTCCGGGGTAACGGAAAGTCCCTCCGCGCCGCGGGAAAGAGCGAGAAACAGGATCAGATCGGGATCGCCGGAGGACGCGTCCTCCGCGCCGGAGAGAAGAACGGAGGCGCCGCGCTTTTCCAACTGCGCGGAAAGCGAGGCGGCGAAAGCGGCGAGAAGATCCTCCTCGCTTTTCCCTTCCCCGAGGGTAAAGCCGTCGGAGAACGGGAGGGGGGAGAGCAGGACCGTCTTCCCGGCAAGCCCCCCTTCGGCGGGCTCGCGGAAGCGGACGCTCATCACGTCGTACTCTCCCGCTTTATCAAAATAGACGGTCGCTCCGTTGTAACGCGAGGGATCGCTAAAGGCGATCTTCACCGAAACGCCCTCCGCGGACGTTTCAAAGGCGACCTCTCCCACCAGTTCGGACGGCGAGGAGCGCGTGATCGTATCGGCGGAGAGGACGGCGCCGGGGAAGGTGATCGTGAGGGTATCGCCGACGAGGGTCGAGCGGAAGACGGGGAAGGAATTGATCACCCGCACGGTAACGAGCGTCTCCCCGGTCCGGCTCTGGGACTGCAGCATCTTGTGGACGGTCACGGGCGGAAGCTCGGAAACGACCCCCTGCTCCGAAACGCCCTCCGCCGACACCCAGTCGCCGAAGGAAAGACGGTAAGAGCCGTCCCTCTCCTCGGAAGCGTAACAATCCGCGCCGACGGGAAGTCCGACGGCGGAGATCGCGCCGCTTGCCAGATAGGCGTTCTCCCGGAGGAGGAGCCCCTCCCGTTCCGTCTTCAGAGAAAGGAAGGACCCGGCCGGGATCACGCGCACCTCGCCGCCCTCGGCCCGCGCCTCCTCGCCGCCGCGGACGGCGGTAAAGGTAAGGGTCCCGAGGGAGCGGATCTCGTTTGCCCCGGGCCCGGGCAGCGCGATCTCACCGAGATAGACGGCAGCGGCGTCCCGGTCCGCCGGAGAGGAGCCCGTTTCCTTCGGGGCGAGACGGACGGTCTCGCCGCCGAGGGAGGCCGTGACCGTGCTGCCCCGCGGGGCCAGACACCGGACCGCCAGTTTCTCGCCCGCGCGCAGCGTCGTGCGGACGGCGGGGGACGCTCCGTCGATCCGGTAGGAGCCGAGCGAGGAGATCTCTTCCCCGTCCGTGCGCCGGACCGTGCGGGTATAAACCTTCCCGTCCACGCTGACGGAAAGGCGGTTTTCTCCCGTTTCCAGGGAAAAGGAAACGGCGAAAACCCCGTCTTTGGAAAGGCCGACGGCGCGGCCGCCCGCCGTCACGCGGGCGGCGGGATCCGCCGTGCCGACGAGGGTGATCCGATCCGCGTTCGTAACGGTCCCTTCCGCGGGCCAGCAAAGGACGGCCTCCCCGCCCGCGCTCTCCGTCTCCGGATAGGCAAGCGGATCAAGGTAGAGGGCGCGCAGCTCGTCGGCCGCCCCCTTTGTGTTTTGTTTGAGAACGGCGTAGCCGAAGTGGACGCTGCCGCGGTATCTCTCTTCCGCGCGGGCAAAGGTCACCTGCGCGCCGATCTCGCCGGCCTCGGCGCCCCCCTCCTCCGCGTAGCGGTAGAGTCCGTGGGAAATCAGCAGTTTAACGGAGGATCCGGCCAGCGCGGCGTTCCACCAGCGGACCAGCTCCCCGTACGGGGCGACGGAGGTGGAAAAATCCCAGTAGATCTGCGGCGCGAGATAGTCGACGGTCTCCGCCTTCACCCACGCGAGCGGGTCGCAGTAGATCGAGGAGTAGCTCTCCAGCCCCGCCGTGGGGGAGCCGCCGTTCTGCCCGTCGTCGTTTTGCCAGATGCCGAAGGGCGCGATGCCGAACAGGCAGCTTTCGTTTGCCGCGTGCACCGCCTCCGAACAGAGGCGGACCGTTTCGTTGATATTCTCCCGCCGCCAGTCGGCGAGCGGTTTTCCCCCGCCGAAGAGCCGGTAGGACGCTCCGTCGTCAAAGGCGGCGAGGGCGCCGTTTTCCCCGGTGACGGGATAGGGATAGAAATAGTCGTCAAAGACGATCCCCTCAAGCTCGTACTTCTCCGCCAGCTCCCGCACGCCGGCGGCGACAAGCTCCCGCACCGCGGGATTGCCGGGATCGTAGTAAAGTCTGCCGTCCGCGTAGGCGATCACGTACTCGGGGTGTTTGCGCGCGGGGTTATTTTCCGCGAGGGCGGAGAGATCGGTGCGCGGGTAGGCGGCCGAGCCGGTCGTGACGCGGAAGGGATTGACCCACGCGTGGACGGCGATCTTTTTTGCGTGCGCGGCGGCGATCAGATAGGCAAGCGGGTCAAAATCCCCGTCCGCCGCCTTCCCCTGCTCGCCGGAGAGGACCTCGGAAACGGGGAAAAGGTCGCTCTGACAGAGCGCGTCCCCCGCCGGCCGGACCTGGAAGAAGATCGCGTTGAGGCCGGCCTCCTTCGCCGTTGCCACGATGTCGTCCAGCTCCGCCGCGAGCTGCTCGCGGGAAAGGCCGGGGGCGCTTGGATAGTTGATGTTCGCGGCGGTGGCGATCCAGATCCCGCGCACCTCCGCGTCGGGGTTCATCGCCGGCTCCGCCGTCCCGGAAGAGTCCTCTGCCGGGAGCGTCCCGACGGGATAGAGAGCGCCGGAAAACCCCTCGCCGCACGCGGTGAGGAGCAAAGCGCAAAAGAGGAAAAGCGCGAGAAGAGCGCGGGGAAAACCGGTCTGCCTGTCTTTCATATTCTACCTCCGGAGGACTTGCCATCATTTTAGCACGAACGCGCCTTCTTGACAAGCCCTTCTTTTCCACAATATGCGGGCGGGAGGGAAAACTTGTCCTCCGCCGTCAATTTGCCGCCGCGTCTTGCATTTCCCCGCGCGGTATGATACACTGTTTGATAGATCAGATAAAAAAGGAGGGCCGCCATGAAACGGGTCGAGATCTATACCGACGGCGCCTGCAGCGGCAACCCCGGTCCCGGCGGATGGGGCGCGATCCTCGTCTACCGCGGACACGAAAAGGAGCTGTCCGGCGGCGCGCGGAGCACCACCAACAACCGGATGGAGCTGACCGCCGCCATCGAGGCGCTCTCCGCCCTGAAAGAACCGTGCGAGGTATCCCTTACCTCCGACTCGCGCTATCTCGTCGACTCGGTCACCAAAGGGTGGGCGGCCGGCTGGCGGGCGCGCGGCTGGAAGCTGGCAAACAAGGAGCCGGCGCAGAACGTCGATCTCTGGGAGCGGCTCCTCGATCTCATCGAGATCCACCGCGTCGTCTTTTACTGGGTGCGCGGCCACGAGGGACACCCCTATAACGAACGCTGCGACCGCCTCGCCGTTGCCGAAACGCAGCGCCGCCTCCCCGGCGCGGAGGAAAACGAGGGTCCCGCGGAGCCGTAACCGCCAAAAACGAACGAGGGATCCGGCAAAACGCCGGACGGACCCGAAAGGAACGCTATGACAGCCGCACGCACCGCCGACAACCGGATACGCCTTTTTTCCCGCGCGCGCGTTCTGTGCGCGTTTCTCGCTTTCTGCGCGCTCTTCTCTCTTGGCGCGCTGCTGCCGCTCGCCGCTTTTCCCTCCCGCGCGGACACCCTGCTCGGGAGCGTTTACGATCTCTCCGCGCCGGACGAGCGCTTTTTGCGCCGCGACGGGACGGACTATCTCTGCTTTCCCTACCGGCGCGAGGGAGAAAACGTCTGCGAGCGCGTCTACGGGCGCACGCCCGATCTCTATTACGCCGAGGCGGTCTCCCTTTCCTTCTTCTGCGAGGACGCGGACGGCGACCCCCTCTCCGCGATCGCGACCCTGACCCTCGTCTTTTCGGACGGAGAGACGCTTTCCGCCTCCGCCTCCTCCGCCGGAGAGCAGGCGCGCCTCAGCGCCGATCTGCGCTCCCTTACGGGCGAGCGGCGTCTTTCCTCGCTTTCCGTCAGCTTTAAGATCTCCTCGCCGCCCGAGGGCGCTCTCTGCTTTGTCGGCGAGCCTGCGGCGGACGCGGAAACGAACGCCGCCTTTGCCGAGCGGTTCTTTTGCCGGTCCTTTACGGCGGAAAAGGGCTCTGTCGTGACCGGCGACGGAGGAACGACCCTCACCGCGCATTTCTACGGCGCCGGCTCTCTCATCGAGGGCGCCGCCGGCGCCCGCGTCGCGGACGCGGAAACCAACGCCCTGCGCATCAGCGTGGCCTCCTGCTCCCGGAGCTGCGAGCTTGCCATCTACTGCCTGTTCGGCGAGGAGGAGACCTTCCCCGACGAGCCGGCGGCGACCGTCTCCCTTGTCCGCTCGGAGAGCGAGACGATCTATTTTGCAGAGATCCGGGACGCGGGCGAGGCAAAAAAGCTGCGCTTCGTCTCCACCCGGAACGGCCTTTCCACCGTGGTCTTTACCTCGGTGCTCGCCGTTTCCACCTACGCGCCGGGCTCCGACTGGCTCGGCGACGTTTCCTCCTGCCGCCTTTCCGACGACGGGACGGGCATTCTCGTGCGCGGCAGTCTCCCCGCCTCCCTCGCCGTAAGCGGAAAAGAGGAGAGGCTGCTCGTCTACGCCCTCGCCCCGGAGGAGGATCTCTCCTCTCTCGCCGGCGCGGAGCCGGTCGCCTCCGGCCCCGTCTCCGTCCGGTTTGCCTTCCGTATCCCCGTCGACGGGGAGGACGACCGGCTCCTCTCCCGCAAGTTCGTCGTCCTGATGACCGAGGGCGGCGTCCCCACCGACCCGCCGCGCCTCCTCGCCACCCCCTTCTACGTGGAAAAAGAGGAAAGCGGCGCGTCCGCGCCCGTCCTGTCCGCCGCCGCCTTCAAGGGCGTTCTCTGCGGCGGGGAGAGCGCCTTTGCCGAAAGCGAGCCCGGCTCCGTGATCCTCGACGTCGACCTCTCCCGCCTCTGCGATCTCTCCGGGCGCGGCTACGTCGTCCGCTCCGGCGGGGAGACTTACTATTTTGACCGCGAGGAGTCCGACCGGCTCCGCGCCCGTTTAGCGGAATACAGCGCCTGCGGCGTGCCGGTCTTTTTGCGTCTGCTTGCCACCAACCCGGGAAAAAGCGTTCCCTTTACCTATTCCTACAACGAGTCCGGCGTTTTCTGTTACGCCCTCAACGCGGAAAACGAAAAATCCCGCGCCTTCCTCAGCGCCGCGGTCCGCTACCTCTTTACCGATCTGGCGGCGGATCCCTCCGCCGTCTCCGGTCTGATCCTCGGCAAAAGCGCCGACAGCAGCGGCTCCTACAACTTTATGGGCGCGGACATCCCGCTCGACGCGTACGCCGACGCGTACCTGCTTGCCCTGCGGACCGTTTCCGGCGCCGCCTCGCGCTGCCGCCCCGGGATCCTTCTCTGCGTTCCGGTCGACGATCAGTACCGGAACGAAAACGTCGGGCGACGCTTCCTCTTTCCCGATTACGACGTCTCGCTCTTTCTCGAGGCGCTCTGCGCGCGCGCCGCGGACGAGGGCGGGGGGCTCTCCTTTTCGGTCCTGATCGAGTCCTCCGCCGAGCCGACGGAAGAGAAGCCGGACCCCTTCTCCCTTCACGAGATGGGCGCCCTCCTTTCCTCCCTGAACGCAAGCTACGGCGTCTCCGCCGAAAAGCCCTTTCTCCTCTGGTCGCCGGAAAACGCCGCCGATCCCGCCGCCTCCTACTCTCTCCTCTATTACCGCGCCCTTTTTTCGGGCGCCGCCGGGGCGTTTTTCCTCGATCTCTCGGACGGGGACGGGACGCTTGCCGCCCTCTGCCGCGAGATCGACACCGTACAGACCCTGAATGCGACCGCCGCCCCGCTCGCCCGCCTCGGCGTTCTGGCGGAGCGCGACCTTGCCGGCTTTGACGGCGCGAAGCTCGTTTTGCGCGACGTGAAACGGGCGGAGGCCGCCGCGCCGCTCGCCTCTCCCGCCGGCGCCGCGCTCTACCGCTCCTTTGCGGAGCGCTCCGCGCTCGCCGCCGTCCTGCCCGCCGGAAAAACGGCCGTTTCCTACGCCGGCGGAGCGGTCGTTTGCTCCTTTCCCGCCGGGGGCGGGAGCGCGATCCTCTCCCTCCCGGAAATTTCTCTCTTTTCTTGCGCAAAAATCTTGGTTTTTTCCTTTGACTGTGCTATAATGGAGGAAAATACGGAGGCGGAGCTCGTTTTCCTCTGCGGGGAGACCGTCTACCGCGTCTCCGTCCCGGCCGAAACCGGCCGCGTCGCGCTGGACACCGAACCTCTCTCCCGCCTCTCCGACGTCCGCGCCGTGATCCTCTCCCTCTCGGGGGAGGCGACCGTCCGGCTGCTCTCCTTTGCGGGAGAGAGCGACGTTCTCTCCGACGACGCTCTGGAGCTGGCGATCCGAAAACGCCTTTCCGGCGGCGCGGCGCTGCCGGACCCTTCCCGCGCGGAATGGGGGATGCTTTTGCTCGCGCTCGTCTCCATCTCCGGCGCCAGCGCCTTTCTGATGCGCCGGAAAAAACGGAGCGCCGCCCCCGCCGGCCGCGCGGACGAAACACCGTCCGACCCGCCCCCCGGATCCGACCGTCCGATCTTTCTCTGAAGGAGGTCTTCTTTCGTATGTCAAACGAAAGCACGATGAGCTATAAATGCCCCTCCTGCGACGCGCGTCTCCGTTTTGACGAAACGACGGGCCGGCTGCAGTGCGACTACTGCGGCGGCAGCTTCGGTATCGACGAGGTCGCCGCCTACAACGCCGCGCAAAGCGGAGAAACGCCCCGCCCGGACGCCGCGCGGGAAACGCCGTCCGGCGAGGAGGAGGAAAACGCCGAGCTCGGCGTTCTCACCTGCCCCACCTGCGGCGGGGAGCTGGTCTTCGACAAGGATACGGCGGCCTCCGCCTGTCCCTACTGCGGCAACCCCGCGATGGTCAAAAGCCGCCTGACGGGGAAGTTCAAGCCCGAGCTGATCATCCCCTTTTCGATCCCCAGGGAAAAAGCGAAGGAAGCGCTCAAAAAGTTCGCCGGCAAACGCATCCTCCTGCCGCGCGGCTTTTTAAGCGAAAGCAAGCTCGAGTCGATCCGGGGGATCTATCTTCCCTTCTGGCTCTACCGCTGCACGGCGGACGCCTCCGCGGTCTTCTCCGCGCAGAAAACCTTTACCACCCGCGGCTCAAACTACGATACCGTCCGCACCGACTACTACGAGATCGACCGGGACGCCTCGATGGACTTTGAAAACGTGGCGGTCGACGGCTCCTCCCGTATGGCGGACAGCCTGATGGACGCGATCTCCCCCTACTCCTACTCGGACGCGCGCGCCTTTTCCACCGCCTACCTTTCCGGCTTTTTCGCCGACCGGTACGACGAGGACGCGGATCAGTGCGCCGAGCGCGCCAAAAACCGGATCGAGAACACCGCCCTCTCCGTACTGCGCCAGAGCGTGAGCGGCTACGAGAACGTCAGCGTCAAAAGCTCGGCCGTCGCAGAGCGGGACCTCCGCTCCCGCTACGCCCTGCTCCCCGTGTGGCTGCTCGTCAACCGCTACAAGGGCGAGGCCTACACCTACGCGATGAACGGCCAGACCGGCAAGTTCGTCGGCGAGCTCCCCGTCTCCAAAAAGCGCTTCTGGCTTTTTACCCTCCTGCTTACCGTCGGCATCGGCGCGCTGATCGCCGCCGGGTACTTCTTCTGGATGGGAGGCGGCGTGTGATGAAACAAAAGATCTTCTCCCTTTTCGCGCTTTTCGCTCTGCTCCTTTCCCTCTGCGCCTTCCCCGCCGCGGCGACGGAGCCGGCTCCGCTTCTCCGCGTGTTCGATTACGCCGATCTTCTCACCGACGAGGAGGAAAAGGATCTTTCCGACCGCATCGCCGAGCTGACCGGGTCCTGGGGACTTGACGTCGTCATCCTCACGAACGCGACCGGCTACGGCGAAAAGGACGTCGCCGCCTTCGCCGACGATTTTTACGACGAAAACGGCTGCGGCGTCGGAGAGGACCGCAGCGGGATCCTCTTCCTCGTCGATCTCAGCGAGCGCGATCTCTACTTTTCCACCTGCGGCAAGGCGATCGGCGTTTTCACCGATTACGGTCTCAATCAGCTCTACAACGCCGTCGTCTCCTACTTCTCGAACGGCGATTACGCGGGCGGGTTTTGGCGCTTTCTGCGCGAGATCCCGGACTACGCCGCCGCGTATCAAAAAGGCGAGCCGATCGATCTTATCTCCGGCGAGTCCGGCGACTTTGTATACGCCGAGCGGAAGGATCCGAAAAAGAACCCCACGACCTACGTGGTGATCGCGGCGATCGCCTTTGTGATCTCCCTGATCGTCATGAGTCTCGTCAGAAGGGGGATGAACACCGCGCGGGTCAGCGTCAACGCAAACGACTGCCTTGTCGGCTCCTCCCTGAACTTCCGCCGGAAGGCGGACCGGTTCCTCCACTCGCGCACCTCCCGCATCTATCACTCCTCCTCGTCCGACCGCTCCGGCGGCGGCGGAGGCTCCTCCACCCACTCAAGCTCGCACGGCGTTTCGCACGGCGGCGGCGGAGGAAAGTTCTGATCCCGTTATCCATAAAAATCAGATAAAAAAACAAAGAAAAGGAGAACAACCATGGGACTTATCAAAGCAGCAGTCGGCGCGGTCGGCGGCGTGTTCGCCGATCAATGGAAGGAGTACTTCTACTGTGACGCGATCAACGAGGACACCCTCGTCGTCAAAGGACAGAAGCGCACCTCCGGCCGCTCCTCCAACACCAAAGGAGAGGAAAACATCATCTCCAACGGCAGCGTGATCGCCGTCAACGACGGACAGTGCATGATCATCGTGGAACAGGGAAAGGTCGTGGAGCTCTGCGCGGAGCCCGGCGCCTTCACCTGGGACAGCTCCACCGAGCCGAGCATCTTCACCGGCAAGCTCGGATCCTCCATCCTCGAGACCTTCAAGGCAATCGGACGCCGTTTCACCTTCGGCGGCGACACCGGCAAGGATCAGCGCGTCTACTACTTCAACACCAAGGAGATCCTCGGCAACAAGTACGGCACCGCCACGCCCGTTCCCTTCCGCGTGGTAGACCGCAACGCCAATATGGATCTCGATATCGGCATCCGCTGCAACGGCGAGTTCTCGTACCGCGTGGCGGACCCGATCCTCTTCTACACCAACGTCTGCGGCAACGTGGAGCCCGACTACAAGCGCGAGCGCATCGACAGTATGCTCCGCACCGAGCTGCTCACCGCCCTCCAGCCCGCGTTTGCGAAGATCTCCGAGATGGGGATCCGCTACTCCGCCCTGCCCGGCCACACGACCGAGCTTGCCGACGCGCTCAACGAAGTCCTGACAAAGAAGTGGAAAGAGACGAGAGGCCTTGAGATCGCCTCCTTCGGCGTCAACTCCGTTTCCGCCAACCCGGAAGACGAGGCGATGATCAAGGAGATGCAGAAGAGAGCCGCTCTCCGCGATCCCACCCTGGCAGCCGCCACGATCGCCGGCGCGCAGGCCGACGCGATGGTCGCCGCCGCGAAGAACGAAAACGGCGCGCTCGGCGCCTTTATGGGCTTTGGCATGGCGCAGCAGGCGGGCGGCGTGAACGCCGCAAACCTCTACGCGATGGGCGCCCAGTATCCGCAGCAGGCCGCCGTTGCGCCCGCCGCGCAGGCCGCCGGCTGGACCTGCGCGCAGTGCGGCGCGGACAATACCGGCAAGTTCTGCGCTCAGTGCGGCGCAAAACGCCCCGAGACCGCCGCGGGCTGGATCTGCCCGAAGTGCGGCGCCGTCTGCAAAGGGAAGTTCTGCCCCGAGTGCGGCGAGCCGAAACCGGCACAAGCCCCCGTTTACCGCTGCGATAAGTGCGGCTGGGAGCCCGCGGATCCGAAAAACCCGCCGCGCTTCTGCCCCGAATGCGGCGACCCGTTCGACGAGAACGATATCAGAAAGTAAAAAGAAAAACCCCTTCCTTTTCTGAAAAAAGGAAGCGGCAAGTCTTTTCGCAAAGGGAAAAGACACGGCGTATCCATAGCGAAACAAATACAAAAGCCGACCCGAGGCGTCTCGGGTCGGCTTTCTGTTTTGTTTCTTTCAACGGTTCCCGGCTCTCAGTTGCCGGTCGTGATCGTGACCCAGAGATCCTCGTAGTATTTGCGGGTGGAGGGGTCGAGATCCCGGAAATAGGTGGTCTTGATCGCGGAAAGATCCTTCGGATAGAGGTATTCGTTGTCCGCAAGCGAGTATTCGGGATTGCCGGTCACGCCGGTGTTCGGGGAGGCGTAGCAGATCGTCTCGGCGTTGGCGAGGGCGACCTCCGGCTCCAGCATGAAGTTGATGAACAGCTTGGCGGCCTCCGCGTTCCGGGCGTTCGCGGGGATGCACATCGAGTCGACGAAGATGTTCACGCCCTCCTTCGGATAAACGAAGGCGAGGTCGGGGTTGATCTCCTGCATCGTGAGGAAGTCCCCGGCGTAGTAGGGCGCGAGGGCGGCGTTCCCGTCCTCCATCTTGTTGAAGACCTCGTCCATCACGTAGCCCTGCAAAAGCGTTTTCTGCTCCGTCAGCTTGGCGGCGGCCTTGTCCCAGTCCGCCTTGTCGGTGCTGTTCAGATCCACGCCGACCAGCGCCTGCGCGATGCCGAAGGAGTCGCGGGAGTTGTTGAACATCAGGATCTTGCCCTTGTAGGCCTCATCCCAGAGGGCGCCCCAGCTGTCCGGCGCTTCTTTTACCATCGTCGTGTTGTAGATCAGCCCGACCATCCCGACGTTGTAGGGGACGGAATACTTGTTTTCAGCGTCAAAATAGAGGTTCTTGTACTGCTCGTCGATATAATGATAGTTGGAAAGCTCCGCCGCGGGGTCGAAGGAGAGGAGCATCCCCTCGGAGATCAGCCGCTCGATCATATAGTCGGAGGGGATGATCACGTCGTAGGAGACCGCGTCGCTCTTCAATTTGGAATACATGACCTCGTTGCTCTCGTAGGTGCTGTAATTGACCTCGATGCCGGTGAGCTTTTCAAACGCTTTGGTCACGTAAAGGGTGCCTTCCGCGCCCTCGGAAATATACTCCGCCCAGTTGTAGACGTTGAGGGTCGTTCCCGCCAGATCCCGCGTGTAGGTCCCCTCCAGGTTTTCCACGTCGACCAGCGCCTTGTTGCAGGACGCGAGCGCGAAAACGAGCGGGAGGAGAAGCAGCGCGGCGAGGCAGAGAGAGAGCGTTTTTTTCATTTTTTAATTTCCTTCCTTTTTTGTATCGCTGCGGCTCAGGATCGCGTTGTAGACGATCAAAAGCACGAGGATCGCAACGAGAATGATGCTGTAAAGCGCGTAAATGTTCGGTTTGACCGTCTTTTTCACCAGAGAATAGATATAGACGGGCAGAGTAACGAAGTCGGGGCCGGAGGTGTAATAGCTGATGACGAAATCGTCAAACGAGAGGGTAAAGGCCATCAGAAGGCCCGCGAGGATCCCGGAGGTGATCTGCGGCATCGTGACCTTGAAAAACGCCTTCTGCGGCGTGCAGCCGAGGTCAAGCGCCGCCTCGTAGAGGGTGGGGTCGGACTGGCGGAGCTTGGGGAGGACGTTTAAGATCACGTAGGGGATGTTGAAGGTAACGTGGGCGATCAGAAGGGTGTAGAAGTTCGTTGCGTTGAGCGCGCCGAAGAGCCCCGCCGCAAAGACGAACAGCAGCATCATCGAAACGCCGGTGACGATATCCGGGTTCATCAGCGGGATATTGTTGACCGTGAGGATCGCGCCGGAAACGAAGCCCTTTTTCAGCCGGTAGATCCCGATCGCCGCGACCGTGCCGATCAGCGTGGCGATCACCGCCGAGAGAACGGCGAGCAGAAGCGAATTGCGCAGACACTCGATCAGCATCCCGCCGCCGGAGAAGAGCTCCCCGTACCAGCGCAGCGAAAAACCGGAAAAGACCGAGGTGCTCTTGCCCGCGTTGAAGGAGAACACGATCATCACGAGCAGCGGCGCGTAGAGGAAGAAGTAGACGAGAAAGGAGACGATCCTGCCAAGCGTTTTCATACGACCATCCCTCCTCCGTCATCGTCCGAGAAGCGGTTCATCACAAAGGTACAGACGAGAATGATGACCATCAGCACAAGCGACATCGCGGCGCCGACGTTCAGTCCGCCGCCGGCCCACTGATCCTTGATCTTCGACTCGATCAGGTCGCCGACGAGCTTGATCATCCCGTTGCTCATCTTCTGGGAGATATAGAAGGTGGAGATCGAGGGGACGAACACCATGATCAGCCCCGAGATGATCCCGGGGACCGAGAGCGGCAGGATCAGGCGCCAGAGCTTCTGGAGCCAGTTGCAGCCGAGGTCGTCCGCCGCCTCGAGCAGCGAAACGTCGATCTTGCTCATCACGGTATAGATCGGCAGGATCATATACGGCAGGTAGTTGTAGACCATGCCGAGGATCACGGCGCCGGAGGTGCCGAGCATCGTCGCCGGTCCGAGACCGAGAAAGGCGAGCGCCTTGTTGATGACGCCGTTGTTTTCGAGGATCTGCTGCCAGGAATAGGTGCGGACGAGCATATTCATCCACATCGGCAGCATGATGAGCAGCATCTGGATCCGCTGGGACTTCGCGCCCGAGCGGCTGAGCGCGTACGCGAACGGATAGGCGATCACAAGGGAGATCGCCGTGGCCGCGAGCGAATAGAGAAAGGAAAGCAGCATCGCGCGGCGGGAGGCGGGACTCCACACCTCCTTCAGATTGGCGAGGGTGAAACCGCCGGAGCGGTATTCCAGAGACGCGTGCGTGAAGGTCGCGTCCGCGAGGGAAACGCCCGCCTGCGCGGCGGCCTGCTCCTTCGCGCCCTCCAGGGTGAGATCCTCGGCGGCGGGCAGCTCGCAGACGTATTCCCGCCCTCCGGCGGTAAAGGAGATCTCGTAATAGCCGACCGTCTCCGAAAAGGCGTAGAAAACGACCATCAGGATCGGCACGACGATAAAGACGGCGGACCAGAGAAGGTAGGGGGCGTTGAGGAGCTTCGCGCCGAGGGAGGTCTTTTCCTTCTTTTCGGTGAGGACGGACGCGGACGCGCCCGCTTTGGCGCCGGTCAATTCTCCGCCTCCCCGTCGGCGGACGGCTCGGTTTCGCCGTTTTCTTCGTCCATCTCGTCGCTGAAGCTGCTGTAATCGCCGAACAGGCCGGAGAACTCGGATTTTTTCATCACGTGGATGGCGTCCGGCTCGATATAAAGCCCGATGTTCTCCCCCACGCCGACGTAGTCGGTGGACTGGATCATCCACTTGAAGTTGTCGATATCGACGATGATCTCGTAATGCACGCCCTTGAAGGTCACGGCGGTCACGGTGCCGCGGAGCATCCCCTTCTCCGGCGCAACGACGTCCACGTCCTCCGGCCGGATCACGATGTCGACCGGCTCGTTCGGGGCAAACCCGGCGTCCAGGCATTCAAAGTTCGTGCGCGCGAACCGGCAGCGCCGGTCGGCGGGCATCACGCCGTCGAGAATGTTCGACTCGCCGATGAAGTCGGCGACGAAGGCGTTTTGCGGTTCGTTGTAAATATCGGTGGGGGAGCCGATCTGCTGGATGCGGCCGTTCGCCATCACGACGACGGTGTCCGACATGGAGAGCGCCTCCTCCTGGTCGTGCGTAACGAAGATAAAGGTGATCCCCGTCTCCCGCTGCAGCCGGCGCAGCTCCGCCTGCATATCCTTGCGGAGCTTTGCGTCGAGCGCGGCGAGCGGCTCGTCGAGTAAGAGGCACTTCGGCCCCGAGATCAGCGCGCGCGCGATCGCCACGCGCTGCTGCTGGCCGCCGGAGAGCTTGGCGATCCCGCGTTTCGCGTAGTTTTCAAGCCGGACGAGCTCCAGCATCTCCCGGACCCGGCGCTGCACCTCGTTTTCCGGCGTACCGCGCAGACGCAGAGCAAACGCCACGTTCTCGAACACGTTGAGGTGCGGAAAGAGAGCGTAGCGCTGGAAGACGGTATTGACCGGACGTTTGTAGGGCGGGACTTCGCTCACGTCCTGCCCGTTGAAGTAAAGACTTCCCTCGTCGGGCCGGACGAAGCCCGCGATGATCCGCAGGGTCGTCGTCTTCCCGCAGCCGGACGGGCCGAGCAGCGTGACAAACTCCTTGTCGTGGATAGCGAGATCGATGTTGTCGAGGACCCTTTCCCCGTCGTAGATCTTGGAGACCCCGCGCAGTTCGATAAAGCGTTCCATCTGATTCAAAGACAGGCCCGCAGGGGCCAACCTCCGGAAAAAGATACCGACCGGACGGCCGGCGAAACGCGCAAAAAACGTTCTGACGCTTATTCTATCAAACTCTCCGGGAAAATGCAAGATATTTTTGAAATTTCTTTGAAAAATCGGAGAAAATCGGAATATTTCTTGCCGGAGGCCGAAAAAAACGGGAAAATCGCCGAAATCCTCCGAAATCCTCTGAAATCCTCCGTTATCCTCCGTCTCCTCCGGGGATCGCCGAAAGCGAGCGGGAAAGAAAGAAAAGAGAAAGAAAGAGGGGGTAAACGCCCGTTTTCCCCGCGGCGGCGAGCGCCGCCGCGAGAAAGGTAAAAAGAAAGGACGCCGCCGTCTCTGCCGCCGCAGCGACCCGCCACACCGTATCCGGCAGCAGTCCGGCGAGAGAGAGGCAGGCGGAGAGCGCCGCCGCGCCGTCCAGCGCCGGCAGGGGCAGGAGGTTGAAGAGGGCGAGCCCGAGGGAAAAGAGCAGAAAGCAAAAGAGAAAATCGCTCTGCGGCCGCGCCCGCAGGAGAAGGAAAGCCGCCGGAACGCAGAAAAGGTTCGTCCCGGCGCCCGCGAGCGCGATGAAAAGCTCCTCCCGGTAGGAGCAGAGCCGCCCCGAGGGAGAGAGCGTCAGCCCGAGGGGAAAAAGGCGGCCGCTCGCCTTCACCCGCTGCCCGCAGAGAAAAAGGGCGAAAAGGTGTCCCGCCTCGTGCAGGCAGATCCCCAAAAGGAGGGAAAGCGAGCAGTAGGGCGGCTCCCCCGTGATAAGGAAAAAGGCGAGCACCGAAACGGCGGAGGTCCCCAAAACGGACAAAAACCGCCGCCACGCCCCGTCCTGCCGCCTCTCTCCGGCGGTCGGCGCCGTCATCGCCCGAGGTAGAGCGCGGGGTCGACCGGCTCCCCGTCCCGGCGCAGCTCAAAGTGCAGGTGGGCGCCCGTGACCCGTCCGCTCGCCCCCGTCAGGGCGACCGGATCCCCCATCTTCACTTTCTCCCCCGCCCGGACCAGCACGGCGGAGAGGTGCGCGTAAAGGGAGGTCAGCCCCCCTTCGTGGTCGATCAGCAGGTAAGTCCCGTAGGTATCGCTCACCCCGGCGGTGCGGACCCGCCCGTCCGCAAAGGCGCGCGCCTCCGTCCCGGTCACCACCGGCAGATCGTACCCGCCGTGGAACTCGTACCGGTTTTCCGAAACGCCGTCCCACAGGGGATTTTGCCGGTAGGAAAAGCCGGAGATCACCTTCGCCTCCACCGGCAGCATACAGACAAGCGCCTCCTCCCGCGCTTCGAGCGCGGCGAGATACTCCTCCGCGTCCGAAACGCCGAACACCGCGAAGACCGGCTCCGCTTCCTCCTGCGGCTGCGCCGCGACCGCCAGCGCCTCCTCTCCCCCGCCGAGTAAAGCGGCGGCCGCCCGCGAGTCCGCCAGACTTTCCCGCGCGGCGGACGCCGCGCGCGCCATCTCCCCTTCGCCCGCCGCTGTGATCCCGCCCCGCGCCGCCAGCGCGGCGAGGAAGATCACAAGCGAAAAAAACACCGCCGAGAGGAAGACGTCCCCCCGCCGCCGGGCAAACAGCAGCCGGTGCGCCGCGCTCTCTTCCCCGCTTTTTTCTCCTTTCGGCGCCGTCGCCCCGCTTCGCGCGGTTTTTTTCTCCCAGCCGATCCGCCCGCTCCCGCAAAGGAGCCGCGTCCCCCGTTTTTCCATCTTCTCCTCCCGTTCCCGGCCAAGCCGTTTTTTCTCCTCCATCTTATGCGGGGAATGAAAGAACTATCACAGAGGCGCGCGGCGAGCGCCGCGCGGCAGTGATATCCGTTCCTTTGGAACGGGTGATATTGCTCTTTGAGCAGTGATATTCGCCCTCCGGGCGAGTGATATCCGCCGCAAGCGGCGGGTTGACGTTACAAAAAGAAAAACGGGAGAACTCCTTCCGTCACCTTCGGTGACACCTCCCTCAAGAGGGAGGCTTGCTCCTGCCGCTTTTTGGTTTCCCGCCCAAACAGAAAGCCGACCCACGCTTACCGGGTCGGCTTTCGTATTGGATTTGCTATGAACACGCTGACTTTCCTTTTTTCCCTTTTCAAAAAGTCTTTTGCTTCCTTTTCTTCAGAAAAGGAAGTCTTTTGCCTACTTTTCTTCAGAAAAGTAGGTTAATCCGAGATATCGACGTCGGTGATGATCTGGATGCGGTAGTCTGGGTAGAGGGCGGCGAGCTCGGCGCGGAGGGCGGTTTCCGCCTCTTTCGGATCCTCGGAGAAGGCGACGACGACGTCGAAGCGCATCGTCTTTTCTTCGGTATCGGCGTAAAAACCGTGCATCTGGAGCGCCCAGTCGTGGGAGAGGACGGTCTCCTGGACGGTGTTGCGGATCTCGGCGGCCTCGGTATCGGTGGTATTGAAGGAATACACGCCGACGCCGGTGAGGATCACGCCGGTCTCGCGGTAGACCTTTGTCTGGACGCGGCGGGTGAGGCGGTCGACCTCCTCCACGGTCATCGTATCGGGCAGCTCGAGATGGACGGAGGCGTAATAGCGGTCCGGCCCGTAGTTGTTGAAGAAGAGGTCGTAGGCGCCGCGGACCTCCGGCTCCTCGCAGAGCGCGGCCTTGACGGCGCGGGAGAGCTCGGGGTCGGCGCGTTTGCCGAGGATCTCGCTGACGGTCCCGCCGATCATCTCGGCGCCGGCGCGGATGATGAAGGCGGCGATCACGACGCCGACGTACGCCTCAAGGGAGATCTCCGTCCAGAGAAAGAAGAGGGCGGAGAGGAGGACGGAGGCGGAGAGGACGGCGTCTCCCAGCGCGTCGGATCCGGAGGCGACGAGGGCGCCGGAGTTCACCTTTTTCCCGGTCCGCTTCACGTAAAGGCCGAGGAAGATCTTGACAAAAACGGCCAGCCCGATGATCACGAGCCCGACGGGGGTATACTCCGCCGGCTCGGGCGTGATGATCTTTTTGACCGACTCGACGAGAGCGGTCACGCCGGCGTAGAGAACGAGCGCGGCGACGAGCATCGCGCTGATGTACTCGATCCGGCCGTGGCCGAGCGGGTGCTTTTTGTCCGGTTTGCGGCCGGCAAGGAAGGTCCCGACGACGGTGATGACCGAGGAAAGCGCGTCTGAGAGGTTGTTGACGGCGTCCAGCACG
>JAFSSQ010000044.1 GCA_017450965.1 Clostridia bacterium
AGCACCCGATGGGTGCTTTCCGTTTTTGGTGGAGCGTACGGGATTCGAACCCGTGACCCCAACACTGCCAGTGTTGTGCGCTCCCAACTGCGCTAACGCCCCGTTTTGGCGGAGGGAAAGGGATTCGAACCCTTGTGGGTTGCCCCAAACGGTTTTCAAGACCGCCTCGTTATGACCACTTCGATATCCCTCCATAAAGGCGGGATCGTTCCCAACCTCGCCTATTGTATCACGCAAAAAGGCGAATGTCAAGCAGAAGATGCGAACTTTTAGAAAAAGTCTGTTTTTTTGAATTTTACTCTTGATTTTTTCGTTTCGGTATGGTAAGATGATAAAGCTCGCGTGAGCGGCTTGGAGAGATGGCTGAGCTGGTCTAAGGCGCACGACTGGAAATCGTGTGTTCGGCTAATCACCGACCGTGGGTTCGAATCCCACTCTCTCCGCCAAGAAAAAAGCACTTGCTGTTGCAAGTGCTTTTTTCAATGATGTTTGCCCCTTGCGGGGCAAATGATGTTGCCTTCGGCAATGATGTGCGCTGACGCGCATGATGTGTCCTGCGGGACATGAGGGGCAAACATCACATCATTGCGAGCGAATGCAAGCAACATCATTTCGGCGAAGCCGATACATCATGAGGCGCTTTGCGCCGACATCATTATGGGCTATTTTGTTGGTGCAAAAGCCATCATTCTCGATCATATTGAATCTTCATCAGAAATATCAAATTTACCCCGTTTTCATTCTTGGGCTATTTCGTCTGTTAATCCCAGGAAAAAAGGACTTGCTTTGCAAGTCCTTTTTTCCGTGATGCCGGCCCTCGGGCAAAGGATGGCTGCGCAAGCAGACAGATCATAAGCCGCCTTGCGGCTGTTTTCCGTTCAGAACGGCGGACTGCTTTTTTCGGCTTCTCCCCGGAACGGAAAAAGGTGTTGTGTTTCGGCGAAAAATATGTTACCATAAAAATAAGATCGGCGTTTTCCGGTCCGTCCGGTCCCTGACGACAAAACCGAATGCTTTTCAAGGAGACAGAGATGTATCGATTTCAGAAAACAGGTATCTTTTTTATCTCGTTATTGCTTTCAGCCGTCTTGCTTGCCGGCTGCGGGGAAACCGGCATGACCGAAGAAAGCGGCAGCTCTGCTCCGGACGGCGCCTCTGTTGCGGACAGCGCCGTTTCCTTTGTGACGGAGAAAGATCCGCCGGCCTCGGCGGAAGGGGAAACGTCCCCCGTGCACACGGAAGCGGGGACCGCCGTTCCGGAAACCTCAAACGCCCCGGCGGAAACCGCCAAAACGCCGGGGGAGACTGCCGCCCCGGACAGTACGCCCGCGGAAACGCAGGGCGTTGCGGTCGCGCCGGTCGTGATAAGAGACGGCGCGATCCCGATGCCGTACCCCTCCACGCTGCATATGCAGTTTGAAGAGGATCATCTTCGCGCTCAATACTATCCGCAGGACGGACAGACCCCCGAAGAGCTGCCGCTCTACAAAGGGAAGGCGGTCTCTCCTCACCGCAACGACTTCA
Source organism: Clostridia bacterium (assembly GCA_017450965.1). GTDB lineage: Bacteria > Bacillota > Clostridia > Oscillospirales > CAG-272 > RUG12395. The sequence continues at coordinate 1,525 of JAFSSQ010000044.1, forward strand.
CCTTTGTCGTCACCCTGCAGGATCAGCTGAAACGACCGGTAAAGGAAAAGGGCGTCGTTGTGTATTATACGGCGGAATCAAAAAACGGGGAAGAAAAAGACCCGCAGCTTTACTACGCCGTGACCAATTCGGAAGGGGTCTTCATCGTTACGATGGATTCGCACGATTATCCCCTTACCGCCGGGATCACCGTCGTGGATATCGAATCCGAAACTCTCGCGCTCGACCCCGATCCCGCTTCCGGAAAGCGGTTTTACTGCGACCTGGTAGCTTTGGATCCGCACTCGAACACCGGCGGGACGATCCCGTGCGCGCTCAACGTCATCCCGTCCGAGTCCTATCGCTACGCCGACCGGCTTGTCGTTTACGAAGAGGGAACGCGGCGCCCGATCCCCGGCGCGAAGGTCACGCTCGAATACAGCACCGGCAGCCGTGTTTCCGGGACCACGGGAGAAAACGGGGAATGGACCGGCAGGATCGCCGTTGATATCAGGACCGTAACGGTCACCTATACGACGGAAAGCGGCAAAACGGTTACGTTTGCGCGCGGGTTTGAAGTCAAAGACGGCGCGATCTATGTCTCCTTTCCGAAGACCGAGCTCCGGACGATCCGGATCAAATGGGTGGATGAAAAGACGCTGGAACCCTGCACGGTGAAGAATGTCACGGTCCAGTTCACGGCCCAAACCGGAGAAAAGATCTATTATCAGGGGACGAACAGGATCGACCTGATAGACGGGCTCGTCAGCGCCGACGGCACGGTCTTTTTAGAGATCTACGGGTCGGTCTGTTACAGCACGAAGAATCCGTTTACCGGCGAGGTCACGGAACGGGAAAGCAACGTCAGTTTCCGGGAACACGTTCCGGCCTCCGGCGACCTTGTCCTGATGTGGCGGGAGAATCCCGGCAGGATCATCCGGCAGGAGCCGGGTGTAACGTACACGCCGAAGCCGGTAACGGCGGTCTCCGGCAGAACGTCGGACAACCGGATTCTGTGGGAACTGTCCCCCGACGGAACGCTGAAGGTAAGCGGTTCCGGCACGCTTACGCTAAGCCATACGGAAGAGATCTGCAACGAGGTCTATGCCGCTTCGATCGACGTGCTCCGGCTGGAGATCGGCGCCGGCATTACCGCGGTCGGGACGAGAGCGATGAAGGACACGCAGATCCGGTCGGTCAAGTTCTCCGACTCGCTTACCGCGCTTGAGAGCTCCGCCTTTCTGAACTGCGCGTCGCTTGCGTCGGTGGAGTGGGGAAGCTCGCTTGCAAGCGTCGGTTCGCAGGCGTTTTCCAAAACGGCGCTCGCCTCCTCCTATCTTCCCGCGTCGGTGACCGAAGTCGGCACGAACGTGTTTGCAAATTGCAGCAAACTCAAAACGCTCGTCATCCCCGAAGGATTGGCCGAAGTCCCGCGCGGATTCGTTTCCGGTTCCGCGCTGGAAACGGCGACGATCCCGTCAAGAGTCAAAACGGTAAACGCAAGCGCGTTCCGGAACTGCGTTTCGCTGAAAAGCGTCACGCTGGAAAGCGGCGGCGTTACCGCGATCGGCGCGCGCGCGTTCGAGGGCTGTTTTGCATTGACGGCGTTTGATTTCGGCGACGCGCTGAAGACCGCGGCGAAAAACGCGTTCGACGGAACTCCGGTCGCCGGCGCTTTGCCCGTCGGCGTAGAGATCACGGAAGCATAAGCTCCGGATCCGGCGGACGCGCCGTCCCGGAAACGAAAACCGCTCGAAGGAGAGGAAAAATGAAAAAACGGAAGTTGGTTTTGCTGTCGCTGGTTTTAGCGCTCCTGCTGTCGGCAGGCGCTCTTTCCGCGATCGTGTTCGGGAGCGGTGCGGTCTCCTCTCTCCCCGTGATGGAGGATCCCGCGGCGCTTCCCGCGGGCAGCTACCCGCGTATGACGCGCCTGTCCACCGGCGCTCTGATGGTCTGCGCCGGACACAACGAATACATCTCCTTCGATTCGGGCGAGACTTTTACGCAAAGAACGTCCGATCTTCACAACAACGCCGCCGCCTCGATCGTTACCTCCTCGGGGACGGAGCACACCGGGATGGATCGCGCCAACACCCAGGCGATCGAGCTCTCGGACGGCTCGATGATGGTAGCGTACCGCACGCATACCCACACGCCGGCGGACTATCAGGAGGGGGACGAGTTCTATACCTCGATCCGCGTGATGACCCGCTCGGCGGAGGACCGTTTTTTCTCCTATGACAGCGAAGAGATCCTGATCGAACGGACGGCGACCGTCAAGCACGGCTTCTGGGAGCCGTTCCTTCTTCAGCTTGACGAAAACACCGTTGCGATGTACTACGCCGACGATCTCACCCCCCGCACCGAGCGCGGCTGCTCGTCCTGGTATCAGGATATTTCCGTGATGACCTACGACATCCCGACCAAAACGTGGAACAAAACGCCGCAGATCTGCCTTGACGGCATCGATCACGCAAGCCGCGACGGGATGCCGATCGTTGCCCGTCTCTACGACGGCAGCGGCTACGTGCTGGCGATCGAGGGCTGGATCGACGGGGGCAGCAACCTGGAGATCGAGCTCTGGTTCTCGCAGGACGGCCTGACGAACTGGACCAACCGCACGATCGTTGCCCGCTCGAATACCAAAGGCTACAACTGCGCCGTTCCCGGCGTCGCCGTCCTGCCGGACGGCCGGCTCGCCGTTTCCTTCCAGGAGCCGATTTCCGCTGTCGGGCGCACGGTGCTCAACGGCGAAGTCGCCTACAACGGCACGCCGCACGTCGTCCTCTCCTCCGGCCCTGTTACCTTTGCGAATTCCGCCTCGCTCTCTTCCGCGACGACGAGCGGCTCGTCGGTCTGCTACCGTCTTTCCTCCTCCTTTTCCACCGAAGTATCCCTCCCCCTTGATTACGGCGGATACGACAAGGCGGGCGTCGTCAACGATACGCAGTACAGCGTCTGGAACTCGGTTTACTGCGCGAACGGCTATCTCTATTTCTGCGGCTCGGTCGGTCATAACGAGGAAAACGGCGGAACGGTCAGGGCTGTTTCCCACGGCGTGCAGATCTGCCGCGCTCCGGTGAACGGAGCGGAAACGCCCGATCCCCTCGACGCGGCGCAGGGATGGGAGGCGCTGCATATCACGGAGCCGGATACGCTCCTCCGGCTGATGAACGATCCGGGCGCGTGGGGCAATACCGTTGTTCTCGACTGTGACGTCGACCTTTCGCAGGCGACCTCCCCGCTTTCTCAGACGCCGATCGGCGTCTCCTCCTCCAAGGCCTTTACCGGGACCTTTGACGGGCGGGGGCATACGCTCTCCGGGCTGGATCTGGAAACGAATGAAGCGACCCTGGCCGGCACCGGTCTCGGGCTTTTCGGCTGTGTCAAAAACGCCTCGGTCCGCGATCTCACGGTCGAGGGCGAGATCCGTTCTTCTCAAAGTTATACCGGACTTGTCGGTTATGCGATCGATTCCGAGCTCTCCGACCTCACCTCCCGCTTGAGTATCACGCTCACTGGTTCGTCTCTGACCCGTTCGGGCGGCGTCGTGGGGCGGTTTTTCGTGGACGCGAACGCAAAACGGGAGTGCCGGGTCGCCCGCTGCTCCTTCGAGGGCACGCTGACCGGCCAGACGGTAAGCCGCGCCGGCGGCGTCGTCGGGTTGATCGACTTTGCCTCCGCGACCTCCGTTTCCGCGACCGTCTCCGATTGCCGCAATACCGGGACCGTCTCCGGCGCGAACCGGATCGGCGGCGTCATCGGCGCGGTCTATAACCCCTCGTCCGTTCAGGGCGCCGATCTCATCGTCACCCGCTGCCAAAACGACGGTCCCGTTTCGGCAGCCGCGACAAGCGACGGCTTCTGCGGCGGGGTCGTCGGTCTCCTGCAGAACGGCGCGGCGTGCGTCGGCCGTACCGCGATCCTCGGCTCCGTCAATACGGGGACCGTTTCCGGCGTGCTCAACGCGGCCGGTATCGCGGGGGGCGCGGTCAGCGACGGGGCGCTGCTGGAAATCGCCCGCTGCCGGAACGCGGGCGCGGTCTCCTCGACCCGCACCGCCTCTCTCTCCGGGACCGGCGCGATCGCCGGCAAGGCCCGGTGCGTGGAGGTGCGCGACTGCGAAGCGCGCGGCTCCGTGACCGGAGCGTCCGGCGTCGACGTCGGCGGTCTGATCGGATACGCCGCCTACAACGCGTCTGCGCAGAGCAACGCCGTTTCTCTCTGCCGCAACTACGCCTCACTCACCCTTTCCGCCGCGGGCAACGCGCTCTCCGGCGGCGCGCAAACCGGCACGACCGTTTCCTTTGCCGATTTCTATCTCGCCGAGGGCGCCGGCGCTTCCTCTTCTGCCGCCACCGTCCTCCCCGTGACCGCCGATCAGGCGGAATACCACCACTTTGACTTTGAGGCCGTCTGGACGATGACCGAAAACGGCCCGACCCTGCGCGATTTCGTCGGCGGATACGCCGAGCCGCTCAGCCGGGGCACGCCGGAGAGCTACGCCGTCCGCTACGTCTGCGACGCAGGCAGCGACGCAAACGACGGTCTTACCTCCGCCGCGCCGCTCGCCACCCTTCCCGCGGCGGCGCAGCAGCTCACGGGCGGCGGCGTCATCGTCGTCTGCGGGCCTCTTACCGTCACGAACGCCTCGCTTGCCGCCAACGCCGTCTATCCGATCACGATCACTTCCTATTATAACGGCGCCGACTACCGCGCGGGCGGCAACGCCGCAAACGACGCGCGCTTCATCGCGGCGACCTCGGTCACCGCGCAGTCCGGCGGCTGCTGCGGCCTGCGCTTCAACGGAGACTATACGCTTGAAAACCTCGATCTCGTCTGGTCGGGCAGCAATCCCGCTTTCATTCTGGCGTACCATAACTTCCGGATCGCCTCCTCCGTCTTCTCCGTCACGGCGGATCCCGCCGACGCGGAGACCGCGTCGAAAAACGGGATCCTGATCCTCGGGATGAACGTGAGCGAGACGTCCGCCGCCTCGATCACCCGCGATCAGACCGTCGTCCTCGAGGGCGACTGCCGCTACAACTGGTTCCGCGCGGGCGGACGGAACGGAACGCAGGAGACCTATTCCGGCACGATGACGATCCGCCACGCGTACGGCGACGTGCTGGCGCCCTCCTCCTCGTCCGGCACCGCTTCCGGCGCCGCTCTGCTCGGTCATAATAACTGGGACGGGGCGAAGATCGTATACGATTTCTCCGGCGGGACGATCCGCGGCAATCTGTTCGTTCTCGGCTACACGAGCGCTCTCGTCCCGTCCGCCAAAGCCTCGGTCACGGTCAACTTCCTCGGCGGCCGGGTCCTCGGGGACGTTGTGGTCCGGCAGAACGCAAACTATCCCGCCTCGCTTGACGGGACGGTGGAGATCAACGTGCCGGACGCCGCGCCCTTCTCCCGCCTGAAAACCGCGGGCACGGACGGCGTGGACTTCTGCGTACGGGCGGCGGAAAGCTGGCTTGACCGGCTCGACTTTTCCGGCGCGGCGACGGAAGGGAAGCTCTGCTTCGTGACCGACGCGGCGTCCCGCGCCGCTTCCGCCTCCTGGCTGATGCTGGCGCGGACCGGGACGGAGGAAAACGTCCTGGATCTTCAGGGCTTCCAGCTCCGTGATAACGGAAACGGCGCCGCGCTGCGCGCGGTCTTCCGTCTTCTCGGCTCTTTCACGGAGGATTATATGGACTACCGGACCGTCGAGTTCGGCATCCTGGTCAAAAGTGAAAAAAATCCCATCCCCTTCCGTTACTTCCCGGGCGGCGGACAGCACGGCGACGAACGGAACGACATCCTTCCGGACAACAACCTCAATCATACGACGGGGCACTTCAAATCGCTCAACTACCTTTGCAGCGCGCAGACCGGTTCCCCCGTCGTGCTCGATTATTACTACGACCCGGAGGAGAGCGATCTCGTTTCCTTTGCCACCGCGATCCGCTTTGCCGACGAGGAGCAAATCGCGCTGTATGCGCGCAAAGGTTACGCTTTTTGCCCGTACGCGGTCCTGCGCGACGGAGAGGGGAATCTCGTGACCCTCGCCGGCGGGACGGTCTCCGCCTCCCTTTACGATCGGGCGGCCTCGCTCCACGAAAAGCCGGGCGTCAGCGCCGAATCCGCGGCGATCGCGGAGTCCATCCTCCGCCGCTGCCAGCGGATCACGCCCGTGGAGGAGCTCAACACCGCTTCCGTTCCGGGCAGCCACGCCGGAGAGGAGGCGGGACAGGCGACGGTCGAGTACGACTACCGTACCTACGCCGTGCAGAATACCGGCTCCGCCGGTCTCGGCGTGACCGCCTGCTATTACCCGCGCGTCAAACGGATGAAGGACGGCCGCTACATCCTCTTCTACCAGAACGGACAGGTCAGTACCAATATGTACTGCGCCACGGGCGATACGCCGACGTCCTTCTCCGGCAAGACGATCATCTTCCGCGCCTACGCGACCGAGCTTGCGGACGGGACGGCGGATTCCGGCTATTTCTCCAGCGGGGACGCCCTCGTCCTCTCAAACGGCGATATCCTCGCCGTTACCGCCCTGCGGATCAATCACGATTATACAAAAAACGTCGCCGGCGGCGGGCTGGTCCTCAGCCGCTCGACCGACAACGGCAAGACCTGGAGCAAGGCGCGGCTCATCTATACCGGCAACTGCTGGGAGCCGCATCTGATCGAGCTGCCGGGCGGGGAAGTGCAGGTCTACTTCACGCATATCGCGCCGAAGTGGTATGCCGATACCTACCGCAGCGAGCGCCGCTCCAGCGGCGTCGGCCTGATCCGCTCCTATGACGGCGGGGAGAGCTGGACGCCCTACGTGGCCGAACCGCCCTACGCCGCCGAGCGCGTGATGCAGCAGTATATCACCACGCTTTACGGGGTGCGCCATTTCACCGATCAGATGCCGGTCGCCTGCCTCCTCGCCGACGGCACCCTCGCCGTCGCGGCGGAGAGCAAGCAGGCGGACAACAGCACCTTCAAGATCTCCCTCGGCTATTCGGACGATAACTGGGCAACGGGCCTCGGCATCGACGAGACCGGCCCCGCCGACCGCCTTGACAACTTCGTTACCGGCGCCGGTCCCTACCTTGTCGCCTTCCCCTCCGGGGAGACGCTCCTCTCCTACAACCGCAGCAATACGATGATCGTCCGCACGGGCGATGCCGGCGCGCGCGCCTTCGGCGGCGAGTCGACGGTCTTCGGGACGAGCGGCTTCTGGGGCTCGCTGCTCGTCGACGGAACGCACAGCGCCGTCGCCGCGTTCCCGAGCGTTTCGGGCAGTACCTCCGCGATCCGCACGGTCACCCTCCGCCTCAATCACGCGCTCTTTGCGCAGGAGGCCTCCCCCGCGATCGACGGATATATCGCCGACTGGCTCTCAAACACGGACGCCGTCTTCCTCGGCGCCAAGACCCAGGCGCAGGTTACCGTCCGGACCGCCTACGACGCGGAAAACGCCTGTTTCCTCGCGGAGCGCAGCGACAGCGCCCTCCGCTCCTCCGACACCGTGACCCTGTACCTCCCGGCGGCGGGCGGCGGGATCTACACCCTCACCCTTGACCCCTCCGGTACGGCGACGCTGAAAAAGGACGGGAGCCCGGTTTCCTTCCCCGGCGCGTGCGCGGTTTTCGCGGACGGCACCTTCGACGATCCCTCCGACGAAGACGGCGGCGTGCTCTGGGAGGTTTCCTTCCCCCGCGCGCTTCTCAACGATCTCGGCGGCGTTCTCCGCTTCACCTATACCTTTACCGCCGAAGATGAAAACGGCTCTACCGTGACCGAAACGCCGGTCGGCGTTGTTCTGAACGAGGCAAACTCGCCGACGTGGTTCAAGACGTATTTCGGAGAAACAGAGCCAGAAACGCCGGCGGCCGACGCGGTCTTCGTCGACGGGCAAAACGGCTCCGACGCAAACGACGGGCTTACCGCCTCCTCGGCGGTCGCCACCTACGAGCGGGCGTTTTCGCTGCTCACGCCGTCCCGCTCGACCGTCGTCGTGGTCCATACCGTCCCGGCGGCCGCCGATTACGTTTTCCCCGCGTATGACGGGACCGTAACGCTCACCGCCCGGCAGGGAAGCTTCGACTACGCGAAAAACAACAACGCGGGGATCCGCGTCCTCTCCTCCTGCGCCTTTTCCTCCGACGTGATCCTCGACGGGATCCGTCTCCTCGCAGAGAGCGACGGCGCGCGGATCTGCGCCCGTTTCCACAACGTGACCGTGACCGATACGGTCGTCTCCGCCGGGGCGCTGCCATCCTTCGTCGGCGGGTATCTCGTCTCCGACGTCGCACTCAACGTCGAGGGGCACATGACGGCGGCGGAGGTCAGCCACACGGGCAATCTTGTCTTCTCGATCTCCGGCGGCAAATGGCGCAGCATCGTCGGCGGCAACGTCCGGCTCGGGAAAAACGCTCCCGTCGGGACGGTAAACGGCGCGCTCACCCTCACCCTCGGCGGGTCGGTCGAAGTGGAGTCCGGCGCGATCACCGACGATATCGGCGTCGACTATATCGCCGCCTCCGGCGCGAATATCGCCCATGGCTCGGTCACGCTCGAGATCACCGGCGGAACCTACAAGACGCCGGTCTACGCGATCGGGCACCTGGGCAAGTATTTCAACTTCACCGCCGCCAACGGCAAAACCGGGACCGACGGACTGCAGCAAAGCTACGATACGCTCTATAACGCCGGGGTCACCGTCCTTATCTCGGGCGGGGACTTCACCTCGCCGAAAGCGACGGAGATAAAGGCCCTCCAGGTTCCCGGAGAGACCGCGCTACACGCGGACTGCGCTTTCACGGTCGCGGGCGGTTCCTTCTCGGATACGCTCGCCTTCTCCGCCCTCGGCGTTCTCGGAAACACGACCGCCGCAGGCGTGCCCGCCGGGCATAAAACGGTGGATTTCCTCTTCGTCAACGGGAGTCGGACGGCGGAAAAGCACGTCCCGCGCCTCGCCTGCTGCGGGGACAGCATCACCTTCGGCACCGGCTTTACCGCGCAGGACGGGTATCTCGACGTTAACTTCTCCTACCCGGCGCAGCTTCAGCGCCTCTGCGGCGATACGGCCGTTGTCGGGAACTTCGGTTATCCCGGCTCGAACGTCACGTCAGGCTCCTACGCAAAGTATTATCAGTCCCTTTGCTGGAATCTCCTTGAGGATTTCGATCCGGACTTCGTCCTCTTTGCGCTCGGGACCAATAACGCCTCCCTGATGCCGGGGGGACTTGCCGATTTCAAAAACAGTTATATCGCGATGATCGGCGCACTCCGCGAGGCGTACCCGCAGGTCAAGGTCTTTATGACCACCGCGCTTTACCGATTTGACAACGCGGACCGCAACGAGATGGTCGACAGCTATATCATCCCCGCACAAAAGGAGATCGCCGGCCGCTTCTTCGGCTTCACCCGGCTCGTCGATCTTAACACCCTCTTTCGTCCCTACGGCAGCACGACGTATTATAAGGATAAACTGCATCCCAACAACCTCGGCTATTCCAAACTCGCCGAGATCCTCTTTGATACGCTCGATCTCACGGGCGCGTCCTTCCCCTCCTTCCCGCCGATGGAAGTCGGCGACGGGATGGACGTCGACGCGGCCGAACTGGACGGATGGGACGATACGCTGCTGGCGACCGGTACGGCGTCTCCCGCTCCCGTCTATGAGAACGGCTTTTCCGATCCGGACGCACTGTCCTCGCTCCGCGTCCTGTACGGCGGCTTTGAAGTCAGGGAGGGCGCGCTCTGCGCGTCCTCCTCTCTTTCTTCCGGGCAGTCCACCCTTCTGTTCCCGACCGACACGCTTGACGATTTCATCGCCGAGTGCGATTTTCTCGGTCATATCCGCGGCGGCGGGCTGATCATCCGCTCTGACGGAGAGCGGGCCTCCGCGTCCGGCGATACCGCTTTTTACGGATATCACGCCTTCATCGGCAACGCCGGTACGCTCGGCGCGCTCGGCTGCGCGGGCAGCGCGGGGACGTGGAGCGGCAACCTCTTCGTTTCCGCCGCCGATGTGACCGAGGTCGGTTCCGATCTTCATCTGCGCGTCCTCGCCGTCGGCAACGTTCTCGTCTATACCGTCACGGACAAGACGACGGGGAAGGAGGTCTTCCGCTCCGTCTACCGGATCGGCGACCACCCGAACGACACGATCTCCGCGCTTTCGGGGCTCGTCGGGTTCCGTATGGTCAACGACGGCGGCGTCGGCCGGGTCGATAACGTCAGCGTCCGCCCGCTCAAAAGTACTTCCGACGCTTTCGACCTCCCGGACGGGAAAGCGTTTTCCGCTTCCGTCACTCTCGCTTCACAGGAGACGCTCACCCTCCTCGACGGCGAGGGGAACGGACTGTTTGTCTGCTTTGATCCGGAGACGGATCTGATCCTGTTCTTCCGGCGGGAAAACGGCGTTCTTTCCCGCGCGGCAGAGCAGGCGATGACCCTGACCGAGGGCAGAGAATATCCGTTCGGCGTTTCGCGCTCGGACGGGATCTGCCGGATCTTTTTCGGATACGCCGATTATCCGGTCTTCGAGACCGTGTGCGCGGCGGGGCCGATGACGCTCGCGTCCTCTTTTGCGTTCGTTTCCAAGCTGACGGACGCGCCGGCGGCCGCGGCGGAGACCTATCTCAATCCCGTCGCCTCCGGCCCGGACCCCGACGTTTATTTTGAAGACGGCGTTTACTATCTCTACACGCATCAAAACGGCGCCGTCCAGGCTCAGACCTCCGTCGATCTGATCCACTGGTCGGCGATGCAGCCGGTCTACACCGTCGATCACAGCGTGACCGATATCACCGCCTATATGAGCCCCAACGTCTTCAAGAGCGGCGATACCTATTACCTTTTGATCGCCTCCAAGACGAGAAACCTGTCCGAATACCGCATCCGTTACGCGACAGCCGCCTCTCCTCTCGGGCCTTTTACGATGGCAAGCGAGGATTCGTTTGTCAACGACGTGCAGGAGATCGGCGGCGCGCCCTTTATCGACGAGGACGGAAAGATCTACCTGACCACCGTCCGCTTCGGCGGCGGCAATCACGTTTATATTCAGGAGATCCGGGCGGAAAACGGCGTGATCACGCCGCTGACGCCGGGGACGCTCGTCGTCTCGCCGACCGAGCACTACGAGTGCGACGGTTACGGCAAGATCGCCGAAGGCGGCGTCATCGTCAAGCATAACGGGCTCTATTATATGCTTTACGCCTCCGGCCATTATAAAGGGCACTACGGCGAAGCGTGCGCCGTCAGCGAAAGTATCTGCGGACCGTATACGAAAGTCGGCTATAACGAGGTCCTCCCGTATACCGACGAGGCGGACGGCGTCGGCGACTGCGTCTTCGTTTCCTCGCCGGACGGCAGCGAGCTTTTTGTGATGTACCACCGCCACGCCGTGATCGGCAACGAGGGCGCTTCCCGCGTCATCTGCATTGACCGTGTGGTCTTTGAGCCGGACGAAAACGGCGGCCCGGATATTCTCCGGATCGTCGGTCCGACGAACACTCCGCAGCCCGTACCCTCGCACAACTGAAAAAAGCCCGGCGGCAGTCTCAGACTGCCGCCGGGCTTTTTCGTTTTCAGTCCAGCGTAACCGGCGCGGCGGTGAAGGAACAGAGAACGCCGACGGGGTTTTTGAGATAGAGGACCTCGAAGATCCCGTCCCCGACGCGGTACATCCCCCCGAGCTCCGGGTATTCCCGCAGCATCGCCGCCCGCGCCTCGTCCCGGTCGTCGCGGACCAGCTCTCCCGTCACGCGGATCCACTCGCCCTCCCCGGTCATGCCGGAGATCTCGACCTTCGGATTGGCGGCGATCTGCGCGTAGCAGGGCTTTTTGTTGTTCGTGCAGAGATAGATCCTGCCCTCAAACTCCGCCGCGGCGCCGAAGGGGCGCACCCGCGGCTGATCCCCCTCCGCCGTCGCCACGAAAAAGACGCCGGCTTTTTTCAGATATTCTGTAATTTTTTTCATCTTTTTCTCCTTTTTTTGAACGGATCGGCGTGATTGTAGCATATTCTGCCGTTTCTGTCAAGGAGGGTTTTATAAGAAAGAAAACGGAAATGATACGATTTTGCTTTTCGGGCAACCGTTTTCAGATTATTTACTACATTTTTGTCTTGCTTTTTCCGGTTTTTTGTGTAAAAATATATACAGAGTATTTTTGTTTTACAGGAGGAATGCAATGCGAGCTTCAAAACTGGCGGTTTTGCTCCTTGCCGCGGCGCTTGTCGCCGCGCTGGTCGCCGTATCGGTCCACGCGGATACGGATACGGTGTATCTCGACGGGACCGGCGCCACGGCGGGGGCGTACACGGATATTACGTCCGCGTTCAACGCGCTGCCCGCCTCGGGCGGTACGGTCGTCGTTACCGGCGATACGACGGTCGGTACAAAATCGGCCGGCGTGACTTTGCCGACAAAATCCGGAAAAGTTACGATCCGCGGGGAAGGGAACGTCACGCTGAATATCGCGCGTTCTCTCACCCTCGGCGGGGAACTGCAGATCCGGGATATCCACCTGCACTCCGCGTCGGGCAACACAAACGGGAACCTGATCGCGAAAGGCAAAAAATTCACGCTCGGCCCCGGTCTCACGACCTCAAACGCTTCCGGCGCGAGCGTGTTTGCGATCTTCGGCGGCGCGGCGAGCGGCACGGTGACGTATCACACGGATGTCACGGTGCTCGGCGGGACCTACCGCGCGATCTACGCCGGCAGCTACAACGGCACCCTGAACGGCACGTCGTCTCTGACGCTCTCGAACGCCGTCTGCACCGGCACGGTCTCCGCGGGCAACTTCCAGGGCACCTGCAACGCAACGAAGAGCATCACCGTCGATCTGCGCGGCGGCGCGACCGTTTCCGCCGGCACGTGGAAGGAAACGCCGGATACCATTCTCGTGGACGACGGATACGAGTACGTCCTCTCGGGCGGCGTCTATTCGCAAAACTCGCTGACGCCGGCGACAAGCGACGTCGTCTATCTTGACCCCGCCGGCACGAGCTCGCATACGGAAGACGTATACAGCGGCTTTGCCGCGGCGCTGAACGCCCTGCCCGCCTCGGGCGGCACGATCGTGGTCTGCAGCGATGCGACGATCACGGACGGCAGCGCGAACACCTACTACGTTCTGGCGCCCAAGCCCCTTCACATCACCGGCGAAACGGCGGACGTCAGACTCACGCAGACCCAGTCCATCCTCTTCGGCGAGGACGTTACGATCGACAACATCACCTGGGCGGAAAACGCGGGCGACGGCTATTCGCACATCTACGCGCAGGGGCATCATCTGACCTTCGGTGAAAACGTTACCTGTCTGCTCCTCAAGGGCGTCCGTTACCCCGCGCTGTTCGTCGGATCCCGGGCGTTTTCCGGGGCGGTCGGCGCGATCACGAACGGAGACGGGACGGTCACCGTACAGTCCGGTACCTTCTGGGCGATCTTTGCCGGCGGACTCAACTCCGCCAGCTCGTACAGCGGAACGGCGACGATCGCGTTTGAAGGCGGGACGGTCACCGAGAAGATCACTCTGTCCGGCTCCAGCGCCGCCGTCAGCGGAACGGTGAACGTAACGGTCAGCGGCGGTCAGGTTGCCAAAGTGGAGGCGGGCGCCACCTTTATCGGAACGAACACCGTCACGGTGACGGGCGGCCGGATCAACGCTCTGACGAACGTGAACTCCGTGATCGATCTCACGGGCGGCAAGACGGTAACGGTCGGCGCCGCACTCAGCGCGGGATCGCTTGTCGGCGGCGGAACGCTGATCATGGAGAGCGGCTCCTCGCTTACGGTGGATGCCTTTACCGGGAACGCGGCGGTGCAGATCCCCGTTCCGGAAGGAGACAAGACCTATCTGACGATCAACGATCCGTCGACCGCCGGCACGGTATCCTATACGCCGGTCGGGACGGAAACTCTGACCAGGACGGAGGAAGATGGAAAAGTGAAATACACCGTTACGTCGGCGGCGCCGGCGCCCACCGTCGTTTACCTTGATCCCGCCGGCACGAGCGCGCATACCGAAAACGTCTTTACAACGCTCGCGGACGCGGCGGCGGCGCTCTCCTCCAACGGCGGAACGATCGTCGTATGCAGCGACGCCGAGATGAACGCGGACAGCGGGACGCCTTATCATTTCCCCGCAAAAGCGATCCGCATCACCGGCGAGACCGGAACCGAGAAACTGACGCAGCGGAGAGATACCTACCTCAACGGAGACTTCGTCATCGACAATATCACCTGGGTCAACTCCGTTTCCGATTCCCACTCCTTCCTCTTTGCACAGGGGCACGACCTGACGGTCGGGGAGAACGTCGTCTGCGTGCCGAACGGCTCCGCCTATCTCTGCCTCCTCGCCGGCTCCCGGAACGGCGTCGCCGGCGCGGTCGGCAGCATCTCCGGCGCCGACGCGACCGTTACCGTGAAGTCCGGCTCCTTCCGCGCCATCTTCGGCGGCGGCCTCGGCGTCTCCTATCAGGGCAACGTCAGCATTCTCTTTGAAGGCGGATACGTTGTGCAGAATATCAGCCTCGCCGGCTCCGGCGCGGCGGGCACGGTGAACGGCACCGGCAGCGTCACGTTCTGCGGCGGCAAAGTGGACGGCAACATCCAGAAGAATACCGCCGCCGGCGTGTTTACCGGAACGTCGGTCATCACGCTCAAGGGCGGCGAGCTCGGCGGCGTGGCCGATCTGACGCCCGCGATCGACCTCAGCGAGGGCGGAGCGCTTACCCTCAACGGCTCCGCGGCCGTCTCGGGACTGACCGGCGGCGGCAAGCTGACGCTCGGCGGCAGCGCGGCCGTGACAACGCCTTCGTTTACGGGGAGCGTCGAGCTGAAGATCAAGAACCCCTCGAACGACTTTGCGTATCTCACGGTGACAGACGAGAACACGGTCGGGACGGTGACCTACGTTCCCGCGATCGGCGGAGACACGCTGACCCGGACCGTCTCGGACGGGCAGGTGCGCTACACGGTCAACGTTCCCACCGTCACCGTCAAGATCACCTACTATAACCCCGAGGGAGAAAACGCCAAGCAGCCCACCCTCCGTCTGGAGCGCGGCTACTCCTCGGCGTCGACCGTTCTGAACGATTACACGACCGGCAAGGACGGCTGGAAGAACTACATCGTGGCGGAACTGACCCCCGGTCTCTACGACTGCATCCTGTACGTGAACAATTCCGCCAACTACGCGAGAAAGTATTTCTACATTTCGGGACAGGAGACGGGGACCGTCGAGTACGACCTGCCGCTCTATCCCTACGCGGCAAACAACCACGAAGAACCCAGATTTTCCCGGCCGACGGACGAGATCACCGAGAACTTCTGGAACTTTGCGAAGACCAACGTCCCCGACTTCACCCTCGTCACGCCGGTCTTCACAATGGAAAAATACACGCAGGATATCAAGCGGTTCATGAACAACGAAGACCTCTGCGCTTTCGTGGACAGCCTGAGCAGCCCGTATCTGCACGTATATTATCCGTTCGCGCTTACGCCTCTCGGCAACCGCTGCCCCGTTCTCGTCTTCACCAAGGATCAGACAAAGACGGGGATCACCCTGCCCGACCTCGCCGAGCAGATCGCTTCCGGCGGGATCCGGGAGATTCTGATGATCGTCGGCGGGCAGCACGGCAACGAGCCGAGCGGCACGGACGGCTCGCTGCAGCTGGCGTACGATCTGTGCGGGGCGTACGGCGAGGAGGTGCTCGATCATTTCGGCGCCATCGTTATGATCCCCTGCGTTTCCTGCGACAACAACCAGCGCTTCGCGAGAGAGTACCCGGACGGGCTCAATTCCAACCGGGATCTGGTGTACCTCTCAAAAGAAGGTTCGCAGAACATCGCGTATATCTATAAACTCTTTATGCCGACGGTCTTCGTTTCGGCGCACGAGGATAACGAAAACAATACCGTCGATCCTTCCGATAACTCGATCGCCGATATGCGCAGTATGTCCGTCGAATCCGCCACCGTCCCGAATAGTCCCCTCACCAGCGTCAAGGGACTGGTCGACGGAACGGAGACCCTCCTGACCCTCGGACAGGCGCAGATGATGAACCGCCTGATCCAGACCGCGCAGGATCAGGGCTTCCGCGCGATGCACTACTACGATCCTTCCTCCTATCCGGTGGCGGAAAAGAACTACGCCGCGGTGCGCGGTTCCTATTCCTTCCTGATCGAGATCCAGCGGATGTGGACCGGTAAGAACAACTATGACTTCTCGGTCAAGGAAATGGTCACCGCCATGAAGAATCTGGTGGCGGAGATCATCTCGGTAGACGAGACCGAGCCGAAGACCATCGCCCAGACCGTCTATGAGGGCAGAGAAAACGCAAAGGTCGCCGCGTTCAGCGCCGACCGTCTGTTCGCGCTGGGCACGTCGTCCGGCGTCGCCGGGACGGATCCCGCTCCTTCGGTCTACGTGGACGGCACCTACAAGGACGCCTCCGCGACCAAGAACTGGAAGTTCCCCATGACGGTCACGGGCACCCGTGTGCTCCCGCTCTCCTACGTGATCCCCGCGGATCTCGATCACATCGACGAGATCCTCCATCTGCTTGAAATGCACGGGATCTCCTACGTGAAGCTGGAAAACGGCGCAACGCGCACCCTGAAGCAGTATTCCACGGTCGATACGAGCGGAGATCTGAGCAAGCTGGACGTTACGATCGGCGCGGCCGCCGAGGTGACCTTTACAAGCGGCGCGTACGAGATCTCGCTGAACAGCAGCGACGCGTACCTGATCGCCTACCTCTTTGAGCCGGACTCCTACCAGGCGTCCTTCCAGTACGTCAGCCTCGTCAAGATGGGCTATCTCGCGCTCTCCGATCCGCTCTACCGCAACGAGAGCGAAACGCCGGCCGGGCTTCCCGCGCTCTCCTTCTCCGGCGCGTCTCTGACGCTGGAGAACGACCTGACCTTCAACTTCAAGGCGAACGCCGCTCTCTTTACCGAGTACGGCTACGCCGATCCGTGCGTCGTCTTCTCCTTCAACGGGGAGGAAACGACGGTCACGGAATACCGGGTAGAGAACGGGAAATACGTCTTCTCCTTCACCGGCATCGCCCCGCACCAGATGAACGACGTTCTCACGGCCGCGCTCCACGCTTCTCTATACGGGAAGAACGTGTCCTGCGTCATGGAGTACAGCGTCGGCGAGTACTGCTACGACGCGTACGTGCAGTACGGCGACGCGCAGTACGCCACGCTGCACCGGCTGCTTGCGGATCTCTTGCAGTACGGCGCCCGCGCGCAGGAGTATATGTCCTATCGCACGGACGCGCCGGTGACCGACCGGCTCGCGGTCTATCCGGAGCTGGCGGCGTGCGCAACGGCGGGTACGCCGACCTACACGACCGTCCGGGATCTTGCGGTCGAGATCGTGGCCTCTCCCGCCGCCGTCTTCAAGGGCGCGGGATTGAACCTGCAGAACACGGTCGCCATCCGCCTGAAGATCCAGACAAACGAGGATCCCGCC
The DNA here is from genome assembly GCA_017450965.1 of Clostridia bacterium. Classification (GTDB taxonomy): domain Bacteria; phylum Bacillota; class Clostridia; order Oscillospirales; family CAG-272; genus RUG12395. The sequence continues at coordinate 18,994 of JAFSSQ010000044.1, forward strand.
ACGCTCACGCTGAAGGCGGAGAAGGAGGGGGGCGGCGAGTACGAGGTGCCCGGAACGGCGTTCCTATCGGCGGGAACGGGACTGTATTATGCGTTCTTTACCGATTTCCACGCCGGCGAAATGAAAAAGACGGTTTACTTTACCGTATATCAAGGGGAGAACGCCGTCAGCAACAAGGTGGCGTACAGCATCGAGTCCTACGCGTACGACAAGCAGGGAGACGCCGGATTGACGGATCTCCTTGCGGCGATGATGAACTACGGCGAGTCCGCCCGCCTGTATCGGGCGGAGCAGTAAGGGGGAGACGGTCATGAAAGAAACGAAAAAAGTATCGTATCAGGCGCCTGAGCTTCTTGTGATCGAGCTCGGAGACAGCGCCGTCGTTACCGCGAGCGGCGGGATCCCCCTGCCGGACGTGGACTGGAGCTGACCGAAAGAAAACGGCGGTCCGCCGGGAAAAACCCGGCGGACCGCCGTTTTTGTCGGGATCAGTATCCCCTGATCCGCGTGTTCCGCGGAGAGCGCCGCGCCGGGATCCGCCAGAGCCGCTGCGCCCGCCGCTGTTTTGCCGCGCGAAGACAAAAGTCCCGTATCTCATAGCGGAAGGTAAACCCGCAAACGGCGAGATCGAGCAAAAGCCCCAATCCTATTGCAAGCCACAGGGGCGCCCCCAGAAAGTCAAAGAGCCCCGCAAAGAATAAAAATCCGAGTATCATATTGTTTCTCCTTTCTTCGTCCGCGGCTCGCGCCGCTTGCCTTCTGTCCTTATCTTAAGGGAAGAAGCGTCCGATAAAACGGACTTGAAAAAAGAAAAACAAAAAGGATCCGCTTCCGAAAAAGGGGGGCGGATCCTTTGTCAGCGATCGGCGAGACGGCCGGAGAGACGGTTGAGATAGCGCCACCAGCCGCGGTCAAGGCAGTCCGCGGCGCCGTTTCCGAGCCGGAAGCGCCAGCAGCCGCTCGGTACGCCGGGGACGTTCATCCGCGCGTCCGAGCCGTAAAAGAGCAGATCCTGGATCGGGAACACGACCGTGTCCGCGTGGGAAAAGAGGAGCTCGCGCATCAGCGCCATACAGCCCGCCCGCTCGTCCTCGCCCTGATAACCGGCGTAGGCGAAGGCGTGGCGGCGTTTGTCCGGCGGGAGGGAACGGACCCAGCCGAGGAGGGTGTCGTTGTCGTGCGTGCCGCTGTACGCCGCCGCGTTGGCGGGATAGCGGTAGGGAAGGTGAGCGTCTTCCGGGTCGCCGAAAAAATCGGCAAACTGCAGCACCCGCATCCCGGGGAGACCCGTTTCGTCGAGAAAGGCGCACAGAGACGGGGTGGAAACGCCGAGATCCTCCGCGAGGATCCCGCCGCCTCCCGCCGCTTCGCGGATCGCGCTCACAAACGGCATCCCGGGTCCTTTCACCCAGCGGCCCTCTTTTGCCGTTTTCGCGTTTGCGGGGATCGCGTAGTACGCTTCGATCGCCCGGAAGTGATCGATGCGCAGCTCGTCGAAAAAGGAAAAGCAGAAGCGGATCCGCTCGCGCCACCAGGCAAAGCCGTCCGCCCGCATCCGCTCCCAGTCGTAGAGGGGATTGCCCCAGAGCTGCCCGTCGGCGGAAAAGAGATCGGGCGGAACGCCGGCCACGTCGGTCGGACGGCGCGTTTCGTCGAGGCAAAAAAGCTCCGGGTGGAGCGCGGCGTCGCAGCTCTCCCGGTCCACGTAGATCGGAATATCGCCGAGGATCTTCACGCCCTTTTCTTTCGCGTAGGCGCGGACCGTTTTCCATTGCTCCGCAAATTCATAGGCGCAGAAGAGGAGCCGGAACGCCGCGTTTTTGTCCGCGGGAAAGCGCTGTTTTGCCGCCCATTCGCAGTACTCGCGCTGTTTTTTCTCCCGCTCGGCAAACGCGAGGATCCTGTTTTTTTCACTTGCGTCCACCCGGTCCGCCGCGGCGAAAAGGAGAGGAAGGCGCTCCCGCGCCAGCCGCTCATATTCCGCCCGGTATGGGTCGTTTTGCCGCGCGCCGGCAAGCTCGGCGTCCGTCAAGAGTCCCTTGTCCCGCAGGATCTCCGGATCGATCAGATAGGGATTTACGCTGAAGGCGGCGGGGGACTTATAGGGGGAGCCGCAGGCGTCCGTCTCGCAGAAGGGGAGGACCTGCCAGAGGGAAAAACCGCACTCGGAGAGAAGATCAAGGAAGGAAAGCGCCTCCCGGCCGAAGGTCCCGCAGCCGTATTCCCCGGGCAGGGAGGAGACGTGCAGCAGTACGCCGCTGCGGCGCACGGGCTTACGCATCGGCAAGGAAGGAGAGCGTCTCCTTCATATCGGGCGCCCCGGCGGGCACGGGGGTAAAGGTGATGGTGGGACGGGCAAAATACTCCTCCAGCGCGTCGGCAAAGGGGAAAAGCGGGGCGCTCTCCGCCAGATCCCGCGGACGGGGGAGGGGAGAGAGGGTACGCACGTCGAGGTGGTCCTCGTCGAGGATCGTGGCAAAATGCTCGTCGTAATACCGGCTGCGGATGAAGCTGGAAAAATAGAAGACTGCCTTTCTCGCCGCGCTCATCTCGGCGGAGAGGGCGGCGTCCTCCCCCGCGGCCATCTCGGAGGCGGGGATAAGCCCCTTTGTGCGGTAGACCCGCTCGCCGCGGTGGTTATAGACGCAAAAGGCGTAAGCGGCGCCGTCTTTTGTCGGTTTTACGGCGGCGCAAAGGCTGTAATTCATACGATCATCTCCTTATCGTGAAGCCCTTTTATTGTAACACGCTTTTTTCTCCAATGCAACAGGCAAAGGGGAAAAGAGCGCCGGAAACCGTTTTACAAAAAACGGAAAAGACGATATAGAAATGCCTTTCCGTCTTGACGGGAAGGGAAAAAACGTCTATAATGAAATCGCAGAGTTTTCTGACTTTTTTCGGGAGGTGCGGGTTTTCCCGCAACGGATATGCAGGAGATCAAATGGCTTTCCCAGGGCGGCTCCGTCAGCGTGCGCGACGGGGTGTATACGCCGGACACGCAGGAGGATACCTATCTTTTTTCGGAGGAAAAGGCGCCCCGCGATTTCTCCTTTTCCTGCGAGGTGAAGATCAACAAACCGGGCGACTGCGGCGTGCTTTTCCGCGCGCAGGGCAAAAACGGCATCGAGTGGATCGCCGGGTATTATTTTTCCTTCAACGCGGACACGCATACCGTCACGCTCCAGAACGTCAACGGGGGCGACCACTACAAAAACGAGCTCGGCAGGATCACCTGCCCCTTCGAGTACGGCAAATGGTACACGGTCAAGGTCTGTATGCAGGACTGTAACGCCCGGCTCTGGTTCAACAACTTCGAGTACGAGGTCCCGCCCTACTACACCAAGTTCGATCTTCAGCTCAAGCACTTTCCGCGCGGGGTGATCGGGCTCCACTTCGGCGAGGGCACGGCACAGTTCCGCCGCGTCGAACTCGGGGAGAACACCGAAATCTTCGATCTCGATCCGGACAAGTCCTATCAGAACCCGATCATCTACGGCGCCGATCCCGACATCATGTATCACGACGGCACCTATTACCTCTACTATACCGATACGCAGGATATGTCGCTTTTCCAGTGCTATACCTCCACGGACCTCGTTCACTGGTCGGAGCCGCATATCGTCTTCCACGGCTGCGACGGGTGGGGCAACAACGAGTATATGAGCCCGAACGTGATCTATTATAAGGGGCTCTTCTATATGTTTTACGCCTCCCATACCGCGTGGGACGAAAATCACAAGCGCCGCGTCCAGGTCGCGTACGCCTCCTCGGAGTCTCCCCTCGGTCCGTTCAAGTCGAAGACCTGCAGGCCGCTGCACACCGATATTCAGGAGATCGGCGGCCATCCCTTCGTCGACGAGGACGGGCGGGTCTACCTCTCCGTCGTCCGCTTCAACCACGGCAACGAGATCTGGGCGTACGAGATCAAAATGGAGGACGGCGTCGTCACCCCGGTCGAGGAAACGCTCACGCAGCTGATGGTCCCGGACTGCGACTGGGAGCGCGATTACGCGAACATCGTGGAGGGCGCTGTCATCTTTAAGCATAACGATCTTTATTATACGGTCTACGCCGGCAGCCACTATAAGGGCAGCTACGCGGAGGGCCTCGCGTGGGCGAAGAACCCCCTCGGCCCGTATGTCAAGTACGAGTATAACCCCATCCTGCGCAAAACGGCGTTCACCCGCGGAACGGGGGACAGCGTCTACGTCCGCAACGCAAAAGGCGAATACATTATGTTCTACCATCAGCACTTCAGCGTCACGGAGATCTCGCCCCGCCAGATCTGCATGGACCGCATGAAATTCGTCAAAATGCCCGAGGGTCCGGACGTTCTGATCGTCAACGGTCCGACGGCGACCCCGCAGCCCGGTCTTGCGTAACGAAGAGGCGGTATGACGGTTTTTCCGCCATACCGCCGTTTTGGAGGAAACCATGAAAAAGATCCTGACCTTTCTCGCGCTTTTTCTGACCTTTCTGTTCCTTTGCCCGGCGGCGGCTTTTGCCGCTGAAAAGAAGGAGAACGTGATCTTCCTGTCCGACGGCGGCGGGGACGCGCTTGACGGGAGCGCCCCCGGCCGGGCGATGAAGAGTTTCAAGGACGCGGTCCGCCGGCTTTATTCCGGCGGTACGCTCGTGATCTGCGGCCCCGTGAGCGTTGCGGAATCGATCTCCCTGCCGGAAAACGTCGGGTGGATCACGGTCACCTCGGTCTACGACGGGGTGGATTACCGCGAAAAGGAGGGGGCGGCGCTGATCCTCTCCAAGAACCTGCAGCTCGAGGGTCCGACCGTCTTCCGCGATCTGGAGATCCGGACGAAGGAGAAAAATCTGGTCCTCGTCTGCAACGGGAGCCGCGCGGTCTTTGATACCGGCATCACCTGCAAGGCGGTCGGGGCGAACGCCACGCTGCCCTCCATCACGGGCAGCGGCTGCACCAACTACGCCTTCGGCGGGGCCGCGCTGACGGTGAACAGCGGCTCCTGGCTTCGTCTGCGCGGCGGCAACCGCTCCACGGGCGAGGTGCACGGAGATACCTATATCGAGATCAACGGCGGCACGTTTTCCTCCCTCGTCGAGGGAGGGGGAGAGACCGCCCAGACCGGCAGTATCTATATGCTGATCACCGGCGGGACCTTCAGCGGCGCCGTTTACGGCGCCGCCGGCAAGGCCGTGAGCGGCAACGTAACGATCGCCGTGACCGGCGGCACCTTCAAGAGTATTACCGTTTCCTCCGGCGGTCAGATCGGCGGATCCGCCTCGCTTTCGGTGTTTTCTCCGGTCAGCGCCGCCTTCAAAGGAACGCAGAACCTGGCGGCGGGCGGATCTGTCGCAACCTTTTCCGAAAAGCCGAAAAGCGGCGTCAGCGGCTTTACGGATGTGAAGACCTATGCGTCGGCGGAGGAAGCCGCCGCGGAGCTGGAGACGGTCCGCGGGCTTTTTGACGCGCGCTTCAGCGAATGGGACGCCGCCGAAAGGGCGCTTCACGCCTCCGTGGAGGAGCGCCTGTCCCTGAAAAAAACCGCTGCGCTCTCTCTCGAGCGCACCGGAACGGCCGGGGATCCGCCCGTCGACGGATCCGCTCCGGTGTACGCCGTATGGGTCCTTCCGCTCTTTGCGATCGCCGGGATCCTCGCCGCGCTCGCCCTCTTCCTGTTTCTCAAAAAGGTGCCGGTCCCCGGCGCCGTCGCCGCCGCGCTTGCCCTCGCCGCGCTTGCGATCGCCCTCGTTTTCAACGCGAAAACGGGCGGCGGGGACGGGAAGAACCGCGCGCAGCTGACGGAGAAGAGCGGGGAAGAGACGGCCGCGGCGGAACAGCAGGAGCAAGGACAGGGAGGCGTCCTCTGGGCCCTCTACGGCGCCGCCGAGGCGGACCCGCAGAGAGGGATCCTCTCCGCTTCCTCACCCGCCGCCGTTTTCCTTGACGAAAACGAGGCGGAAAACGTCCGCGCCGAGAGCGTTCTCACCCTTTCCGAAGGGGCGAAAGCGGGACTTTATTTCAACGCCGCGCTCAAAAGCGGGGAAAACGCCTTCACGCTTGACGGCTACTATCTCGAGATCGACGGGGGCGCCGACCGCGTGACGCTGTACGCGCAGAAGGGAACGGCTCTCGCGCCCGTCGGGACGCGGTACTGCCGGCTGGAGGCGGGCGCCGCGATCCCGGTGATCCTGGAGGTTTACAACCGCTATCTCACGGTTTACGTCAACGAAAATCCGCTTGATACCGATCCGTACCCCAAGTTCGAGCTCAACGCCGGCGAGTTCAAAAAAGGAACCTTCGGCTATTCGTTCTCCGAGGGGGCGACCTTTACTTATCCCGTCCTCTCCGCCTTCGACGGCGCGCGCTATCAGGGCGAGACCTACAAAAACCCCGTTGTGACGGACCTCAACGACCCCGACGTCTTCTACTGGGAGGGGACCTATTACCTCTACGGCGGCGGCAGCAAGTATGTGCGCTGCTACACCTCGACCGACGCAAAGACCTGGACCGAGGCCGATGCGATCATGGATCCGAAGGACGTCTGGGGAGAGAGCGGGTTCAACGCTCCCAACATCCTCTATCGCGACGGGTATTTCTACCTGTTCTATATGGCGTACGATTCCTCGATCGGAGGATCCGTCACCTCTTACGCGTCGGCGAAAAGCCCGCTCGGGCCGTTCACCTCGCAGAAAAAGCAGCCGCTTTGCCCGGAGGTCTCAACGATCGGCGGTCAGCCCTTCGTTGACGACGACGGCCGCATCTGGCTGACCGTCGTGCGCTTCGGCCCGGGCAACGTCCTCTACCTGGTCGAGATCGAGTGTAAGGACGGGAAAGTCACGGTAAAGGAGGGCAGTCTGACCAAGCTGATCCAGCCGGACGAGCGCTGGGAGAACCTCATCGCGCCCGTGACCGAGTGCGGTTATATCTATAAGCACGGCGGCTATTACTATCTCATCTACGCCGGCGGCAACTACAATTCCGCTTACGGGACGGGGTACGCCGTCGCGGAGAAGGTCACGGGGCCCTACGTCCGCTACGAGGGCAACCCGGTCCTCTATTCCACCGCGCAGGCGTACGGCAACGGCGCCGTCTCGATCTTCCCCTCGCCGGACGGCAGCGAGCTGTTCTCGACCTATCTGCGCCACAGCGCCGTAACCTCCGTCCGTCCTCTCAATACCTGCATCGACCGGATCAAATTCGTCCCGAATCCCGCGGGCGGCGCGGATCTGCTCTGCGTGTACGGTCCGACCGTGACGCCCCAGCCTCTGCCCTCCGCCGCGGGGACGGGAACGCCGTCGGAAACGCAGCGTTTCTTCGACTGAAAAAGCCGGGCGCGGAAAAACGGAGCTTTTCCGGAAAATAAAAACGGAAAAAGTACAAAAAACTGTTGACAATCCCGATACGTTGTGTTACCATTATAGACAAGAAACTGTTTATTGGTAAAAGGAGCATAATATGAAAAAGATTATTTGCTTTGTTTTCGCGATCGCTATGGTGATGACCCTCGCGGTTTCCGCTTTTGCGGCTGATGCCGACACGACGGCGAACGCTCAGGAGATCAAAACCTTCCTCGCCGGCCTTACCACGAAGTTCCCCGGCCTCGGTTTCAAGGCAGAGGATCTGAACGCGGCCAACAACTACATTGACAGTTATATCAACACCAACACCATCACCGCGGCGCAGGTCACGGCGATCAAGACCGCTCTCAACGAAGGCGTTGCGATCTACAACGCGAACAACAAGGAAGAGACCAACCTGAGCAATCTTCCCGCAAACGTGAAGACCGACATCCTGGCCAAGGCGAACGAGGCCGTTTCCGTTCTCGGGCTGAGCGTCAGCACCAAAAACGGGACCGTCAAATTCGTGCGCGTCTCTGACGGCGTAGAGGTCTACACCACTTCCGCCACGATCGTGAAGTCCACCGGCGCCGAGTCCGGCGTTCTTCCGATGGTCATCACCTGCTCTGCCGCCGCCGTTCTCCTTGTGGGCGCTTACCTGATCACCCGCAAGCTCGGCGCAAAGGCTTGAGACCGGAACGGGACAATAGAAAAAGCGGTCGGGCGTTATTATTCTATATAATAACGCCCGTCCTTTTTGCTATTGTCGTTTCCGCGGTCCTGTATTTTTCACTCTCGCCCTTTCTGGCAACGGTTTCCTCCGCGCTGGACATCCTCGCCCGGGACGTTTCCGGCCGGGGTGAGGGGGTGCAGATCAACGACCTGACCGCCGATCCGGTCAAACCGACGGAGGTGACGGCGGCGCCGGGTACGGGAGAGGACGATCCCCCCGCTCCCGCCGAGACCGGCGGGGAAGCGCCGGTAACGGCGGAGCCGGATCCCTCCGGCGCCGTTCTCCCCAACACGCCCAACGCCCCGACCTCCTATATCCGGTTCGGGTCTTTCACTTTTCCGGCGATCAACGATAAGTTCGGATGGATCCGGGTCGAGAATACCGCGATCAACTGCGCGCTTTATATGGGGGACAGCCGTCCGCTGCTCAATCTCGGCGCCTGCGTTTCCCCCTATTCCCGCATTCCGGGCGATCCGGGCACCACGCTGATCGGCGGGCACGCCACGGCGTATTTCCACACGCTCGGCAGCGCTTATATCGGCGACCGCGTTTATATCACGACCAACTACGGCAGCTACGTTTACGAGATCACCGGCTCGGTGATCAGTGATTACTGGGATACGAGCGTGTTTGATCTCGGCGCGGAAGAGGAAAGTCTCGTTCTTTATACCTGCTATCCGTTCAGCACGCTGATCGCGGTCAACAAGCGCTATTACGTCTATTGCCGCTATCTTTCCGGGCCGATCATCCGGAGGGACTGATATGAGGAACGTAAACGTGATCGGGACCGCGGTCAACGGCCTTGTTGCGCTGATCCTTGCGGCGGCCCTCTTTACGGGCGCGCTTTTCCTCTCCTGCCTGCTCACCGTCTGCCGCTATCCGTATATGCGCTCGGCGATGGAGGCGATGCGGGTGCCGGAGGAAAAGCTGGCCGATTTCCGCGAAGAACTCAAAGAGGAAATGCTCAACTCCGGCGTGGACGACGCGTTTATCGACTCGATCCTCCCGACGGATCTCGCGGGTGACTTTTTTTCCGTTTTGGGGGAGATCTACGGGGAGGAGACGACGGAGAGCTCGATATCGGACGGCCGTTATCACGCCCTCGTCTATCACGCCGTGGAGGAAAAGGTCAGGGAACAGTTACACGAACTCGGCGTGGAGGACGGAGAGTCCTTTTACGACGAGGAAACGCTGACCGCCGTCGCGGATACGGTCGTCCGGCTTTATCAGTCCACGCTGAAGATCCCGGGGGCGGCGATGCTCTCGTATTATCTGGAGCGCGTCCGGTTTCTCTCCGCCGTGATGCTTGCCGTTTCCGTTCTGATCGGCGGAGCGTCCTTTCTGATCCTTGTCAGCGGAGGGAAGAAGGAAGGGACGGCGTTCCGCTTTGCGCCCGTGTCCGCTTTTGCCGCCGCGCTGATCTTTTTCGCCGCGTTCCTTTTCTTCCGCTTCAGCGGCTATATCGAGGGATTTCTGACGCAGACCGGCGGGGACTACGCCATTCTCCTTGCCGTCAGAAAAACCGCCGCCGACGTTACGGGACGTTCGGCGGCGGCTCTGGGCGCGCTCGGGGTCATTTTCCTCGGGATCCGGCTGCTTCTTCTCCGTCCTTCCGACCGGATCGCGGAAGAGGCCTGGCGGATGTACGAAACGCGAGACAACACAGCGTTCCGCCGCACAGGATCCCGCAGCAGCAGGCGCTGAACATTATCCACAGCGTTTCCGCGCTCACGGGGCAGTCCTCCGCCATCCGCGCGAGCGCGGACATATCCGCAAACGTCAAGAGAACAGAACCGATCGCGTACACCGCGGCCGCTGCCGTCGAAAACAGGACGAGCATCACGCAGGTACGGGAAAGGTTCTTTCTTTTTTTCAGCCGTTTTCCGCAGAGAACGGAAAGGGAGAGAAGAAAAAAGAGGACGAGGCAGGAAAGAAAAGAAGAAAGAAAGATCAGCGTAAACACGTTGAAAAACTCGGCAAAAAAGGCGAGCGCCTCTTTGAGCGCCGGCGGCGCGGCGAAAAACAGTCCCGCGATCACGGGGAGAAGAAACGCCGCGGCGTGGAGGAGAAAGAGGGAGAGAAGAAAGGAGAGAACGATCCCGCCGAGCGTTTTTTGCGAGAGCCCGTCCTGCGCGCGGGGAAAGGCGCGGTAAAGAAAGGAGAGGTGCAAAGCAAACAGCCCGACCAGAGCGGAGAAAAGGAGCGCGCCCTCGAGAAAGAAAAAGGCGGCGTTCTCTTTTTCCGCGGGGAGGAAAAGGGAGGAGAGAAGAACGAGCAAGAGCGCCGCCGGGGGGAGAAGAAGGAAGCGGACCGCCCGCTCAAAGCAGAAAGAAAAAACGGAGGAAAGCCGCTCTTTCGCGGAGGAACGCGAGACGGTTTCGGTCGTGTATTTCACGTTTCGTCCTCCTTGCAAAGCGCGCGGTAGAGTTCGTTTTTGGCGATCCCGCGGTCGGCGGCGGCGCGTTTGATCGCGTCCATCCGGCGCATCCCGCCCGCCTCGTAAAAGGCGACGTGCTCCGCGGGGGAGAGCAGGCAAAGGTCGTTTTGAGCGCTCTCCTTTGCCGGCGCGCCCTCGATCACAAGGGCAAACTCGCCGCGCGGCTCCTCGCTTTCGTAGCGTTCCCGCGCGGCGGAGAGGGTGGTACGCACGGTTTCTTCGTTTAACTTCGTCATCTCCCGGCAGAGGGCGATCCGGCGGTCGCCGAGAGCGTCAAAAAGCTCGGCGAGCGTTTTTTTCAGCCGGTGCGGCGCCTCGTAGAGAACGAGCGTCTCAGAGAGGGCGGCAAGCGCCGTGAGGCGCTCCCGCCGCTCCTTGTTCTCCCGCGGGAGGAACCCCTCGAAATGAAAGGTGCGCGCGGGGAGGCCGGAGAGCGCGAGAGCGGAGACGGCGGCGGAGGGTCCCGGGATCACGGAGACGGGAACGCCCGCCTGCGCGCAGAGCGCGACAAGCGCCTCCCCGGGGTCGCTGATCGCCGGCATACCGGCGTCCGTGACCAGCGCGCAGCTCTCCCCCGCGAGGAGACGGGCGAGGATCGCCTCGCCTCTTTCGGTCTGATTGTGCTCAAAATACGAGATCATCTCTTTTTTGATCCCCAGCGCGGCAAGGAGCCGCCCGGAAACGCGCGTATCCTCCGCGGCCACAAAACCGACCTCGCCGAGGACCTTGACCGCCCGTTCGGAGAGATCGGAGAGATTTCCGATCGGCGTGCCGACCAGATAGAGCGTGCCGCCGAGGACCGCGTTTTTTTCTTCGCCGTTTCGTTTCATGGTCATCCTTTTTCAAACATCGTTTTGCCGCCGTAGATCGCGGCGGCGTCCGCCGAATAGCGCTCGGCGTCCGGCCCGTCCCGCAAAAAGAGCGGGCGGGTGATCTCAAGTCCCTCGCCGGCGCCCTTTTTCGCTTCCAGAAGGAGAAGGGAAGGGGCGGCGCCGGGATGCTCGCAGACAAGCGTCATCCGCTTCGGGGAGAGGGAGGCGGCGCGCAGCGCGTCAAAGAGGGCGGCAAGCCGCTCCGGCCGGTAGACGAGAAAAAAACTGCCTCCCGTCCGCAAAAGCCGCGCCGCCGCGGCGGAGAAATCGCCGATCCCGCCGTAAACCTCCCGCCGCGCGGCGTTTTTTTCGTCGGCCAAGGAAGGGAGGCCCGCGCCGACGGCCAGGTACGGCGGATTGGAAACGACGAGATCGACCTCGCCGCCGCAGTCGGCGGGCGACGCCTCCCGGATATCGCGGCAGAAAACGCGCATCCGGTCGGAAAGACCGTTGTCCGCGGCGTTCTCTGCGGTCAGGGCGGCGTATTCCGGCTGGATCTCGTAGCAAAAGATCCGCGCCGTCTTCCCCCGCGAGAGCAAAAGCAGCGAGAGGATCCCCGTGCCGGAGCCGAGCTCGGCCGCGGTCAGGGAGCGCCGCGCGGACGGGACGAAGGAGGCAAGCAGGAGCGCGTCGGTCCCGAACTTCAGCCCGTTTTTGCGCTGGGTGAGGATCAGGTCGTCGTTGACGCGGTCGGTCGTCGTTTGCGTTTCAAAATCGGGAACGATCATAAGACCCCTTTATAACCGAAAAGCGAAACAATCCGGGGAAAAACCGGGCTGCTCCGCTTTTTAGGTTTCTATCGAATCAGGAATTATTCGTCCTGAAGAGGCGCGCCCACGGGGCAGACGCCGGCGCAGGTACCGCAATCGATGCACTCGTCCGCATCAATTACGTACTTGCCGTCTCCTTCGGAGATTGCATTGACGGGGCATTCGGCAGCGCAGGAGCCGCACGCGATGCAATCGTCGGAAATCTTATAAGCCATTCAAAAACACCTCCCATACCAAAAGTTAAGATTATTCTATCACACTTTCCGAAAAAATCAAGCGTTTTCGGAAATATTTTTTATCGGGAAAGGACGGGGCCGGAAAAACGCGGCGCTCTCAGATTTCCCCGGCTTCCTCCACGTTCGGCCGCGTGAGGATCTCGACCTGATTCTCCGCGGTTTTTTCTTCGCCGCCGGTTTTTTTCTGCTTCTGGCGGGGGGCGTTTTTCGCGGCGTTTTCCGCCTTGCGCTGTTTGGCGGTCATCAGCACTTTCACGTCGTCGCGCGAGTAATACTTCGGCGATTCCGGTTTTTCCTCCAGCTTGACGCGGACCTGACCGACGAGAGGGTTTACTTCGGTGATGATCCCCTTGCCGCCGGGCACCTCGACCAGCGACCCGACCGCCGGGGTCTTTTTGATCTCCTCGTCGTATACGTCGTGCTCGTACCGCAGGCAGCACATCAATCGGCCGCACGCCCCGGATACCTTGGAGCTGTTGAGGGAGAAGTTCTGCTCTTTTGCCATTTTGATCGAGACCTGAACGAACTCGGAGAGAAAACTGTGGCAGCAGAAGGGACGCCCGCAGACGCCGAGTCCGCCCATCAGCTTCGCCTCGTCCCGGATGCCGACCTGCCGCAGCTCGATGCGGGTGCGGAAGATGGAGGCAAGCTCCTTCACGAGCTCCCGGAAATCCACGCGCCCCTCCGCTGTAAAGTAGAAGAGGAGCTTGTTGTTGTCAAAGGTATACTCCGCGTCGATCAGACTCATCTCCAGCCCGGATTCCTCGATCTTTTTGCGGCAGATCTCGCAGGCCTTCGCTTCTTTCTGGCGGTTTTCCGCGTCGTGCTTTTTGTCCGCTTCGGTCGCCACGCGCAGTACGGGGCGCAGGGGACGGATGACCTCCCGCTCCCGGACGACGGTGTTGCCCGCGGCGGCCTCGGCAAGCTCCAGTCCGCGCGCCGTTTCCACGATCACCGAGTCGCCGGCCTTCACGGTCAGTTCGCCCGGGTCGAAATAATAGGTCTTTCCCGCCCGCCGGAACCGCAGTCCGACGACCGTAACGGGTGCCTCGGGATCTCTTTTTTCTTTGGCGCCTTCCGCTTCCTCGGGCGCTTTTTCCAGATAATCGTCCAAACTGTTTGCCATACGGTTCCTTTCTTTTACGGTCGGATCCCGCCCCGCGCGTGATAGGCGCGCAAGGCAAAAGCCGGTAACAGCGTTTTCGGCGGAGCGTTTTTCTCCAGTTCCGCCGCCGTGTCCGTCAGGAGGACGGAGAGAGCGGCCGCTCCTTTTACGGAGATGCGCGAGGCGCACGCGGACGCTTCCCCGGACGTGAGGAAAAAGTCCGGCTCAAAGCGCTCGGTACGCTTTGCCGCTATTATATCACGCATCGCGCGATAAATCAACATCAAGAGGGCGAGCAGCTCCTCTTTTTTTTGCGGAAAGCGGTTGAAAAAGAGCAAAAACTCTCCCTTGGAGCAGTCCCGGCCGAAGAGCTCCGCCGTCTCCGTGACGAGGGCGCGGTCGGCGAGGGGGGCTTGCGCCTCCGCTTTTTTCAGATAGATCGCCTCGGCGAGCGCGAGATTTCCGCCGGACGCGGCGGCGGCAAAGTCCGCCTCGACCCCGGAGAAGGGAAGCGTGTCTTTCAGATAAGCGGCAAGCTCCCGGCGCGTCGGCGGGGAGAGACGGAGGACGGGCGCGCGGCTCCGCACGGTGGGGAGGAGCTTTTGCGCGTTTTTCGCCAGCAGAAGGTAAACGGTGCGCGAGCCGGGCGGCTCCTCCAGCATTTTGAGGAGGGAGTTTTGCGCCTGCGGGGTCATCCGATCCGCGTCCCTGATGATGTAACACTTGAAGTCGAGCTCCCCCGGCGTCAGGACGAGACTCTCCTTCAGGCGCCGGATCCGGTCGACGCCGATCGTGGCTTTGCCTTCGTCCGGGCCGATCGTCTGCACGTCCGGACAGAGGGAGGCAAGGATCCGTTTGCACGGTCCGCACTGCCCGCAGGGGAGGGGCAGGAGGGGATCGGTCTTCTTCTCGCAGGCGAGCGCCGCGGCAACGGCGAGAGCGAACGCCGCTTTCCCGGAGCCTTTCGGTCCTTCGAAGAGATAGGCGTGGGCAAAGGTGCCGCTCTCTATATCGTCGGCGATCGCGCGGCGCAGCCGCGCGCTGCCGCACACGGAGGGGAACGCGTCCTTCATCCTGTCTCCTTTCTGCGCCCGAAGGCGTTTCTCTGTTTGGCTCCAGTATAGCACAGTTTTGCGGCGAGGACAAGTTTTTTCGCATAAAAAACTGACAAGCCTCATAGATTGTTCCGAAAGGACGGAAAAGCCATGACCGAATGGACGCAGCCGAATACTCTGCCGCCGGTGCTCGACGCGCTGGGCGAGCGTGCCAAAGAGGCGATTTCCCGCGCGCTCCGGGCGCGGGGCGTCTCCCCCTCCGAGCTGACGGAGGTGCGCGTGCGCGCCGCCCGCCCCCTTTCCCTTACCCTCGACCGGCAAAACCTCGTGCTGGATCTCGCCTTTTCCGCCGAGGAGATCGGGGAGACGGTGCGCCGCCTTTGCCGCGGCTCGGTCTACGCCTACGAGGATACGATCCGCGAGGGGTATCTTCCCCTGCCCGGCGGCGTGCGCTGCGGCGTCTACGGCGCGGCGTACAGCGAGGGGGAGCGGATCCTCTCCCTGCGGTCCTTTTCCGGCCTCGTGTTCCGTCTGCCGCACCGGATCCGCGGCAAGGCCGCGTTCCCCGCGTCGCTCTTTCGGGAGAACCGGCGGGGGATGCTGCTCTTTTCGCCTCCCGGCGTCGGAAAAACGACGCTGCTGCGCGAGCTTGCGGAGCTCCTTTCCACGGGAGAGACCCCTCTGCGCGTCGCGGTGATCGACAGCCGCGGGGAGCTTGACGACGGGACCTTCTCTCCCTCCGCCCTGATCGACCTGCTCTCCGGCTATCCGCGGGGGCGGGGGGTAAGCGTGGCGGTGCGCACGCTCTCCCCCGATCTGATCGTGACCGACGAGATCGGGACGGGGGAGGAGGCGGAAAGCCTGCTCCTTTCCGCCCGGTGCGGGGTGCCGGTCGTCGCCAGCGCGCACGCGGCGAGTTTTGAGGAGCTCGGGCGCTCCGCGTTGCTTTCGCCGCTTCTCTCCGCCGGCGTCTTTCCCGATCTCGTGCGCGTCTCAAGGGAGCCGGGGGAAGGGGATTTTACTTTTGAGACGAGAGAGGGGGAGACCTTGTGTCGTTTGTGACCGTCGCGGGCGGGATCCTTCTCGTTGCCGCCTCCTCCGTTTTTTCGCTCTTTTACCGCCGACGCCTCGAACGGCGGGCGCGCGCCGCGGGCGAGATCCGGGACTTTTTCTCCTTTGCGGGGGAACAGATCGCCGCCTTCGGCGTCCCGCTTGACCGGATCCTCGCCGCCGCGCCGGAGGGACTTTTGCGGGAGTGCGGGTTTTACGAAACGGCGCGCCGCGACCCCGGCGAGGCGATCGCGCGGGCGGTTGCCGCGCTCTCCCTTGAGAGAGAGGACGAGCGTCTTCTGCGCGATTTCTTTTGCGGCGTCGGCGCCGGTTTTTCCGGGAGCGAGGCAAAACGCTGCGCCGCCTTCGCGGCGGAGGCGGGCAGACGGGCGGATCGCCTCCAAAGCGAGCTTCCGCAAAGAAAAAAGCTTGCCTCCACCCTTTCCTTCTGCTTTTCGCTGATGGCGATCTTGCTTTTCTTGTGAGGTGACGGATGGATATCGGACTGATCATGAAGATCGCGGGCGTCGGACTGCTCGTCGCCGTGATCAATCAGGTCCTTGCCAAAACGGGCAGGGAGGAGCAGGCGACCTTCGTCACGCTCGCGGGGATCGTCACGGTGCTGATCGTCCTCGTCGCCGAGATCGCCAAGCTCTTTCAGACCGTCCGCTCGGTCTTCGGACTGTGAGCGTCTGCGCGCTCCTCGGCACGGCGGTTCTCTGCGCCGTCGCGGCTCTCGTTTTACGGGAGAGCAAAAGCGGGCTCGCCGCCGTCGCGGCTCTCTTTGCGGGGGCGCTCCTTCTCGGCGCGGCGGGGGAGCGATACGCGCCCGTCGTACGGGAGCTTCTCTCGCTTGCGTCGGGCAGCTCGTTTTCCTCTTACGCGGGCGTTTTTCTGCGCGCGCTCGGCGTGGCGCTGCTCGCCGAGCTGGCGGCGTCCGTCTGCCGGGACCTCGGCGAGACCTCCCTCGCCGCCAAGGCCGAACTGATCGGAAAAGCGGAGATCCTGCTCCTCTCCCTCCCGCTCGCGCGGGAGCTGATCGCCGCCGTTTCGGAGCTGATGATATGAAAAAAGCCGGGACCGTTTTCTTTGTTGTTTTGCTTTTCTTCCTCTCTGCCGGTTTTGCGCGGGCGCAGGAGTACGAGTACAGGTACAGCCCGGAAGAGGAGGGGGAAAACGACCGGATAACCGAGTACGCCTCCGCCTTCCGCGAAACGCTACCGG
This sequence comes from Clostridia bacterium, assembly GCA_017450965.1. GTDB lineage: Bacteria > Bacillota > Clostridia > Oscillospirales > CAG-272 > RUG12395. Next base: position 35,793 of record JAFSSQ010000044.1, read on the forward strand.
AAGAACTCTCCGAGGAGAGCCGGGAGCTGGCGGAGGCGGCGCTGGAAGGGAAGAGCGAGCTTTCCTTTTCTCTCCTTCTGCGCAAGAGCTTTTTCGCGATCACGCGGGAGGCGACGGCTCCTCTCCGTCTTCTCTCCCTTCTCCTGGCACTTTTGATCGTTCTCTCCCTTTTCCGCTCTCTCGGCAAAAGCGCGGAGGGAAACGCCGGCGTCGCCGCTTCCTTCCGCCTTTGCTCGGTCCTCGCGCTCTCCTCCTGCGTTCTCGGCACGGCGCGGCACACGGTTGCGGCGGTGCGGGACATTCTCTCCTCCTTCAATTCCTTTCTCTTTGCGATGTTCCCCGTCCTCACTTCCCTCTACGCCTCGGGCGGGAAGGTGGGGGAGGCGGTCGCCGCCCACTCCGCGCTTTACCTTCTGACCTCCTTTATCTCGGATTTCTGCGTCCGGTTTATCCTGCCGGCGGGCGGGATCCTCACGGCGCTCGCCCTCGCGGGCGCGGTCCTGCCGTTTGATCTCTCAGGCTTTTCCCGCTGGATCAAGCGCCTCTTTTCTCTCTCGCTTGCGCTGGCGTCCGCCGCGCTGTCCGCCGTGCTCGCCTTCCAGACGCATATTTCCGCCGCGCGGGACGGACTCGCTTTGCGCGCGGTGCGCTTTGCCGCCGGCAGCTTTATCCCCGTCGTCGGCGCCTCGCTCGGGGAAGCGTTCCGCACCGTCGCGGGCAGTCTTTCGTTTCTCAAAACGACGATCGGTTGGGCGTCCGTCGCCGTCGTGCTGGGGCTGCTTCTGCCGGTTTTGCTTTCTCTGCTCCTCTTCCGGTTTTCGCTCGGCGCCGCCTCCGCCTGCGCCAAGGCGATCGGCTGCCAAAAAGAGAGCGGACTGATGGAGGAGATCTCCGACGTGTTCGGTCTTTACGCGGGCGTGGTAACGGCGGCGGGGTCGGTTTTTATCGTGGCGATCACGCTCCTCGTGCAGAGCGGCGGGGGAGAATGAGATGAAGGAAGCGATTCCGGCCGCTCTCGCGTTCGCCCTCGGCGGGAGCTTTCTCCTCTCTCTCCTCCCCGGCGGCAAAAAGGGGATCTCCGCCGCGCTCACCGTTCTCTTTTCGCTCTCGCTGCTCTCCCTCGTCCTCGGCCCCGTCCTCTCTCTCCGGGAGGTTTCCCTTTCCGCGCCGGAGGAGAGCGCGGAGACCTCCTTTGCCGAGGGGGACAGGAGCTGGATCCTCGAGGAAACGGCCAAACAGATCGGCCGCGAGGTGACCGCCTATCTGCGCGAGCATTATCAGACGGACGTGGAGGGGATGAGCGTCGCCGTAACGCTCGATCTCGACGGCGAGAACGTTCTGCGCGTGAAGGCGATCACGATCGATCTGCGCGCCTCTCTCGTCACCTTTGACATCCGCGCGCTGAAAAGCGAACTCTCCGACCTGCTCGATACGCCGGTCACCGTACTTGTGAGGTAACGATGGATTCAAGACAACCCCCAAAAAGGAAAAAAGCCGACCTCCCGCTCCTTCTCTGCGCTCTTCTCGCGGCGCTGGGGATCCTGCTGCTCGCGGGCGGGGCTCTTTTCGGAAGCAAAAAAAGCGAGGAGACCCCCGCCGCCGCGTTCGACGAAGCGGCGTATCTCGAAGGGCTCCGCCGGCAGGCGGAGGCGCTGTGCAACTCGGTCGCCGGGGTCTCGGGCGCGGAGGTGATGCTTACCTGCGAGACGGGGTTTGAGTACCGCTACACCGCGGCGGGAAAGCCGGAGGTTACCGTTTATCCGAGACCGAACGGCGTGGCGGTCGTCTGCGTCGGCGGCGATCTCCCGCAAAACCAGAAAAAGATCATCGATCTGCTCTCCGCCGCCTTCGGGCTCTCCTCCGCGCGAATTTCCGTCGCGGGCAAGGCATAGTTTCCCTCCCGCGCGAATAGGATTAGAACAGATGGAAAACCGTCAGATCGGAAAGAAAGGAAGAAAATACTATGCGGGATTTTTTGAGAACCGTCTGGGAAAAGGCGAAAACGGTCGGAGGCAGGATCGGGAAGAGGAATCTGGTCCTGATCGCCTGCGTGTTTGCCCTCGGCGCGGTCGTGTATCTGAACTTCAGACTGTTCACCGCGCCGGACGGCACGGTCGCCTACGGCACCTCGAACATGAAGGATAACGTCAGCGTAACCGACGTTTCCGCCAAAGAGAAGGAGGAAAACGGGGACGCCGCCGAATACTTCGCCTCCACCGTCCTCAACCGCCAGAAGGCGCGCGACGAGGCGATCGAGGTGCTGCGGACCGTCGTTTCTTCGGAGAGCGCGCTGGAAACGGCGAAAGAGCAGGCGCTCGGCGACATCGAGCGCATCGCCGCCGATATCGCCAAGGAGGCGGATATCGAAACGCTCGTCTGCTCCAAGGGGTTTGAAAGCTGCATCGCCGTGATCTCCGGGGACGTAGTCAACGTCATCGTCAAGTCCTCCGGCCTCCTGCTGAGCGAGGTGGCGCAGATCAACGAGATCGTCCTCGAGCAGACCGGCACCAAGCCCGAGAACGTCAAGATCATCGAAAAAAGCGCCTAAAAACGGCAAAAAGGAAGAAGCCTCGCTTGCGGGCTTCTTCCTTTTTGTTCTTATTTTTCTTTTTTCCGTCGGCAGCGGAGGACAAGCAGGATCGCGCCGGCGAGCAGAGCGGCGGCGCCGATCGCCGCGAGAGCGAAGGGGACGGCGGATTTTTCTGCGGACGGACCGGGCGTTTCTCCGGTTGTGGAGTCGGAAGGCGCCGTACCGGGCGCGGCCGTCTCCGGCGCGGCGCTTTCGGCGGCGTTCTTCGTTTCGGGGGGAGCGGTTTCCTCTTCCGTGACGGGGGAGAGCGTTTCCGGCGGCGCGGTCACGGGCGGCGCGGAGGTCGCCGGCGGCTCCGTCGCGGGTTCGGTCGCGGGAGCTTGCGTCACGGGCACGGTTACGGGGGCGGTAACGGGAGCGGTCACGGCTGTCGTTTCCGGACGGGAAAACGGCTCCGCGACCTGGAGGCGGCTGATCTGCACGCCGAAGCCCTTGCGTTCCGTGGCGGAGAGGTTATAGCCGGTGCCGCTGAGGGCGTAGAGGTAGCCGTTTGCATAGGTGACGGCGTTCCAGATCGAATAGGCGGCGTCAGCGTGGTCGCCCGACGAGTCGGTAAAGTTCCGTTTCACGGCGATCTCTTCAAAGGAGGCGGAGATCCCCTTGGAAGCGGGGATCAGTCCGTGTCCGTTCCCGCCGAGGGAGACCGGCTCTTTCGAGAGGATGAGCTTCATCGTCACGTTGCAGTCGACCGAACTGCTGAGTACGGCACGGCCGCGCGTGGAGACGTTTTCCTGATAGGAAACGGCGATCCTGCCGTCCGGCAGAACGGCAACGCCGGGCGCGGAACAGCGGGGAGCCTTGTTGTCGGTCTTGTTCTTATAGACCTCCGGCTCGGCGACGATCACGCCGTCTTTCCAGTCGTACCCGTTCGGGGAAAACCAGAGCTGGGTGCAGAAGACGTAGGAGGATGGCTTCGGCTGCGCTTCGATCGACATGACGAATCCGCTGCCGTCGGAAAGCCGTTCAACGGTCGGCATCCCGTCGCGGCTCTGGTGCTCCTTGCCGGAGAGACAGACGCGGGGCGTCGTGTCCCACGTTCCGGAGGAGATCGAATAGGTCAGGACGCGGATATCCTGCAGATACCCGCCGGAGGACGTCTTTCCGGCGTTGAGATCGTCGGAATAGTAAACGGCGAGGGTGTCGCCGTCAAGCAGAACGGGGTACGGCTCCCAATAGCCGTGCTGGACCTGCGGCGCGCTCTCGACCAGTACCGTTTCCTTCCCGTAGACGCCGGAGGAGCCGCTCCGGGACATCACGCGGATCGAGGTATAGAACTCTTTTTCGACGCTGCTGTCGTAATTTTTTGTGTGGCAGCGGTAAAAGATCATCATCGAGCCGTCCGGCAGCTCGATCGGAACGGTGTTCGCGCGGGTCAGCGTATGCGTAACGCCGGAGGCGGTCGTCACGGTCGACGGCGTTCCCGCAAAGAGATTGGTACTTGTTTTCCGGTAGGTCGCGCCGTTATCGGAGGAACGGTATTCGGTCGTTTCCCCCGTGACGATCAGGTCGCCGTTCGAGAGGCGCGTCATCCGCGGATAACCGCCGGATCCGACGCGGACGGGATCCTCCGTGGAGAGGGGGCCCGCCGCCGCGGCGGCCAGCCCCGCCGGAAGAAGCAGCAGAGCGGAGAGCAGCAGCGCCGAAAAACGCTTGAGAGAGGGCATCGCCTTCCTCCTTATTTTTCTTTCTTTTGCAGGATGATCTCGGAGAGACCGGCGGTATCCTGTCCCTCCTTCAGGGTAACGGCGATCTCCAGCGTTTTCACCTTCGTTCCCTCGGGCAGCTCGCTCAGTACGCAGAGCGCGGGGCTCTTCACGTCGGCGGAGAAACGGAGATTTTCGATCCGGTAAACGCCGTTGACCGTTACCGTCGCCGTCTTGGGGAAGTATCCGGAGTAGGCGGCGGGATAGATCCAGACGTAGGTAAGGGGCGTTTCCTCGTCAAAAGTCAGCGTCACGACGCTCTCCTCCGTGAGCTTGCAGTAGGTCCCGGTGGTAAGGGAGCCGGTGCTGCCGTCGACCAGGAGCTTTGCTTCCTTGCCGTCCAGCTCCGCCTTCACGCCCTCGTGGATCGTCGTAATGCCGTTAAGCCCGGAGGGAAGCGGCTGGCGCCAGGTGGAAGGACCGTTGACCGAGAGGGCGCCGTCCTCCGCAAAGACCATCCGGTCGATGCAGGGAGTGCGGTTGCCGCTCGGGTTGTTCACGTCGGTATGGCTGTGATACACGGTATACATCTCCGTCCCGTCGGGGGAGAGGAAGTAGTTGTTGTGGCCGGTTCCGGAGGTCAGCTTCCCGTCGCCCTGCAGGATCGGGTTGTTTTTCGGTTTGGTGAAGGGCCCGGTCGGGGAGGAGGAGGTCGCGTATCCGACGCAGTAGGAAGCGGCGGCGTAGTAGTTGGCGGAAAACATCAGGTAGTAGATCCCGTTCCGCTTGAACACGCAGGGGCCCTCGTTCCAGATGACGCTGCCGGATTTCAGCTCCCACGCCTCGGTCGGCGTGGTGAGCAGGATCGGGTCGCCCACCGTTTCTTTCAGATCGCTTGAGAGCTCGATCACACAGCTCTGGCTGACCCGCTTGTCGCCGATATAGTTCGTGGAATTGTCCTTGGAGTAGTAGAGGTAGCACTTGCCGTCGTCGTCAAAGAAAAGACTGCCGTCGATCACGCTGTATCCGGGAGAGAAGAGCGCCTTGCCGCCGAGATAGTCGGTAAACGGCCCTTCCGGCTTGTCCGCGACCGCCAGCCCGATGCTGTGCAGATTCGTCTTGCTGTTCTGCGCGGAGAAGACGAGATAGTATTTTCCCTTGTACTCATGACATTCCGGCGCCCAGAACTTCTGATCGCCGAAGGTAGCGGACGTCCTCTGGTAGACCATGCCGAGCTCGGTCCACCGGTCAAGGAGCTTCGACTTCCAGGCCTTGAAGCCGCCGCTCGCGGACGTGGCGTACATATAGTACGTCCCGTTTGCGTAGAGAATAAAGGGATCGCCGATATTCGTGATGGCAGAATAGGGATTTTTCATCAGTTCGCCTCCGTAAGCGCCGCCGTTTTCAAGGACGGTGATTTCTTTTTTCGGTTCTTCGGTTTCGGGCGCGGTATCCGCCGGCTTTTGCGGATCGCCGGCGCAGGAGAAAAGAAACAGACACAGGAGAAGAAGAGAAACAGCGCGTTTTTTCATCATGGCCTCACTTTGCTTTTTTGTATTGCAGGACAAGCTCGGAGAGAGCGCACGTTTGTTTTCCGTCCTGCGGGGTCGCGGTGATCTCCAGCGTTTCGATCAGGGTCCCCTTCGGCAGAGCGCCGAGATAGAGGACGGCGGGGGAGTTCGCCTTGGAGGAAAACGCAACGTTCTCAAAGCGGTAAGTCCCGTTGACCGTGACGGAGAAGGAGAGGGGACGGAGCGCGTCCTTGTCGCCGGGGTAGACCCAGAGCTGGGAAAGGGCGGTCGGCGTCTCAAGCGTCACGGTCGCCGTATTCTCCTCCGTCAGCATCAGGTAGGGGGAGCCCGTCCGTCCGTCGAGGAGGCGGCCGGCGGTCTTGCCGTCGATCCCCGCGACGGAAACGGAAACGCCATCGGTCAGCTTGCAGTAGTTGCTTGTCCCGCTCGGGACCGGCTGCGCCCAGGCGCTCGGGCCGTTTGCGTAGAGGAGCCCGTCCTCGTCGAAGACGAGACGGTCGATGCAGGGGGTGCGGTCGCCGCTCGGGTTTGCGGGATCGGTGTGGATATGATAGACGGTGTAGATCTCCGTCCCGTCGGGGGAGAGGAAGTAGTTGTTGTGCCCCGGTCCGCTGATCTTGCCGCCGTCCGTCTCGATAAGCGGGTTGTTCGCCGGCTTCGTGTAGGGGCCGAGCACGTTTTTCGCCATGGCGTAGCCGACGCAGTAGGTCGCCTTGGAGTAGGAATTGGCGGAGAACATCAGGTAGTAGGTCCCGTCGTGCTTGAAGATACACGGTCCCTCGTTCCAGAGGGTATTGCCGGATTTTTTCTCCCAGTCCTCGGTCGGTGTGGAGAGGATCACCGGTTCCCCGACCGTCGTCCTGAGGTCGGAGGTGAGCTCGATCGCGCAGGACTGGCTCGTTTTTTTGCCGTTTACCTTGTTGGTTGAGCAGTCCTTTGAATAAACCAGATAGCACTTGCCGTCGTCGTCAAAAAAGAGACTCGCGTCGATCACGCTGTAGCCGGGGGAGAAGAGCGGCGCGCCCTCCGGCAAAAGGTCGGTAAAGGGCCCCTCCGGCTTATCAGCGACGGCGATGCCGATGCTGTGAAGGTTCGTTTTGCTGCTCTGAGCGGAAAAAACAAGATAGTATTTTCCCTGATACTCGTGGCATTCCGGCGCCCAGAACTTCTGATCGCCGAACTTGCAGGCGGCGTAATCGTAGACCTGCCCGACCGAGGACCAGCTTTTCAGGTCGGTGGATTTCCAGCATTTCATTCCCGAGGTCGCGTACAGATAATACGCGCCGCCCGCGTAAAGGATATAGGGATCTCCGATCTTGGTGATCGAGGAATAGGGATTTTTGATATAGGAAGCGTTGATCGGATCCTTGTTTTCAAGCAGGATAAGCTCGGCCGTTTCCTCCGGCTCCGGCAGCGTCTCGGACCCGGACGTTTCGCGGCCGGGATCGCCCGAACGGCAGGAGGAGAAGAGAAGGAGCAGGGCGAGAAGGAGGAAGGGAAGGGAAAAGCGTTTCGGTTTCATTTCGGTCTCCTTTACTTGGTATATTGCAGCACGATCTCGGCGAGGGAGGCGTCCGTTTTTCCGTCTTTCGGTGTGAGCGTGATCTCGGCGGTCTCGGTGAGGACGCCGGCGGGCAGGGAAAGGAGGGGAAGGGCAAGCGGCGCGCCCTCCGTCGCGGGGACCGCCGCGTTCTCAAAGAGATATTTTCCGTTGATGAGGACGGTAACGGATTTCGGCGCGCGGGCGGCGTCCTGCCCGGGATAGAGCCAGAGGACCGCGATCCGCGTCGGCTCGTCGAGAGTGAGCGTCACGGCGTCCGTTTTGCCGAGCGCGAGACCGTCCTGGCCGGTCAGCCCGTCCGTGAGGAGCGTGGCTTTCGCCGCGTCCTTGCCCGGGACCGCAGCGGAAACGCCCTCGGTCAGCTTATAGTAGCCGCTCACGCCGCTCGGCACCGGCTGGTTCCACGCGCTCGGGCCGTTTACGTAGAGGAGCCCGTCCTCGCCGAAGACGAGGCGGTCGATGTTCGGCATCCGGTTGCCGCTCGGACTCTGGGGATTGACCTGAGTATGATAAACGGTATAGATCTCCGTCCCGTCGGGGGAGAGGAAAAAGTTGTTGTGCCCGGAGCCGCTCGTCGTGGCGCCGCTCCCCTGGAGGATCGGGTTGTTTTTCGGCTTGGTGTAGGGGCCGAGCACGCTTGTCGCCGTGGCGTAGCCGACGCAGTAATAGTTGGTGGCGTAATAGTTGGCGGAGAACATCAGGTAGTAGATCCCGTTATGCTTGAGGATACACGGTCCCTCGTTCCAGAGAGTATTGCCCGATTTCTTTTCCCACGCCTCGGTCGGGGTGGAGAGGACGACAGGATCCCCGACCGTCGCCTTGAGATCGGAGGTAAGCTCGATCGCGCAGGACTGGCTCGTCTTCTTGCCGTTGACCCAGTTGGACGAGCAATCCTTTGAGTAGACCAGATAGCATTTCCCGTCGTCGTCAAAAAAGAGACTCGCGTCGATCACGCTGTAGCCGGGGGAGAAGAGCGGCGCGCCCTCCGGCAAAAGGTCGGTAAACGGCCCTTCCGGGGTATCCGCTACGGCGATGCCGATGCTGTGCCGCCCGGTCGATTTGTTCGCGGCGGAGAAGACCAGATAAAACTTCCCCTGATATTCGTGGCATTCCGGCGCCCAGAACTTCTCCTGTCCGAACGCGCACTTCGTGTAATCGTAGACCCGCCCGATCGGCGCCCAGTTTTTCAGATTGGTGGAGCGCCAGCATTTCATCCCCGAGGTCGCGTACATATAATACGTTCCGCCCGTGTAAAGGATGTAGGGATCTCCGATGTTGGTGATGGAGGAATAGGGGTTGCTCATATAGGAGAGGGAGGGGAGAAAAGATGGGGAAAGCGCGACGATCGCACTCGGATCTTCCGTTTCCGCCGCGGTCGTGACCGGCGGCTCGGTCGCCGGTTCCGTTGCCGGCTCGGTCGCGGGCTCCGTTGCGGGCTCGGTCGCGGGCTCCGTTGCGGGCTCGGTCGCCGGTTCGGTTTCCGGCTCCGTCGCCGCTTCCGTCGTCTTCGGGGCGCCCGTCGTTTCGGCGGAGGTCGTTTCCGGCGCTCCCGTCGCGTCTGGCGCCTCCGTCCCGGCGGGGAAGGTCACGGCGTCCCGCTCCGCCGCCGTTGCGGCGTCGGTCAGAGCCTGCGTTCCGTCCGGGTCGGCCCCGGGAACGCAGGAGGCAAAGAGCGGGAGCAGCAGGGAGAAAAGGAGAAAGAGCGGCAAAAACAGGCGTTTTTTCATAAATCCTCCGGTCAGCTCGTTCCCGTCCCGGCGGACGGGACAGAAAATTGTTTCTATTTCTTATACACAGTCATTATAGCGTGCCGCCGGCGGGAAATCAAGATGCGGGGGAAATCTTTTCTTCTTATTTTATCTTTCAAAAAACTTTTTTCGCAAACCTCTTGACACGCCGCTCGCTTTGTGCTATTCTGTGTAAAGCAAAAACGTTTACACCTTGACCGGAGCGTCGGATGTTTGAAAAAAATCTGGTGATCGGGACGCTGATCGACTTTTACGGCGATCTGCTGCCCGAGGAACAAAAAAAGCTGCTCGCCGCCTACTATTTCGACGATCTTTCGCTTTCCGAGGCGGCGGAGATCTTTTCGATGACGCGCCAGGGCGCGCGCGCCGCGATCAAGCGCGGGGAAAAGGAGCTGCTCTTTTTTGAGGAAAAGCTCGGGCTCGCCGCCTCCCACCGGGACCGGCAGCGGGAGCTTGACGAGCTCCTCGCGCTGGCAAAACGCCAGCGGGAGCTCGCCCGCAAGCAAGACGATCCGGAGCTTGCCGCGTGTGCCGTGGAGCTCGAGGCGCGGCTGGCCGCTCTCTCCGGGGAAAAAGAGACGAATTGACGCGGCGGGACCGCCGATGGAGAATACCGAATGTTTCAAAGTCTGTCAGAAAAACTGTCGAACGCCTTCCGGCGCTTCCGCAGCAAGGGGAAGCTGACCGAGGCGGACGTGCGCGAGGGGATGCGCGAGGTCAAGCTCGCCCTCCTGGAAGCGGACGTCAACTTCAAGGTCGTCAAGGAGTTCTGCAACCGGGTCACCGAGCGCGCCGTCGGCGCGCAGGTGCTCGAGAGTCTGCTCCCGGAGCAGCAGATCGTCAAGATCGTCAACGAGGAGCTGATCGCCATCATGGGCGGGGAGAACGCCAAACTCGAGATCTCCCCGAAGCCCCCGACGGTCGTTTTAATGTGCGGCCTGCAGGGCGCCGGCAAAACGACGCACAGCGCCAAGCTCGCCTCCTATTTCAAAAAGAAGGGGAAAAATCCTCTCCTCGTCGCCTGCGACATCTACCGTCCCGCCGCGATCGACCAGCTGAAAACGGTCGGGGAAGCGGTCGGCGTGCCGGTCTTTTCCCTCGGAACGGACCGTCCCGCCGTCGAGATCGCCAAAGCGGGCGTGGAATATGCGAAAAAGAACTGCCACGATATGGTCTTCATCGATACGGCGGGCCGCCTCCATATCGACGAAGGGCTGATGGAGGAGCTGGAGGACATCCGGCGGGAAACCTCGCCCACCGAGATCCTGCTCGTCGTCGACGCGATGACCGGCCAGGACGCCGTCAACGTGGCAAAGGCGTTCAACGAAAAGCTGGAGCTCACCGGCGTGATCCTCACCAAGATGGACGGCGATACCCGCGGCGGCGCCGCGCTCTCCGTCCGCTATATCACCGGCAAACCGATCAAGTTCATCGGCGTCGGGGAAAAGCTCGATATGCTCGAGCCCTTCTACCCGGACCGCCTCGCTTCCCGTATCCTCGGGATGGGCGATATGCTCACGCTGATCGAAAAGGCGGAGCAGGCGTTCGACGAAAAGAAGGCGGCGGAGATGGAGAAAAAGCTCCGCGAGTCCTCCTTTACGCTCTCCGACTATCTGGAGCAGATGGACCAGCTCAAAAACATGGGCAGCCTCGAGCAGCTCGCGGGGATGATCCCCGGGATGAACAACGCGGTGCTGCGGGACGCGAAAATCGACGAAAAAGCGATGGACCGCAGCAAGGCGATCATCTGCTCGATGACGCTGCGCGAGCGCGAACGCCCCGATATCATCAACTCCTCCCGCAAAAAGCGGATCGCGGCGGGCGCGGGCACGACGGTCGAGGAGGTCAACCGCCTGCTCCGGCAGTTCGACGCGATGAACAAGATGATGAAGCAGTTTACGGGCAAAGGCTCGAAAAAACTGCGCAGGATGATGAAAATACCGTTTTGACCGAAACGGATTTTTATAAAAAAACAAAACTATATTTTTGGAGGAAAACAAACCATGGCAGTCAAAATCAGACTTACCCGGATCGGGAAGAAAAAGGAACCCAGCTACAGAGTCGTCGTGGCGGACGCGCGTATGCCCCGCGACGGCAGATTCGTCGAGGAGATCGGCTTCTACAACCCGCTGACCGACCCCGCCACCGTCAAGATCGACGCGGAGAAGGCGCAGAAGTGGATCAAGAACGGCGCGCAGCCGACCGATACCGTCCGTGCGCTTCTGAAGAAGAGCGGTATCATCGAATAAGCAGAAAGGAAGTTTGCCCGCCGGCGAAAGAGAGAACATGATAGATCTGAAAGATACCTTAACCGATATCGCCAAAGCGATCGTGGATCATCCCGACGACGTTGCGGTGGAGGAGCGGAAGAAGGAAAACGGCGAAACGCTGCTGACCCTTCGCGTTCACCCGGACGACATGGGCATGGTCATCGGCAGGCACGGCAAGATCGCCAAGTCGATCCGCCTGATTATCAAAGCCGCGGCCAATTCCGCAAACGAGAAGGTCACGGTGGAGATCGAATGATCCCAAACCAAAACGGAGCTTGTCCCCTCGGAAAAGCTCCGTTTTTTTCGGAGGAGTTATGAAAAACCGCAAGTACGTCCTCGCCCTTGATTGCGGCACGTCCAGCGTGCGCGCGATCGTCTTTGACCTCTTTGGCGCGCCCGTTTCCTGCGTGGCGCGCAGCGTAAAGCTGGACTACCCCGTCCCCGGCTATGTGGAACAGAGCGCGGAAGAGATCTGGACCCGCCAGATCTCCGCCGCCTACGAGGCGATCACCTCCGCCGGTATTTCGGCGGGCGAGATCGCCGCGATCGGCATCACCAATCAGCGGGAGACCGCGATCGCGTGGGACAAAAAGACCGGTCAGCCGCTCGCGCCCGCCATCGTCTGGCAATGCCGGCGGACGGCGGAGCGGTGCGCGCGGCTCGCCGCCTCCCCGGAGATGGAAACGGTCCGGGAGAAGACCGGCCTTGTCGCCGATCCCTATTTTTCCGCCACCAAATTCGAGTGGATGATGGAAAACGTCCCCGGCCTGCGGGCGCGGGCGGAGCGCGGGGAGGTCGCCTTCGGCACGGTGGACAGCTGGCTCCTTTACCGCCTCTCCGGCGGCCGGAGTTTTCTTACCGACCTCTCCAACGCCTCCCGCACGATGCTCTGCGATATCCGCGCCGGCGCGTGGGACGCTTCCCTCTGTTCGCTCTTCGGGATCCCGGAGAGCTGCCTGTGCGAGATCCGGCCCTCCTCCGGGCTCTTTTGCGAAACGGAGCCGGACCTGCTCGGCGCGCCGATCCCGGTCTGCGGCGTCGCGGGCGATCAGCAGTCCGCCCTGTTCGGGCACGCCTGCGTGGACGCAGGCGAACTGAAAAACACCTACGGCACCGGCGGCTTCCTGTTGATGAACACGGGCGCCCGTCCCAAGCTCGACCGCAAGGGCGGGCTCCTTTCCACCGTCGCGTGGCAGCGGGACGGGAAGATCACCTACGCGCTCGAGGGCTCGGTCTTCGTCTGCGGCGCGGCGATCCAATGGCTGCGGGACGGGCTCGCGATCATCCATAGCTCCCCCGAGTCGGAGGAGCTGGCGCGCTCGGTCCCGGACAGCGGCGGCGTCTATCTGGTCCCCGCCTTTACCGGGCTCGGCGCCCCCTACTGGAACAGCGCCGCCCGCGGCGCGATCCTCGGGATCACCCGCGGAACCGAACGCGGCCATATCGCGCGCGCCGCGCTGGAGGCGCTCGCCTATCAGACCGCGGACGTCGTGCGCGAGATGGAACGCGTTACGGGGGAGAGCGTCCGCTCCCTGCGGGTGGACGGCGGAGCCGCCTCAAACGATCTTCTGATGCAGATCCAGGCGGACGTGCTCGGCGTTCCCGTCCGGCGGCCGGCATACGCGGAGATCACCGCGCGGGGCGCCGCCATGCTCGCCGCCCTCGGCGTCGGCGCGATCTCCTCGCCGGAGGAGTTCCTCGCGGGGGAGAAGACGACGGTCTTTGAGCCGCAGATCGGCGACGAGCGCCGCCGGGAAATGCTCGACGGCTGGCACGAGGCGGTGCGCCGCGTTCTCTGAAAAACGGGGCGGGAGATTCTCCCGCCCGCATTTTTTAACAAACTGTAAATCCGGTCTCCCCTCGATACGATTTTTCTTGCAAAACGGGGCGATTTTTGGTATAATTTTATCCGGAACAACTGTACAGTGATCCGGACGATAAGCAATCCGACGCAAACAGAAAGGAGTTTCGTTATGCTTTCCATCAGCGCGCTCGCACTCACCCTCGCAAACGTGCCGGTCTCCGCCATTGTAGCGGCGGTGATCCTGGTCCTGGCGTTTTTCATCTTCGTGATCTCCGGCTACGTCAAAGCGCCGCCGGATCGGGCGTTTATCATCTCCGGCCGCAAAAAAGAGCCGAAGATCCTGATCGGCCGCGCCGGGATCAAGCTCCCCTTCTTTGAGAGGAAGGATACGCTGCTTTTAAAACAGATCAGCATCGACATCAAGACCAACGGCTACGTTCCCACCCTCGACTTTATCGGCGTCGATATCGACGCAGTGGCAAAGGTCCGCGTCAATACCGATCCCGCGGGGATCAAGGTCGCGATGAAGAACTTCCTTAATATGAACGAGGCGCAGATCATCGCGGCTCTGACCGACTCGCTGCAGGGCAATATGCGCGAGATCATCGGCACCGTGAAATTAAAGGAACTCAACACCGACCGCAAAAAATTCGGCGACGAGGTCCAGGAAAAAGCGCAGAAGGATATGAACGCCCTCGGCATCGAGATCATCTCCTGCAACATCCAGAAGATCGAGGACGAAAAGGGACTGATCATCGCCCTCGGTCAGGACAATATGAGCCAGATCCAGAAGGACGCGTCGATCGCCAAAGCGCAGGCGGAAAAGGATGTTGCCATCGCGGAAGCGGAGGCGAAAAAGGCCGCCAACGACGCGCAGGTCGCCGCGGAGACGGAGATCGCCGCCAAGCAGAACGAGCTGCGGATCCGCCAGGCGGAGCTGAAACGCGAGTCCGATATCAAACAGGCGGAAGCGGACGCGGCGTACCAGATCCAACAGCAGGAACAGCGCAAGACCATCGAGATCACCACCGCCAACGCGAACATCGCCAAACAGGAGCGGGAGATCGAGCTGAAAAAGCGCGAGGTCGAGGTAACGGCGCAGAAGCTGGACGCCGACGTTAAAAAACGCGCGGAAGCGGACCGTTTCGCCCGTCAGCAGCAGGCAGAGGCGGCGCTCTACGAGCGGCAGAAGAGAGCGGAAGCCGAAAAGTTTGAGCAGATGAAGGCGGCGGAAGCCCGCAAGATCCAGGCGGAGGCCGACCTCTTTGCCCGTCAGCAGGAGGCGGAGGGGATCCGCGCCGTCGGCGAGGCGGAGGCAAAAGCCATCGAGGCAAAAGGCGTCGCCGAGGCGGAAGCCCTGGAAAAGAAAGCTGAAGCGATGAAAAAATACGGTCAGGCGGCGATGATGGAAATGATCATCAAGGCTCTGCCCGAGATGGCGGCGGCGGTCGCCAAGCCGATGGAGAACATCGACAGGATCACGATCATCGACGGCGGCAGCGGGGAAGGCGGCGTCTCCGGCGTCGGAGCTTACGTTCCCGCCGCGCTCGCCAGAACGATCGAGACGGTCAGAGAAGCCACCGGCGTCGACATCCGCGAGATCATGCGCGCGAATACCTACGAGGCAAAAGTCACCAAAAACGTCAACGTCACCGGCCTCCCCGGCGGGGACGACAAACCCTCCCCCGCCGCGGACAATATCGTCCAGGCCGCCGTTACCGAGCCGGAGGAATAAGCGCCGGGAAAACGCCCTTCCTTTTCCGGAGAAAAGGAAGCGAAAAGACTTTCCGAAAAGGGAAGAAAAAAGCGCAAACAAAGAGAACAGCACCAAAAAGCCGGTCACAATCGTGACCGGCTTTTTGCTTTTGCGGGATAAGAGTAAGAACCGGCAGGGATCCTTCTCCGTCGTAGGGGCGCTTCACGAAGCGCCCGTTCTCCGTCCGCCGCCGCGCGGCTTTTTGCCTCCCCCTTGGGGGAGGTGGCGCGGCTCGCCGCGGAGAAAGCCGTCTTTGTTCGTATCCGATTACCAAAAACAGTGCCAAACATATTTTTTGCCACTTACTTAATGCATTGGACACCACTTTTTACCATCTTTTACGATTCTATACCAGTCCGTTTTATTTCAACAAACGATGTAGATAGAAACCGGCCTCCAATTGTCTTCCGATTCTATACAGTAACGGTTTTTTTGTTTATAAAATTACAATAGTTTGAAAAAGCTATCGCTACTTCAAATGATTTGAAAAGCTGTTTTTCATTGATATCATTCTTAGTTTTCAGTTTTTTTTACAGTCCAGTGAAATTGAACTTTAAAATCATTGAAACATTTTTCGCAAATCCAATAATAGCCATCGTTTGCCGTGTATCCTATATGCAGATCCCCTTCCAATTCGCTGAATTTGTCCCCACAGAATTCACAATGATCATGATCCCAATCTTTACTCTGTGGCCGGTATATTTGATACTTTAACTCTTTTTCAAAAAGATACTCGGCTTGATCAGTAAGTCTCCAATCGTTCATAAGATTACCTCCTATACGAAACGGGATTTTTTAACTTAATAATCTTGTATTTTTGCTATTATTTAGGAAGAATTGTTCCGTCCGGAAACAATCGAAATTTTCCGGTTGGTCCTTTATAGTCCCAATGAGGCCCGATTGGATCTGGATGCTCTAAATCCGGAGACAAGCTTTCCCTGGTATTAGGATTATAATAGTTTCCTTTTTTACTTCCAGGAGTTCCCGGACCTCTCCATTCACTTCCGTTGGGTGGTTTTAAAGGATCATTCCCTAGATAATCTACATTGGGAGGTTCGGGATTCGGATTCTGTTTAGAAGGTTCTTTACCATCAGTTTTTTTATCAAACGATCTATAATTAAATAGACTTTCCAAAGAAGTTGCTATACTTTCAAAAAAGCCACTTAATCCATCTGCAAAAGCAAAACTGACCCCCAAACCCACTATGCAATACATGCCCAAACTTCCGCCGCCGATGTCCAGTGTATTATAGCACCGCGCGCTCAAGCCGAATGGGTCGTATTTGTTCACCGGATCATTCCCGCAATACGCAAACATATTGCAGCCGAGCACGCCCTGACCGGTGGAGACATAGGCATCTGGATTTATGAAACGGCAAATCTCCGGATCATAATACCGACTCCGGAGGTAATAGAACCCGCTTTCGGTATCGTAGTAATACCCTCTGTAACGGATGGGGTTGATATTGGCGATATGCGTTGCGCCGGTGATGGCAACGCCGTATTCATCCTTGACCGAGAGCAGTTTGCCCCACGCGTCGTACTCGTAATAAGCGACGGTCTCGCCGTTCATGGCCAGGAGCTCGATCACGTCGCCCTGCAGATTGCGCAGGAAGTAGTAATTGTCCGTGTTCGTCCCGTCGCAGTAGATCAGCCCGTACGGTCTTCCGGTCTCATCGTAAATATAGTAGATGTAGCAGCTGCCCCATTCTTCGCAGACGAGCCGGTCTCTAAGGTAGTTTTTTCTTTATTTCTCTCTTTGAGCATCCATTTCTTTTATCACTTCCTCCAACGCCGCACCCCGTTCCATTACGCAATCATATTCTTCCCAAATCTTCTCCCGGATAGTTTTCTTTTTGCCTTCGGAAAGACGCGGGATAGTTTTTAACAACAGTTTGCAACTCAAATCCCTCGTTCCTTCATCTTCTTCCTTTAAGTTGTCGGCAAGCGTTTGAAGAGACCTGTCGTCGCTCAAATCCATACTTTCCAAAGAAGCCAAAAAGCAAGCGCGGGATCCTTTTGTTTTTGAGTTTTCCAAAAGTCCGAGCAGCAGCGCCTTGTAGTCTTCGTTTTCCGCGAGATGCGGGGTAAGGAATTCCGTCATTCCCCGCCAAACGACCGGGCTCGACACGGAGTTCAAAATTTCAAAATAAAGAGGGAGCATCGTTTTGTCAAACGGAAGCTGCGTGATTGCCTTCAACAGCCCGGTGGCAACGTCCGGAGTCTTTTTTGTGCTGCGTTTATTCATCGAAAACTTCTCCCAAGGCAAGCAAAACGGTTTCCATCGTTCTTCCGAGTTTCACTTCTTCACTGTGCGCTCTTTTGAGCCGCCGTTTCAGCATTTTTCTTTGAGGGACGGAAAGGGCAGATGCTGCGGTTTTCAGAATTTGCACGCTTTTATAGCGACACTCAAAGTTCCCGCGCTGGATCTCGTCACACAAAATTTTTATCGAGCGGCTATCCTTACAGCCGATCTTTTGCAGTGCGGAGAGAAAAACTCCTCTCGCGCCCTTTGTACCCGGATCGGTCAGACGATCCAAAAGAAGCTCCCGAAAAGCCGGATCCTGCGAAAAAGGAGAATCCGCGATCCGATGAACCAACTCCCCCCAGATCAAAGGATTTGTCGTTGTCGTTATGATTTCATAACACAAAGAGAGACTTTCTTCGGTGATCGGAAAACGATCTGTTCCTTCGCACAGTTCTTCGGCTTTTTTTGTATTCTCCGGCATCCTTAATCGGGAAACGGTTTTCCTAGTTCCAGCCATAACTTGTAAAGCTCCTCTGCTTCTTCTCTACTTTCGATATCAAAATTATAATTGAATCTTTTCTTGCCTACACGCTCAAACCATTTTTGAAATCCTTTGTCATTATACCCATACCATTTATCTCTTTGTTTTTTTGATCCACCCCTAAAACTTTTTCCTTTAGGAGTAGGTGAAGACTGTTCTATTTCTTCCCCAATTTCACCAGTAATAATAGACGCTGCTCCAACCGTTGCAACAGCAATGGTTACCTCTGTAACAATTTCTGCCGTTATGGCAATGGCAGCAGGGATTGCAACAACTCCGCCTATTCCTCCGCTGCCAATAGTGCCTGTAATAGCAGCACCTATCGTTATTCCAATGGAGGCTGCTCCGCCAACTATAATGGCAGCTTTTACAAAAGTCTTTCCAACCTGTTTTAATACACTCCAAAAAGATGTGCCCAAAGGATCTATGCAATTTGTTGGATTGTTTCCACAGTACACAAAAAGATTGTATAAACCCACTTCCAGCCAATCATCCGCACTGATAAACCTGCACACTTCCGGATCATAATACCGACTCCGGAGGTAATAGAACCCGCTTTCGGTATCGTAGTAATAGCCCCTGTAACGAATGGGGTTGACGTTGGCGATATGCGTCGCGCTCGTGATCGCGTTGCCGCTCGCGTCCTTCACCGAGAGCACCTTGCCCCACGGATCGTACTCGTAGAAGGCGACGGTCTCGCCGTTCATCTCCATGAGTTCGAGCACGTCGCCCTGCAGGTTGCGCAGGAAGTAGTAATTGTCTGTGTTCGTTCCGTCGCAGTAGATCAGCCCGTACGGTCTGCCGGTCTCGTCGTAAATGTAGTAGATATAACAGCTGCCCCATTCTTCGCAGACGAGCCGGTCTCCGAGATAGGTGTAGGTATGGGTGACGCCCCCGACCGTTTTCTGTACCCGCAATCCGTCCCGGTCGTAAGAATAATAAGTCGTCGCGTTGTTCTTGGTCAGCGTTGCGAGCCGTCTGCCCTTTGCCTATGGATTGGTTGCTTTTTTGTAAGAGGGTAACATAGCAACCGTATGCATTACCTCTTTGTGCGAAACTTACCGCATCGTTTAGTTTCCCTTTTTCATCACGCAAACGTACCCGTCCTCGCGGAAGACCGTCTCGTATCCGAGCTTTGCGTATTCGCCGGGATACTTCTGCCATTCGCCGTACCGCAGATCCACAACGACCCACTCGGTCTCGTGCATCCCCTCGATCAGATAGAGCTCCTTTCGGTTGGAGAGATTGGCGGCGAGGAAGGTGGAAACGGAGACCGACTCTCCCTCCGGCACCAGCGCGATCCCGCGGCCGATGATCTCCGTCTCCGCCGCAAAAACCTTCGGATAGGAGAGGTAGGAGGAGTGGCGGGAGAAGCGCATCGAGGCGGTCAGCAGCGCCGCGCAGACGGCGAGGGAGGCAAGATACCGCCGCACGCTGGCGAGTTCCGTATAGTTGAGGACGGACGCGTAGACGAGCAGAGCGAGCGACCCGAAGACGTACTGGAAATCAATGGAATGCTGATAGACGTAATCCGGCATCAGGTTGACGAGGATCAGCCCGCCGAGGAGGATGAACCGGGAGATTTTTTTGCTGGCGAAGGGGAGCAGCCCGAGCGGCAGCAGCATAAAGGCGGCGCACTCCAGTTTTTCCGCGGTGAAACAGGCGCGGATCACCCGCATCGGGTCGGTCAGCGCGGTCACGATCACGCCGAAGAGAGAGCCGTCCGAGGAGACGTTCTGATAGCGGTAGGACATGATCCCGAGCCCGTAGGTGTCGATATACCAGCAGGCAAAGAGAAAATAGAGGAGCGAGAGCGCGAGCATCGCGCAGCCGAGCGCCCGCCGCCTGCCGGAAAGCAGAAGAAAGAGCGCAAGGAACGCCACGTAGACCGCCGCGTCCTCCTTGATCATACAGGTAAAGAGGGAAAAGACCATCGCCCAGACGGCGCCGCTTTTGCCGCCCTTTTCGGCAAAGAGGATCGCCGAAAAGAGAAAGAGCGGGAGCAGGCAGTTTTCGTGGAAGTCGTACATACAGCCGCCGATCAGCGCGGGGTGGATCAGATAGAGAAAGCAGAAAGCGAAGGAGGCGCGCGCCGTCAGCTTCATCCGGCGGCAGATCAGCCAGAGCGGGATCACCGCCGCCGCCAGCGCGGCAGACTGGAGAATCTGCACGGTGGCGGGGTAGGGAAAGAGCAGGTAAAAAGGCAGAAGAAAGTATAGGGCGGGGGAGAGATGAACGGCAAAGTGCGAGAGGATCTGATCCCGCTCGCAGGAGGCGTCCGGGGAAAAGTGGTCCCGGAGCGACCAGAAGACCTGGGCGAAGATGCCGAAGTCGTAGGTCGGCGTATGGTAGGTCAGATAGCGGAAAACGCCGATCAGCCCCACCCGCACCGCAAAGACGAGCGCGCAGGCGAGCGCCGCGGCAAACCAGAGCCTGCCGCCCCGGTCGGGAGGGGAAAAGCGTTCCGTGCCGCGCAGGACGTAGACGAGCACCACGGCAAGGACCGCCGTGGCGGCGAGAAAGGCGAGATCGTCTCCCTCCTTGCCGTAAAGATCCCAGCAAAAGGAGAGGCAGAGGAGAAGGGAGGAGAGAAGCAGCGCGCCCTTCCCGGCGGCAAGCCCCCCTCGCGTGGCAAGAGTGACGGTGAAAAGAGCGAGAAAGACCGCGCCGCCGACAATAAGAGGGATAAGGAGCGCCTCTGTCCCGGAGAGCGGGAAGAGTTTTGCTGTCGCGGCGCCGCTGACCCAAGCGGAAACGAGCGAGAGCGCCAGTTCTTCTCTTTTTTGATATAAAACCTGAAAAAGATCGTTCATATAACACCTCGGATGATTCTATCGTAACACAGGTTTATACGCTTTGTCTACCGGAAATCCTGAAAAAACGGAAAAACGGGCAAAAACTTGACAATCCTCCCAAAACGGGATATAATAAAATCACCACAATGAAAAGGAGAAACTGCCATGACCGTTACCAAACAGTCTTTGATCGGCGACGTTCTTGACGCGGAGCCGGAGACCGCCGCTTTTTTCTTTGAGATCGGGATGCACTGCCTCGGCTGTCCCGCCTCCCGCGGCGAGAACATCGAGCAGGCGTGCGCCGTCCACGGCACCGACGCCGACGCGCTGGTGAAGAAGATCAACGATTATCTCGCGTCCAAATAAACGATGCAGACGGACCGTACACGCGATCCGGGAAAACGGCTCCTTGCGGCGGCGCAGTACGTTCGCGCGGGGGCCGTTTTTGCCGATATCGGGACCGACCACGCCGCCCTCCCCATCGAGCTCTGCCGGACGGGACGGGTGAAAAAGGCGTACGCCTGCGACGTGGCGCCGGCGCCGCTGGAGGCCGCGCGCCGCCATATCGAGCACGCCGGACTTGCCGACCGGATCGTACCGCTGCTTTGCGACGGGTTTAGCGGCCTCGACGGGCTCGGTATCACGGACGCCGCCGTATGCGGGATGGGCGGAGAGCTGACCGCCCGGCTGATCGGCGCGGCGCCCTTTCTCGTCCGCGACCGCGTCCGGCTGATCCTCCAGCCGATGACCCGCGCCCGCTTTCTCCGTTCCTATCTCCTCTCCGCCGGGTTTTCGATCGAAGAGGAGGAGCTCCTCTCGGACGCGGGCAGGCAGTACGAGCTGATCGTCGCCTCCTATACCGGAAAAACGGAAACCTGGAGCGAGGCGGAGTTGATCCTCGGCAAACGCAATATCGCCCGCGGCGGCGCACAGCTTGCCCGGCTTGCCGCGCGCCGCATTTCCCATCTGAACAATCTGGCAAACGGACAGACCGGCGCCGAAAAAGAAAAAACGGAGCAAACGATCCGCGAGATCCGGGCGCTGGCGGCCCCGGCGGAAAGGAACTGATATGACAGTAGCCGAGCTTTATACTTATTTTGACGCGCGCTTTCCCGCGTCGCTTTCCCTCCCGTGGGATCACGACGGGCTGCAGATCTGCCCCGATCCCGCCCGGGAGGCGCGGCGCGTGCTCGTCGCGCTCGACGTAACGCGCGAGGCGGTCGAGCGCGCCGTGCGGGAGAACTGCGATGCGGTCCTCACCCATCATCCGCTCTTTTTCGAGCCGCTGAGGCAGCTCTGCGCGGACGTGGGGCGCGGCGGGACCGCCCTCCCCCTGATCCGCGCGGGGATCGCGCAGATGAGCTTCCACACCCGCTTCGACGCGGCGGACGGCGGGATGAACGATCTCCTTTGCGCCGCGCTCGGGCTGCGCGCCATCGGCCGCGTCGGTCCCGCGGGAGAGGCGGTCGCGCGTCTGGCGGAAGGGACCCCCAAAACGCCCGCCGAATGGGCGAGCGCGGTCAAAGCCGTCCTCGGCGCCCCCTTCGTCCTTCTCACGGAAGCGAAAAAGGAGCCGGTCGGCCGGGTCGCCGTCTGCGGCGGGGACGGAAAGGATTTTATCGGGGCAGCCGCCGAGGCGGGCGCCGGGCTGCTGATCTGCGGCCGCTCCGGCTACAACGCCGACGTGGAGGCGCCGGAGTGCGGCGTTTCCGTTCTGGAGGCCGGACATTTTTATACCGAGGCGGTCTGCCTCCCGTATTTTGCGGAGGAGCTGAAACGCCTCGGTATCGAGCCCGTCGTGTACGGCGAATGCGCCGTCCGGGCGTTATAAACGGGGAAGGACTCCGAGAAAGGCGCACGCCTCGCGGTATTCTCGCGCGGCGGCGCTTTTCTTTTTTTCGTTGGGTTTCAGGACGGCGCGCAGGATCACGTTTTTCGGCGTGTCGTCCGGGTCGATCAGCTCCGCCGCGGCCGTTTCGTAGCCGTTTGCCTCCAGATAGAGGACCCGCAGCGCGTCGGTAAGCGACGCGCAGATCTTGTCGGAGAGAACGCCGTGCCGCAGCGCAAAGGACAGAGGCGGACAGGAAACGGCGCGGGAGAGCTCCCGCTGGCAGCAGGGAGTGGAGAGGATCGCCGCGGCGCCGAGCCGGACCGCCGTCTCGAGAACGGTATCGGTCGCCGTGTCGCAGGCGTGCAGGGAGAGGACGAGATCCGGCCGGCCGCCCTCGGGCAGCTCCCGGATATCGGCGGCGAGAAAGCGCATCCCCGAAAAGCCGAGCCGGCGCGCGGCCGCCTCGCAGAGATCCGTCATATCCCGCTTCCGGTCGACGCAGAGCATCGAAACGTCCCGCCCGAGCGCGTTTGCGAGATAATGGTAGACGGCAAAGGAAAGATAACACTTGCCGCAGCAGAGATCGTAAACGGTCAGCGGTCCCGTCTCCGGCAGGGCGGGGAGCACGTCGCGCAGAAACTCAAGAAAACGGCAGATCTGCCGGAACTTCGCCTGCCGGGAGGGCAGGACCCGCCCCTCGCGGTCGGCAACGCCCAGCTCCCGCAAAAACGGCTCGCTCCCGTCGAGGAGACGGTTTTTTTGCCGGGAGAGGGAGGGGATCTCCGCGCGCTCGCCGCCCGGCTCCGTCAGCGCGGCGGGCAGCCGGAGGTATTCGCTCCCTTTTTTGCTGCGTTTATATTCCGCGCTCGCGCTCGCCCCGATCAGGTCGGCCTGGAAAAAGAGGGGCAGCGTCTTTTCGAGCGTTTCTTCGGGGAAGGTGCGGAAGTTTTTCTGCAGATCCTTGCCGTCCGCGAGGAAGGTTTCGGCGACGTAGAGGATCTTTTCTTTGTCCCGGCGCCGCTCACATTTCCACTTGACGAGGGCGGGATCCGCCGGGCGGGAGAGCACGAGCGTCCGCGCGCCTCCCGTTTCCAGAGCAGTCTTTGCCGCCGCGAGAAAGCGGCGCCCTTTTTCGGTCAGTTCACTTTGCATCGGGACCGTCCTTTTTTTTGCCGAGGGAGATCTTTTTTTCCTTGCCCTCTCTCAGGCGTTTGATGTTCTCCTTATGCCGGAAGACGACCAGCAGCCCGATCGCCAGCGCGAAAAGGACGGAAACGCCGGGCCCTCCCACGCGGGAGAGGACGAGCGGATACATCAGGGCGGCGATGACCGAGCCGAGGGAAACGTACTTCGTCCACAAAACGAGGATCAGAAAGACGGCGAGGCAAATGAGAAAGGTGAGGGGGGAGAGGATCAGCATCGCGCCGGCGGCGGCCGCCACGCCTTTCCCGCCCCGGAACTTGTGGTAAACGGGGAAGCAGTGCCCCGTCACGCAGAAGAACGCCGCCGTATAGGAGGTAAGGTCTACGATCACTTTTCCCGGTACGATATAAGCGCCGATCACCCGGGCGATCAGAACGGCGATCACCGCTTTGAGAACGTCCCCCGCGAGGGTAACGGCGGCGGCGCTCTTGCCGTAGGTGCGGAGCATATTCGTCATCCCGGCATTTTTGCTGCCGTAGTCGCGGATATCCTGTCTGTAGCGGAGTTTTGAATAGAGGATCCCGGTGTTGACGCTGCCGAGGAAGTATCCGACCGCGGCGGAGAGCAGAACGCCGAGAAACAGCAGCGCCGTCTGCAGGCCGGTGAGACCGGCGGCCGCCGTTTCCGAAAGGGCTGAGGGGAAAAGAGGGGATAACCGAAGCATAACGTTCCTCCGATATGTAGTACTTCCATTATACATCACCGGAGAGGGAAAAGGAATAGAAAAAGAAAAAAAGAGAAAAATCTTTTCGGATCCTTCCTCGCGGTTGACTTTTCGGCCGTTTTTTTGTATACTGGATAGGAAAAAGAAGACGGAGGCGGATATGGACGTCATTCAGAAGAAAATGCGGGATCTCGCCAAGCGGCTCGAGTACCACGCCCGGCTTTACTACGTGTACGACCGGCCGGAGATCTCGGATTTTGCCTACGACGAGATGTTCGAGGAACTGAAAAAGCTGGAAGAAGCGTATCCTCAGTATAAAGACAAAAACTCCCCCACCGCCCGCGTCGGCGGCGCCGCGCTCGATAAGTTCAAACCGGCGGAGCACCGCGTCCGGCTCGGCAGTCTGACCGACGTGTTCAGCTACGACGAGCTGCGGGCGTTCGTGGAAAAGGCGGAGCGGGAAGCGGGCAGCGACGCCTACTTTTCCGCCGAGCCGAAGATCGACGGGCTCTCCCTCGCCCTCACCTACGAGCGGGGCGAGCTTGTCCGGGGCGCCACCCGCGGGGACGGGAACGTCGGCGAGGACGTGACCGAAAACGTCCGCACCATCCGATCGGTCCCGCTCACTCTGCCGGAGCCGCTTTCCTTCGTCGTGCGCGGCGAGGTCTATATGCCCCGCGCGGTGTTTGAAAAGCTCAACGCCGAACGGGAGAAAAAGGGGGAGGCGCTGATGGCGAACCCCCGCAACGCCGCCGCCGGGTCTTTGCGCCAGCTCGACCCGAAGATCACGGCGAAACGCGGACTTGATATTTTTATCTTCAATCTGCAGGAGGGGTCGCTTTACCCGGACGGCAGCGTCCCGGACAGCCACACGGCGATCCTCGACCGTCTCTCGGAGCTCGGCTTCCGCGTCCTTGAAGGACGGGAGCGGATCCGGGGGTTTGAGAACGTGCGGCGCTACGTGGAAACGCTCGGAGACCGGCGGCAGGAGCTTTCCTACGATACCGACGGAGCGGTCCTCAAGCTCGACTCGCTTCTCCTGCGCCGCCGGATGGGAGAGGGGACCAGCACCCCCAACTGGGCGGTCGCCTTCAAGTACCCGCCGGAGGAAAAGGAAGCCGCCCTGCTGGATATCACCGTCGCCGTCGGGCGCACCGGCGTCCTCACGCCGAACGCCGTCCTGACACCCGTCCGCCTCGCCGGGACCACCGTGACGCGGGCGACCCTGCATAACGCCGATTTTATCGCGGAAAAGGACGTCCGCGTCGGCGATACCGTGATCGTCCGCAAGGCGGGCGAAATCATCCCCGAGATCGTTCGCAGCCTGCCGGAAAAGCGGACCGGCGGAGAAACGCCCTATACGATGCCCGCGGTCTGCCCCTCCTGCGGAGAGCCCGTCTTCCGCGACGAGGAGGCCGCCGTCCGCTGCAAAAACCCCGACTGCCCCGCCCAGCGCGCCCGCCAGATCGAGCATTTTGCCTCCAAGGACGCGATGGATATCGAGGGGCTCGGCCCCCGCGTCGTCGAGCTGCTGCTCGCCGAGGGGAAGATCCGGGACGCGGCGGACCTCTATCTCCTCCGCGAGGAGGATCTGGCCGACCTTCCCGGCTTCGGCAAAAAATCCGCCGAAAATCTCGTCGCCGCCGTCGCCCGCTCGAAGGGAGCGGGTCTGGAGCGCCTCCTCTACGCCTTCGGCATCCGGCAGGTCGGCGAGGTCGCGGCGGCCGCCGTCGCCCGCAAGGCGGGATCGCTTGCGCGGCTCTTTACGATGACCCGCGAGGAGTTCTGCGAGATCCCGGACGTCGGGGAGATCACCGCGGACAACCTCGTTTCCTATTTCGCGACCGACCACGCCCGCGCCCGCGCCGACCGCCTCTCGGCGTACGGACTTTTTACGCTGCCCGTCGCCCAGCCGGCGGGGGAGAAGCTGGCGGGCCTGACCTTCGTCATTACCGGCACGCTCCCCTCGATGAGCCGCGACGAGGCGAAAAAACGCATCGCGGCGGAAGGGGGCAAGGTTTCCTCCTCCGTTTCCCGCAAGACCGACTATCTGCTCTGCGGCTCGGACGCCGGCTCCAAACTCACCGAGGCGACCCGCCTCGGCGTCCCCGTCATCGACGAGGAAAAGCTTTTTGAGATGCTCCGTTAAGCGAGCCCGAGATAGACGAGGATCCCGTTGTAGATCCCGCGCGCAAAGGCCTCCGGATCGTTTTCCAGTTTCGCCGCGTCCGAGGGATTGGTGATAAAGCCGAGCTCGATCAGCGCGGCGGGCATCGCCGTTTTCCGCAGAACGTACAGGCTCGGCCGCGCCGTGACGCCGCGGTTTTTCAGCCCCGTCGAGAGGTTCAGCCGCCGCAAGATCTCCTCCGCGAGCCGGTAGGCGGGCGAGGTAACGGCGTACACGAACGCTTCGCTCCCCGTCGCCTCCGGTATCGTGGAGGCGTTGCAGTGCAGAGAGAGAAAATAGTCTGCGCCCCATTCGTTCGCGCCGTTTGCGCGGGCGGCGAGACTGGTATTCTGCGAAGTGCCGAGCTGCGTTTCCGCCGTCGGGCGGGAGAGCCGCGTTTCAAAATGCCCGTTCGCGTCCAGAAGATCCCGCAAGAGGATCCCCACGCGGAACACGACGTCCTGCTCCCGCAGGCCGTTTCCCTCCGCGCCCGCGTTCGGATTGGTCGGGTTGTGCCCCTGATCTATGTAGATTTTATATCGCGTTTGACGTTCCATCGTAACGCTCCTTTCCGCTTTTGCTGCTGTCAGTGTATGCGGGGAGGAGGGAAAGGTTCTTTCATGGCAGACAGAAAAAAGGTGCTCAGCGCCGTTCGCCGCGCGTGCGAGGAATACCGGATGATCGAGCCGGGGGACCGGATCGCCGTCGGATTGTCGGGCGGCAAGGATTCGATCACCCTGCTCGTCGCGCTCGCCGAGATGCGCCGGTTTTATCCCGCGCCCTACGAGCTGATCGCGATCACCGCCGATCTCGGCTTCCCCGGCGGGGACTTTTCCGCTATGGAGGAGCTCTGCCGCTCGCTTGACGTTCCCTACGTGATCGAGCGCACCGAGATCGCCCGGATCGTTTTCGACGAACGCAAGGAAACGAACCCCTGCTCCCTCTGCGCCAAGATGCGCCGCGGCGCGATCCACAGCGCGGCCAAACGCCTCGGCTGCGGCAAGGTCGCGTTCGCCCATCATTTCGACGACGTTGCGGAGACCTTCCTTCTCAATCTCTTTCACGAGGGGCGCCTCGGCGCCTTCCAGCCGGTTACTTACCTTGACCGCACCGGGGTCACCCTGATCCGGCCGCTGATCTTTCTCGAGGAAAAGGAGATCCGCTCCTTTGTAAAAAAGGAGGCGCTCCCCGTCCTGCCGAGCCTCTGTCCGGCGGACAAGCACAGCGAACGCGAGGAGATGAAGGAGCTTTTGCGGGATCTGGAGCGCCGCTGGCCCGAACTGCGCCAAAAGATCTTTACCGCCCTCCGCAAAAGCCACACCGACGGCTATTAAACCGACTCCGCAGGAAAACGACGAAACGGAGGGATCCGATGCAAAAAAAGAAAACCGGAGGGGAAGAGCGGGACGACCGGGAAAACGCCGTCGTTTACCGGGACGGGCGGTACACACTCGGGGAAAAGGACGGCGCCCCCTGCGTGATCGCGGGCGGGGCGGCCTACCGCCTCTCCTGCCATCCCTACGAGCCCTGCCTCTATATCACCGACGAAAAAGACCGCCTCACCGCGGTCCACAACGCATTTGACCCGTCCGCCGTTCTGTGCGTTTTCGCCGGCGGCGGGACGGTCACGTCGATCACCGGTTTAGAGTACAATGCGCAAGATTTCTGCCGGATGGTCGAATACGCTGCCGGCCGGCTTGATCTTCAGATCGACGAGGCGGAAAAGGTCTTCGGCGGCCGCGCCAAACGGAAAAACCCGCCGCCGGAGAGAAAAAAAGAAAAGGAAAACCCGCCGCTCGGCGAGAGGGAAGAAGACCCACGCCCGGAGACCGGCCGGATCGCAGAGGACGAGCGCTTTGCCGCCGCGCTCCGCGATTATCCCGACGCCGAGATCGACTTCTGCCTTGTCATAACCGACGGCGCTCTCCGCGGGTACGGCGCGCACCGGTCTGCGCTCGCGCTGGCGTGCCGATCCCTCTTTTTCGACGGGGAGGAAGCGGTCTGGGATTACGATCTCGGCCGGGCGGAGGCAAAACCGATCGGCGCCGACGCGCTCTTTGCCCCCGACGATCCGGCGGGGCCGCTCAGCTACCGCCGGGCGTTCCTCTCCCCGCCGCACGGAAACGCCTATACCGGAGCGGATTTCGAGCGGGTCAACGACGCCCTTTTCCCGAACGGCAGGGAGGATCTTGAGGTCTACGAATGGACGACCGACTGGTCGGAATATTTTGACGAGGGTCACGAATGGTGGGGCGCTCTCTGCCTTACGGTCTACGATAAAAGTCTCGACCGCTTTGCCGTGATCCTCGCCTCCGCGACGGACTGAAACAGAAACAAAAAACGGACTGAAACGCTCAGTCCGTTTTTTCGTTTTTAAGGGCGGTTTTCCGCTTCACTTTCCGGCTTTTTCCGTTTTTTCTCCGGCAGCTCGATCTGCGCGAGCAGGATCGCCGCAAAGAGAACGGCGCAGCCGAGGTATTCCCGCGCGCTGTAACGCTCGTGAAGCAACAGAACGCCGAACAGGGTGGCAAAGACAGACTCGGTCGACATGATGAGCGCGGCGGTCGCGGGCTGGCCGGAGAGCTTCTGCCCGAGCGCCTGCAGCGTGTAGCCGATCGCGGAGGAGAAGACGGAGAGATAGATCAGCTCGACAAGCGATCCGCGGAGGGCGGCGGCGGAGGGGGTCCCCTCGGAGAGGAGAGCGGGCGCGACCGAGAGGATCCCGGCGACGAGGAACTCGATCGCCGTCAGGAGGAGCGGATCAAAATCCTTGCCGGTCACGTCCACGAGAATGATCTGAACGGAGAAGAAGAAGGCGCAGGCGAGCAGCCACAGATCCCCCGTCGTCACGGCGCCGAAGAGACTGCCGTCCCCGGAAGAGAGAAGGATCAGCCCGCCCAGCCCCAGTAAAACGGCAAAAAAGACCTGCGGGCGGAGCCGTTTGCCGAAGAGGAGCCGGATCAGCGGGACGAGAAGGATATAGAGCGCGGTGAGAAAGCCGGAGCGGCCCGCCTCGACCGTCACGATCCCGATCTGCTGCGTAGCGGAGGCGAGGAAGAGCGCGACTCCGCAGGAGAGGCTGAGGAAAAACGCCTTTTTTTCGATTTTGATCGGCTGTTTCGTGATCCGGGCGCGGCAAAAGATCACAAAAAACAGGAGCGCCGAGCCGGCGAACGAGCGGATTCCGTTGAGCGTGAGGGGGCCGAGATCGTCAATACCGGTGCGCTGCGCGATGAAAGCGCCGCCCCAGATCACGGCGCCGAGGAGGAGAATCAGATGGCCGAGGAGGCTTTTTTTCTTCATAACGAACTCTTTTTGCGGAAAAGAATTGCAAAACGCCGAAGGATCGTGTATAATAGTAAATCATATTATGGGAAACTGTTCTTCGGCGCCGCATAGGAGCATCATATCATATTCCGCCGCCGATTGCAAGAGGAAATCAAAATGGGGCTCTTCGACCTGATCCGCCGGAAAAGCAAACCCGGCAGCCGCGCCTTCCGCGAGGAGATGGCAAGGCGGCTGGACGGCCGCCATATCCGCTACGTGACCGAACGGGACGAAACGGGGACCGAGATCGTCCTCGGCAAAAACGGCTCGCTTGCGATCAAGGGGGACGAGTTCCTCGTCTCGGTGCCGGAAAAAACGCTGATGCGCGCAAAGATCGCCGATCTCGACGCGTGGGAGCTGATGTCAAAGGACGGGGTGGTCATCACCGCGCCGGATATCGAGCGGGACGGCGCCGTCCATACCCTGACCGCGTTTTACGTTTATTATCGCTGACGGAGGAAGAAACACCATGTGCGTTCGGGACCTTCTCCACGCCGTGACCGGCCGGAGCCGTTTTTTGTCCGCCGTGATCTTAGCGGGCGGGGCTTCCTCCCGCTTCGGCGGGGAGACGCCCAAGCAGTACCGCGCGGTCGCGGGCCTCTCCGTCCTCGGGCATACCCTGCGCGCCTTTGAGTCCTGCCCGGAGGTCGGCGAGATCGTCGTCGTCTGCCCGGCGGGGGACGGGGAAAAGGTCGCCGCGATCGCAAAGGAAGCGGGGATCTCCAAGTTCAAGCGCGCGGTCGCGGGCGGCGAGACCCGCCAGCGCTCCGCGATCCTCGGCTTTGCCCATATCTCCGAGAAGGCGGAGTACGTCGCGTTCCACGATGCGGCGCGCTGCCTCGTCACGCCGGAGATCGTTTCCGCCGTTTTCCGGGAGGCGGTCCTCTCCGGCACCGGCGCCATCGCCTGCGCGCCCGTTACCGATACGATCAAGGAGCGCACGGCGGCAGGCACGGTCGGCAAAACGGTCGACCGCGACGGGCTTGCCGCCGCCGCCACGCCGCAGATCTTCCGGGAAAACCTCTACCGCGCCGTCGCCTATACGGCGCAGAAGGAGAACTTTCTCGGCACGGACGAAGCGTCCCTCTGCGAGCATTACGGTTTTTCCGTCCGCCTCGTCGACTGCGGGCGGGAGAATATCAAGATCACCTACCCGGAGGACCTCCTCTTTGCCGAGGCGGTCGTCCGGAAAAGGGAAGAGGAGAAGAAATGAACGAATACCGGATCGGACAGGGGTACGATACCCACCGCCTCGCCGAAGGGAGAAAGCTCGTCCTCGGCGGCGTGGAGATCCCGTACGGGCGGGGGCTTCTCGGCCACTCGGACGCGGACGCGCTTCTGCACGCGGTAACCGACGCGCTCCTCGGCGCCCTTTCCCTCGGCGATATCGGCGAGCATTTCCCCGATACCGACCCCGCCTACCGCGGCGCCGACAGCAAAAAGCTGCTTGCGCTCGCGTACGGGCTTGTCCGGGAGCGCGGCTGGCGGCTCGTCAATCTGGACGCTACGATCTTTGCCGAAGCGCCGAAGCTCGGTCCCTATAAAAAAGAAATGCGCGCCGTTCTCGCCGCCCTTCTCGAAACGGAGGAGGAGAGGATCAGCGTCAAAGCGAAGACCGGCGAGGGCGTGGACGCGGTCGGCCGCGGGGAGGCGATCTCCGCCGCCGCGACCGTTCTCCTGGAAGGAAAAACGCCCCGCCGCACGGAGTAGCGTTCACGACCCGTTTGTTTTCCGTCCGGTATGCGGCGGGAGCGTTGCGTTTTCCTTTACCAGAATATGGGCGACGGGCGATTTCCGTCACCGCGATCTGCAACGGAGGCTGTATGAAAGAAAAAAAAGAGACCGTCGTTTCCCCCTCGCTCCTTTCGGCGGATTTTTCCCGGCTGGAGGAGGAGGTGCGCGCCGCGGAGGCGGGAGGCGCCGCGTGGCTGCATCTCGACGTGATGGACGGGGCGTTCGTGCCGAACATCAGCTTCGGCGCGCCGGTGATCCGGTCGCTGCGCCCGCGCACGAACCTCTTTTTCGACGCGCATCTGATGA
Organism: Clostridia bacterium; assembly: GCA_017450965.1. Taxonomy (GTDB): domain Bacteria; phylum Bacillota; class Clostridia; order Oscillospirales; family CAG-272; genus RUG12395. The sequence goes on from JAFSSQ010000044.1 coordinate 67,513, forward strand.
TCCGGGAGCCGATCCGGTATATAGGCGACTTCGTCTCCGCCGGATGCGATCTCATTACCGTGCACGCGGAGGCCTGCGCCGACGTGAAAGCGACGCTGGAGGCGATCCGCGCCGCGGGGAAGCAGGCGGGTCTCTCGGTCAAGCCGGGCACGCCGGTCGAAGGGATCTTCGGACTTCTGCCGCTGCTTTCCGTCGTTCTCGTCATGACGGTGGAGCCGGGCTTCTCCGGGCAGAAGTTCATGCCCGATATGCTTCCGAAGATCAAAGCGCTGGAGCATGAGCGACAGCGGCGCTCTCTCGGGTATCGGATCGAGGTGGACGGGGGCGTTTCCCCCGAGAACGCAAAGCTGCTTCGCGCGGCGGGCGCCGACGTGCTCGTCGCGGGCAGCGCCGTATTCGGAAAAGAAGATAAAGCGGCGGCGATCGCCGCGCTGAAAGGATAACGATGGAACGTAACGACAAAAACAGGATCCCGGAGCTTTTCGGCTCGCTCGTGTTCAACGACGAGTCCATGCGCGAGCGGCTCACAAAGGAGACGTACGACGCGCTGAAAAAGACGCGCGAGGAGGGCTCCCCCCTCACGCCGGAGATCGCGGAGGCGGTCGCCGCCGCGATGAAGGACTGGGCGCTCGAGCACGGCGCCACCCACTTTACCCACTGGTTCCAGCCGCTGACCGGCATCACGGCGGAAAAGCACGACAGCTTCCTCACCCCGCAAAAGGACGGCTCGGTCATCATGGACTTTTCCGGCAAGGAGCTGATCAAGGGGGAGTCGGACGCTTCCTCCTTCCCCTCCGGGGGACTGCGCGCCACCTTTGAAGCGCGCGGCTATACCGCGTGGGACCCGACCTCCTACGCGTTTCTCAAGGGGACCTCGCTTTGCATCCCCACCGTGTTCTGCTCCTACGGCGGGGAAGCGCTCGATAAAAAGACGCCGCTGCTCAAATCGGTCGAGGCGGTCAGCGCCCAGGCGGTCCGCGTGCTGCGCGCGTTCGGCGACAAGGACGTCCGCCGCGTAACGCCGATGGTCGGCCCGGAGCAGGAATACTTCCTCGTCGACCGGGATTATTACGAGCATCGCCGCGATCTCAAATACACCGGCCGCGCGCTCTTCGGCGCCAAACCGCCGAAGGGGCAGGAGCTGGACGACCATTATTTCGGCTCGGTCAAGCCGCGTATCGCGGAGTATATGCAGGATCTCGATCTCGAGCTCTGGAAGCTCGGCGTTTACGCGAAGACCAAGCACAACGAGGCGGCGCCCGCCCAGCACGAGCTTGCCCCGATCTATACCGACGTCAATACCGCGACCGACCACAACCAGATCACGATGGAGATGATGCGCCGCGTGGCGCGCCGCCACGGGCTCGTCTGCCTGCTGCACGAAAAGCCCTTCAACGGGATCAACGGCTCGGGCAAGCACAACAACTGGTCGCTGTCCACCGATAAAGGGGAAAACCTCTTCAAACCGGGCGACTCTCCCGCCGGGAACATCCGTTTCCTCGTCTTTTTCGCCGCCGTGATCAAGGCGGTCGACGAGTTCCAGGATCTCTTGCGCGTTTCCGTCGCCACAGCGGGCAACGACCACCGCCTCGGCGCAAACGAGGCGCCCCCCGCGATCGTTTCGATGTTCATCGGGGACGATATGCTCGCGATGCTGGAGGCGATCGAAAAGGAAAAAACGTACGCCAAAAAGAGCGCGGACGCCTTCACCCTCGGCGTCGGCGCGCTGCCGAGCTTTTCAAAAGATACCACCGACCGCAACCGCACCTCGCCGTTCGCTTTCACCGGCAACAAGTTCGAGTTCCGGATGCCCGGCTCCTCTCTTTCGATTGCCGGACCGAACACCGTCCTCAATACCGCGGTCGCCGAGGAGCTCTCCCTCTTTGCCGATCGGCTGGAGGGGGCCGAGGACGTCGAAACGGAGGCGATCGCCCTCGTGAGGGAAACGGTGCGCGATCACAAGCGCATCATCTTCAACGGCGACGGATATACCGATGCGTGGAAAAAGGAGGCGACACGCCGCGGACTGGCCGATCTGCGTACCACGGTGGACGCGCTGCCCTGCCTAATCAGCGAAAAGAGCATCCGCGTCTTCGGCCGCCACAAGGTCTTCACCGAGGCGGAGCTCCGCTCCCGCTACGAGATCTATCTCGGGACCTACGCAAAGACCCTCCATATCGAGATGCTGACGATGCTCGATATGGCGTCCCGCGACATCTATCCCGCCGTGGCGCGGTACTGCGGGATGCTGGCGGCCGGGATCCGCGCGCGCGGCGAGGAGTTTTCCTCGCTTTCCGAGACCGAGGAGCTGAAAAAACTGACCCTGCTCGAAAACGAGCTTTACCGCCGGATCGGCGCCCTGCGCGCGCTGGCGGAGGATACCGAGAGCCGGAAGGGAAATACCTACCGCACGGCGCTCTATTACTGCGACAAGGTCATCCCCGCGATGCGGGAGCTGCGCCGCACGGCGGACGAGTGCGAGGAGCATATCCCGCAGGACGTCTGGCCTTACCCTTCGATCGGCGATATGATTTTCAAGAAAGTGTGACAAAATGGAAAACAAAGGAAAGTATTATCTGACGACCGCGATCGCGTACGCCTCGCGCAAGCCGCATTTCGGCAATACCTACGAGATCATCATGGCGGACGCGCTCGCCCGCTTCAAACGGATGAGGGGGTACGACGTTCATTTCCTGACCGGCACCGACGAGCACGGGATGAAGATCGAGAACTACGCCGGCGAGAACGGCGTTTCTCCGAAGGATTACGTCGACAAGGTCTCCGGCGAGATCAAGGAGATCTGGGATCTGATGGGCGCGTCCTACGACCGCTTTATCCGCACCACCGACCCCGACCATGAGGCGGCGGTCGCCCATATCTTCCAAAAGCTCTACGACAAGGGCGATATTTACAAAGGCGTCTACGAGGGCTGGTACTGCACGCCGGACGAGGCGTTTTTCACCGATTCGCAGATCACCGAGGAAGGGAAGTGCCCCGACTGCGGCCGCCCGCTCGTGCGCGCGAAGGAGGAGGCGTATTTCTTCCGGATGAGCGCCTACGCCGACCGGCTCCTCGCCTACATCGAGGAGCACCCCGGCTTCATCGAGCCGGAGTCCCGCAAAAAGGAGATGGTCAACAACTTTCTCAAGGCGGGGCTGCAGGATCTCTGCGTTTCCCGCTCCTCCTTTACCTGGGGGATCCCCGTTCCCTTCGACCCCAAGCACGTCGTCTACGTCTGGATCGACGCGCTCTCCAACTACATCACCGGGCTCGGCTACGATCCCGCAAACGAAACGCAGCCGGAGCTTTTCCGTAAGTACTGGCCGGCGGACATCCACGTCATCGGCAAGGACATCCTCCGCTTCCACACGATCTACTGGCCGATCATGCTGATGGCGCTCGATCTCCCTCTGCCGAAGAAGATCTTCGGGCATCCGTGGTTCAACTTCGGCAGTGAAAAGATGAGCAAATCCCTCGGCAACGTGATCTACGCGGACGCGCTCGCCCGCCGCATCTCGCCGGACGGCGTGCGCTACTACGCCCTCGCCGAGATGCCCTATAACGCCGACGGGAGCATTACCCACGAGGCGGTCATCAAGCGCTACAATATCGACCTCGCCAATACCCTCGGCAACCTCGTCTCCCGCACGCTCGCGATGAACGAAAAGTATTTTGCCGGCGTGATCGCGGAGCCGAACGCCCCCGAGGCGCTCGACGAAGAGCTGAAGGCCGCGGCAAAGACGGCCGCGCAGAAGGCGCTGGAGCTCGGCGACGCGCTCCGTTTCTCCGACGCGCTCGACGCGATCTTCGATCTTTTCCGCCGCGCGAACAAATATATCGACGAGACCTCTCCCTGGCTGCTCGCCAAGGACGAAGCGAAACAAGCGCGCCTCGGCACCGTTCTCTACAATCTGCTCGAGGCGATCCGGATCGGCGCCGTCCTGCTCCTTCCGTATATCCCCGCGACCGCCGAAAAGATCCTCGATCTCCTCTCGGCGGAGCGCCGGGACTTTGACTCTCTTGCGTTCGGGCTGCTCGCTCCGGGCGGGAAAACGACCGTCACGCAGGCGCTCTTCGCCCGCATCGACGAGGAGGCGTTTTTGCGGGAAGCGGAAGCGGAGGCCGCCGCGCAGAAGGCGGAGGCGGCGGCCGCCAAAGCGGCGGCGGAAACGCAGAAACCCGAGTCTCTCCCGCAGATCGGGATCGAAGACTTTATGAAGGTCGAGCTCCGCTGCGCGAAGGTCCTTTCCTGCGAAAAGCTCGAAAAATCCAAAAAACTGCTCAAGCTCCGGGTGGATCTCGGGTACGAACAGCGGCACGTCCTTTCCGGCATCGCCAAATGGTATAAGCCGGAGGATCTGATCGGCAAAAAGGTCGCCGTCGTCTCCAACCTCGCCCCCGCCACGCTCTGCGGGGAGGAGAGCAACGGGATGATCCTCGCCGCGGGCGAGGAGGAGCCCCGCGTCCTCTTTTTGGACGAGGGGACCGCGCTCGGCGCAAGGATCCGGTGATGTTCGACACACACGCGCATTATAACAACGGCCGCTTCGACGCGGAGTGGGAGGGAGGAGCCGACGCGCTCCTCTCCTCGCTCTTCTCGGAGGGGCTTGACGGGATCGTCAATATCGGCTGGGACGTTCCCAGCTCCTGTGCCGCCTGCCGGCAGGCGGCCAAATACCCCGGCAGGATGTTCGCCGCCGTCGGGATCCATCCCTGCGACGCGCAGAAGTGCGTTTCTCCGGAGGCGGCGGAGAGGGAACTGGAGGAGCTGCTCGACCGCCGCGGCGAGTACCCCATCGTCGCCCTCGGGGAGATCGGCTTTGACTATCACTATCCCGATACCGACAAGGCGGTACAGGCCGTCTACTTTGATCTTCAGATGGAGATCGCCCGCCGCCGCAGACTGCCCGTGATCGTCCACGACCGGGAAGCGCACGGGGACTGCCTTTCCATGGTCCGCCGCCACCCGGACGTGCGCGGGGTGTTCCACAGCTTCAGCGGCAGCGCGGAGACGGCGCGGGAGCTCGTCTCCCTCGGCTGGTACGTCTCCTTTTCCGGCACCGTTACCTTCAAAAACGCGCCGAAGGTGCGGGAGGCGGCGGCCGCCGTTCCCGCCGACCGGCTCCTTGTCGAAACGGACTGTCCCTACCTCGCGCCCCATCCGCACCGCGGCGAGCTCAATCATTCGGGGCTGATGCGTTTCACGCTCGAAGCGCTCGCCGAATGCCTCGGCGTCACGCCGGAGGAGACGGAGAGCCTCACAACGGAGAACGCCCGCCGGTTTTTCGGCGTCTGAGAGACAAACTTCCGCGCAGACCTTGACAAATCTGCGCAGAAGTGCTATATTGGTCACACAAACAAGTCGGGGGTGCCTCGCGGCTGAGACGGCGCAAGCCGAACCCTTATCACCTGATACGGATCATACCGGCGTAGGGAGACACGGATTTCAGTATCTTACCGCACCGAGGGTGCGGTTTTTGTTTTCAGGAGGTTTTTTGTGACAAGGACGAAAAAAATGATCACCTGCGCGCTTCTGATCGCGCTTTCCACGGTGCTGGCGCTGGTTTCGGACGTTTTGCCGCTCCGGCTGCCGTTCGGCGGGAGCATCACGCTCGCCAGTATGCTCCCCATCGTGATCGCCGCCTACCTCTTCGGGACCGGCTGGGGGCTCGGCAGCGCGTTCGTCTATTCGGTGATCCAGCTTTTCATCAGCTTCAAGACCGTTTCCGCCTATTTTCTGCCCGGCGAGGATCAGATGATCCTCTGGAAGGCGCTTCTCATCTGCCTGCTCGACTATATCGTCGCCTACACGCTGATCGGCTTTTCCGGCCTTTTCCGGAAAGCGATCAAAAACCCGTCTCCCGCTCTCTGCCTCGGCTCGGTCGTCGGTCTTTTCCTGCGCTATTTCGCCCATATCGTGTCCGGCGCGATCTTCTTCGGGAGCTGGGCGAACTGGTTTTTTGAGGACAGCTTCCCGGAATACGGCGAGGCGGCCGGCCGGTTCTCCGCGTGGGCGCTCGCGCATTTCTCCGGCAGCGGGCTCGGCTGGTTTTATTCCGCCGTCTACAACGGCCTTTATATGATCCCCGAGATCGTTCTGACTGCGATCCTCGCCTTTATCCTCCCGCTTTTCCTGAAAAAATACATCAAGCCCGTTGACTGAAAAAAGAAAAAGCGCTTTGGCTGAAAAGTCAAAGCGCTTTTTCCGCGACCGAGCTTGTAAGCCGGGTTCTGTGGATCGCAAAGCGAAACTGCAATCATCTGTCTGTGCGGCGCGTTACCGAGCCGCTCGGAGAAAAATCTCTCCTGCCACCCGCGGAAAAACGCCGGGCCGGCGCGGAGCGCGAACGCTCCTTTCCGCATACGGTGTTGCTTCGGATAGGGTTTACAGGATCCCCCGGTTACCCGGAGGACCGGTGAGCTCTTACCTCGCCTTTCCACCCTTACCCGCAAAAGCGGGCGGTATCTCTCTGTTGCACTTTCCCGGGAGTCGCCTCCGGCGGACGTTATCCGTTATCCTGCCCTGTGAAGCCCGGACTTTCCTCATAATAATACCTTTCGGCGTCTTATTACGCGATTGCACCGCTCGGTCGCAGTTGATTTTACCATGCCGGCGGAGCCTTTGTCAAGAAGAATTGACAAAGGGCGCCGCGCGTGCTACAATAAAGAAAACTTTTGAGCGCCGCAAGGATATGAAAAAGAAAAAGATCTCCCTAAAGGAACTGATCGTGTTTGCGATGCTCGGCGCGCTGATGTTCCTTTCCAAGATGCTCCTCGAATGGGCGCCGAACGTCCACCTGCTCGCCTGTTTTACCGTGGCCTTTACCGTCGTCTACCGCGCAAAGGCCCTTTTTCCCGTCGGCGTCTTCATCTTCCTCACCGGGCTCTACGCCGGCTTCAACCTCTGGTGGTATCCCTATCTTTACCTCTGGCCCCTTCTCTGGGGCGCGGCGATGCTCCTGCCAAAGAACCTCTCCGGCTGGAAGGCGACCGTCTGCTACGTTCTCCTCTGCACCCTGCACGGGCTCCTCTACGGTACCCTCTACGCGCCGTATCAGGCGCTGGTGTTCGGACTTTCCTTTGAGGGAACGCTCGCCTGGATCGCCGCCGGCTTTCCCTACGACCTCGTCCACGCGGCGGGCAACTTCGCCGCCGGCTTCCTCGTCCTTCCTCTCGTCAAACTCCTGCGCACTCTCTCGAAAAAGCTCTGAAAAAAGCCCCTTGCCGGGGCTTTTTTCTTCGCCTCTTGCAGGAATACTTAAAAAACTTGACAACCGCGCGGCCGTTTGTTATACTGAAGACGAAGAGAAAAGAACAGAGCACGGAGGTTTCCCATGGAACGCAGCCGGAGAACACGTCTCCCCGGTCCGCGCGAGTGGGAAAGGATCCCCTTTACCGGAAGGCGGCGGAGGGTGCTTCTGATCCTTTCCTGTCGCGCGTGACCGAACGGCAAGGTCGCGCGCTTTTTTTGTTGCGCCGACGGAAAAACAAAGCTGAATAAAACCGGAGGACACGATGAAAACCAAGCTGCGTCTTTTCTCGTTTCTTTCCGCGCTTTTCCTTCTTTTCTCCTTTGTTGGTTCACTTTCTATTATTACCGCCGCGGCGGACGACGGAACGGAAGCGTTCTCTGCCCCGGATATCATCACGCCGGGCGAGGTTGCCGAACGCCGATACGTCGGCAGAGTTCCGTCCGAAGAACAGGATCAGTATCTGGGCGGAAAGTGATTCTATGACGAAATACAGATGTAAGATTACAAATTCGGGAGGTTCGACATTCAGCGAGAATACATACGAGAATTGTATCGACGTTTCGTTGTACCTTGTTGCGGGGCAGACCTATTTTATCGATATTTCCAACGAGTACGGCGATTATCTCGGATATTATTTACAGATTTCATAGGAGGGAAAGATGAAAAAAGTGTTTTGCTCAACGCTGGTTGTCTTGGTTTTTTTCCTGCTGTTTTCCGCCTGCACCCAGCGCGAGCCTGGCGATACAACGGCGGATCCGACCTCGCCGACGGATACGTCTGCCCCGGAGACCGCTCCCGCGACCGAGCCGCCGCTGATCGACCCGGCGGAAACGGTGATCCCCACGGCGGAAAACTTGCCGGAGCTGCTCGAAAAAGCGCAGGAGAGACGGCCGGGACTTGGAGTAAGTTTTTCGTATCTGGAAGCCGCGATGCGAGGGGAGATTGATCTTTCCAAGCCCAAACTCACGCTGGAAAAGCTGCGGGAGATTTGTGCGGAGAGCGAAAGCTTTGAGGAAGTCAGCGCGGCGATCGGTAAAATACAACCGCCGGATTGTGTACACGGATCCGGAATCGTAACGGCGGAATATTGGGGATACGGAGACGGGACAATCTCGATCTCTATTCGATCCGGTGCGCCTGTTGTTGTGTTGGAGCGCCACAGGATCGACGACCAGGGGCGGGCCTGTGAAGTCGTTGCCTTAAAAACGATCTATCCGAAAGAAAGCGGTTGGTACGATCCCTATATCGCCGATCCCGTGGAGTAGTGAAAAGGAGGCGCGCCCGAGCGGGCGCGCCTCCTTTTCTTTTCTCGCTTTCTTTGCCTTGACAACGGAGCAAGAGAATGCTATACTGAAAACCGAGTTAGGGAACACTAACTTTCAGGAGGCATTATGACGTTAGATCAACTGGAAAGCGGGAAGTGCGCCGTCATCACCGCCGTCGGCGGAGAAGGGGCTTTGCGCGCGCGCCTGCTGGATATGGGGCTGATCCCCCGCACCGTGATCCGCGCGGTGCGGCGCGCCCCGATGGGGGACCCGATCGAGCTGCGGGTCCGCGGCTACGAGCTGACCCTCCGCGCGCAGGACGCCGCCAAAATCGAGATCGTCCCCGCCGAGGAGGCGCAAACGCCGATCACCTGCGCGCAGTG
>JAFSSQ010000045.1 GCA_017450965.1 Clostridia bacterium
CGCCGGGGAAAACGGCGGGAGAAAACGCCGCGCAAAAAAAGAGGTCGCACCGGACCTCCTTTTTTGGGGCCTTATATTAGATGATTATAAAACATAAAAGTTTTACCGCAGGGAAAGCAACTTTAGGTTGCCGTTCAAAAATGCTTTTATAACGGGAAAAGTTTCCTGAAAAACGATATTCGACAGACATAAAATGACAAACGCCGCGACGCGGCGACAAGTTTTATAAACGTCGAACAAAAATCGGAAAGGAGACCGATATGACGGAAAAACGCGCGTCTTTTCCGCAAAAGATCCTCCTCGCGCCGGACTCTTTCAAGGGGTCTCTCTCCGCCGCGGCGTTCTGCCGGACGGTGGAGGCGGAGATCGCCGCCCGCTTTGGGTCGGCAAAGGTCCGGTCCCTTCCGCTCGCGGACGGCGGGGAGGGGACGGTCGACTGTTTTCTCCTCGCGGCGGGCGGCGAGCGGGTGGAGATCACCGTTTCCGACCCGTGGGGCAAGGCGGTCCGCTCCTCCTACGCGGTCCTGCCGGACGGGACCGCCGTGATCGAGACGGCGGCGTCCGCCGGGCTGGTCCTGGCGGGGCCGGACTGCCGCGCGGCAGAAACGACCACCTACGGCGTGGGAGAGACGATCCGGCACGCGCTGCGCGCGGGACACGGCCGGATCCTGCTTGGCCTCGGCGGCTCGGCGACAAACGACGGCGGCTGCGGCGCCGCCTGCGCGCTCGGCGTGCGCTTTCTCGACGGGGAGGGCGTCCCTTTCCTGCCGGTCGGTAAAACGCTCGGGCGGATCGCGGCGATCGACCGCTCCGCCTGCGATCCCCTCCTCGCCGGAGCACAGATCCACTGTCTCTGCGACGTGAAAAACCCGCTCTGCGGAGAACAAGGCGCGTCCGCCGTCTTCGGACCGCAGAAAGGCGCGGACGCGGAAACGGTCCGCCTCCTTGACGACGGTCTTTTCCGGCTCGGCGCGCTTCTCGCGCGGGAGACGGGTCGGGACGTGAGGTTTCTGGAGGGCGCGGGCGCCGCCGGCGGGCTCGGCGCGGGCTTGCTCGCTCTCTTCGGCGCTTCGCTTGTCCCGGGGATCGAAACGGTCCTGGACACGCTCGCCTTCGACGGGGAGCTCACGGACGCGGATCTCGTCATCACGGGCGAGGGGAGCTTTGATCTTCAGAGTTTTTCCGGCAAGGCGGTCTCCGGCGTGGCAAAACGCGCCAAAGCCGCCGGCGTTCCCGTCTGGGTCTTTGCGGGCCGGGCGGAGGAAAAAGCCCTAGCCCGCTGCCGGGAGCTTGGCGCGGAGGGGGTGTGGACCCTTTCGGAGATCGCGCCGTCTCCGGAGGAGAGCCGGAGCTGCGCTGCAAAATATCTCGCAGAGACGGCGCGCCGCGCCTTTGACGAGCGCTTTCCTTCCTGAAAGCGAACGCTGTTCCGGCGTTCCGTCTTTCCTGTTTTCCCTGCCGGCGCCGGTCTTCCCCCAAAAAACAAGTTTAGTTTTGCATAAAAAATTGTGGAAAAAAAGAAAAGGAAAGGTTGACTGTTCACAAATTCCGTGATAAAATAGAAAAGGTATTATCCAAATTAAACAAATGTAAGGAGTTTAGCATGAGAAAGTATCTGTCCCTTCTTCTTGCGCTGGTGACCGTTCTCTCTCTCTCGATGCTGGCGGCGGTAACCGTTTCCGCGGACGGCATTGAAAAGGCCGCCAATGCGATCTTCGTTGCCGATTCGGGCGACGACAACGCAGCGGGCACGACGCCGGACGCGCCGGTCGCCACGCTCGCGAACGCGTTTTCCAGACTGCCGAACGGCGGCGTCATCGTCCTCGTCGGCTGCGTAACGATCGACAAGACGGAAGATCATCCCCGCGTGATGCCCGCGCATGAGGGCGTGATCACCCTCACGAGCTACTACGACGGCGTCGACTACCGCGCAAAGCCCTACGGCACCGAGCCGGTTACCCCGCGCCTCAGCCTGCGCAACGGCACGGCGGATCTTGAGTTCCACGGCGATATCGTCATGGATTATCTCCGCATCAACGTCGGCGTGAACGAAGACGCCGGGACGATCATGACCAACGCCATCATTACGATGAACTATCACAACCTGACCGTCGGCGAACATATCGAAAACTGCTACGAAGACCCGAACGGCGTTCCCTCCTCGTTCGACCTCGACTATTCCTCCCAGGGCAACAAGGGCAACAGCGGCCGTAACTGCCCGCCGATCCTCTTCCTCGGTAGCAGCGCCAATACCAGTGATGAGGTCCGCGACGTCGGCGGTGAGACGATCACCGGCGACTATACGGTCAACATCGCGGGCGGCGCATGGCAGTCCGTCCGGATGGGCGACCGCGACCTTGAGAACCTCAACACCCTCGACTGCCACGTTACCCTGAACATCACCGGCGGTATTTTCGCTTTCTGGACGGGGCTCTTCCACAGCTCCAACCTCTCCGTCATGTGCGCCGCGCAGGCCGCCACGACCCCGAACTACGTCTGCGACATGACCATCACCGGCGGTACCTTCTACGGTGAGGTCTGCGGCTTCGGCAAATCGTCCACCAACTCTTTCGGCGACGCGCTGCAGCAGGGCACGATCAACATGAACATCCTCGGCGGCGAGTGGATCCGCAACTTCGGCGTTGACAGCCCCCCTGTCGGCGAATACGGCGGCTATGCCTTTGCCGCTTCGATGACGCTGCTCTTTGACGGCGCCAAAGTCAATATGAAGATCGACCCCTCCAAGATGGATCTCGGCGTGATGGATCAGTTCACCGTCGCGGGTCTGGACGGCGTGGAGACCACCCTTGAGATGGTGACCGAGTCCGATAAGATCGGCTTCTTCGGTCTGGATCTCTTCTTCAACGAGACCTATCTGCCTCTGACCACGGGCAATCAGCCCGAGGAGACGAAGGCGGTCGAGACCAAAGCGGTCGACGAGCCCAAAGCGACCGAGACCAAGGCGACCGAGACCAAAGCGACCGAAACCAAGGCGGTCGATACCAAGGACGCGACCGGCACCAAGGACGCGACCGGCACCAAAGCGGCGGAGCAGACCGGCGAGAAGACCGGCATTCCCGCTTACGTCTGGGCGATCGTCGGCGTCGTAGTCGTTGCCGCCGTTGTCGCAGCCGTTCTGATCATCGGCAAGAAAAACAAAACGAAAGAATAAAGAATAAAGAATCCAATCCATTCAGAAAGGTACGCAAATCATGAAAAAGATCGTGGCACTTTTCACCGCGCTCGTTCTTCTCTCCACGTTCTGCGCGGCAACGGCCCTGACCGCTTCGGCGGCGGAGGTTCCCGAACGTCCGACCCTGACCAACACGACGGATAAGACCTACGTTGCGTTCGATTCCTCGAAATCCAACGTCAGCGAAGAAGTCAGAGCTCTGCACGTCAAATATTTCGGCGACGCCAGCGCGGCTCTGCCGACCGGCGGTACGATCGTCGTGACCCAGAAGGCGCTCTACTCCTTCAAGAGCTCCGATTATTCCAACACCATCGACGGCAGCAACGGCACCGTTCTCGTTACCGCGAAGGAAGGCGACGTCAGCTACATCGACATTTCGACCGATACGTCCGAGACCGGTATCATCCTCGGCAACAACAACTTTGCCGAGCAGAACTGGGATAAGACCGACTATCTGCTCCTCGCCGGCAACGTGATCCTGGACGACGTGGTCCTCTTCAACCGCGCGCACAAGCCCGCTTCCGCCGATAACGCGCCGATGGATACCCCGAACTCCGTCCGCGCTCTCGCGGGTTCCAAGGTCGTGATCGGCTCCGGCGTTGTGTTTGCGCACCGCTTTGAGCTCCCGAACATGGCGCTGGATACCGAGAGCGGTTCCGTCGTCTTCCTTGACACGCTCGGATTTTCCGCTTACACCGGCACCGGCACCATCGTTGTGAAGACGGATCTGGTTTCCCAGATCACCGACGAGACCTTTGCGGGCTTCGGCGGCGCCGTGATCGACGAAGCCGGCAACCTCCTCTACGGGACCGAGCCTGTCACCCCGGCCGAGACCGAAGCGCCCGAGACCCAGGCTCCCGAAACCAAAGCTCCCGAGACGAAGGCCCCCGAGACCAAGGCTCCCGAGACCAAAGCTCCCGAGACCAAAGCGGCGACCGTTACCGAAGCGACCGGGACGAACGACACGACGACCACCGGCGAAAAGGGCGGCATCCCCGCTTACGTCTGGGTGATCATCGGCGTCGTGGCCGTTGCCGCGGTTGCCTGCGGCGTGATCGTTGCCACCAAGAAGAAAAAAGCGTAATCCGGCAAATTGACCGGGACCGGAGCTCCCCCGCGGAGCTCCGGTCCTTTTTTTGCGCGGAAGGGAGCGGATGTTTGCGCGCGGACCGCTTTTTTGTGGATAAAGGAGAAGCCCGGAGGCGGAACGCTTGACACCGCGCCCGACCCGGATTATAATAAATAGTGAAAAAAAAACAGCTCGTTCTGACCAGAAAGGACCGGATGATGAAACGCATTTTTTCTTTGCTTTTGGCTCTCGCGATCCCGGCGGCGCTCTTCCCGGCGGCGGGGGCGCGGCACGCCGCCCGCGCCGTGACGCTTCCCGAGGAGCCGACGCTCACCTCCGATAAGGTGGTCTATCACGGCTTCAACGGCGGCAGCGACGCAAACAGCGGCCTGACCGCCTCCGCCCGTAAGCAGTATCTGGGAGAGGAGAACGGGACCGGCGCGATCTCCCTTCTGGCGGGGGAAGGCGGCACGGTCGTCACCGTCACCAAATCCTGGACGGGGACAAACGGCTATACGATCCCAGCGCTCGGCGGCAAAACGGTCGTTCTGACCGCCCGGGACCCCAACGGCGGGACCTCCTATCTCGGCGACCTTTCCAACGATACGAGCGGGGAGTACGGCTATCTGATGATCGTGAATACCGGCACGCTGCATATCGCCGGCAACGTGATTTTGCGGGAGATCGGTCTGCTGGAGCGCACCGAGCGCGCCGCGGCGTCTCACGGCACGACGCTCAACGTGAAAAACGGCGCCTGCCTTGTCGTGGAGTCAAGCGTGACCGTTGCCGGCAAAAAAGTCAAGGACTGCTACGCCGCGCCGGTTTTGTCGGTCGAGGAGGGGGGCGTCGTCTTTCTGCACACGCTCGGCTTTCTCGGCTATACCGGCAAGGGGACGATCGTGATCGGCTCCGACCTGCAGGCGACCGGCAGCGTGAGCGCCGCGCAGTTTGCCGGATTCGGCGGGCAGATCGTGGACGCCGCCGGCAACCCCTACGCCTTCGGCGCGGGCGAGCTGCCCGAGGAGCCGGTTTTGACGAATACGGAAACCTACGCGTACGTTTCCTTGGCCGGGAACAACGCAAACGACGGGCTGACCCCCGCCACGCTCAAGCAGGGCTGGGGCGCCGGCGCCGGGGGCGGAGGGGTGATGACCCTCGTGATGAACGGCGGGACGATCGTGATCCCGCAAAAGGGCTACGTTTCCGCCAATTACAGCACGCCGAGGCCGTCCTCCCCGGTCCGCCTGACCGCCGTTGACCGGGACGGGACCGACTACCGCGGCAACGTCAACGATTCAAGCGACCAGCGCGGCGCCTTTATGGTCGCCAATTCCTGCACGATCACCTTCAACGGGGATTTCATTTTCGACGATATCATCCTGCTTGACAGGACCTCCTCGACCGCCTCGATCCAGACGACCTACGCCGTTTCCTCCGGGTCGCGGCTGGTGATCGGAGCGGGAACGGAGGTCTGCTGCATGGCGTCCGCGCTCAACCCGCCGATTCTGCGGGTGGAGACGGGCGGGGTCGCCTTTTTGCACGCGGTCGGCTTTGACCGCTACGAGGGGAGCGGAACGATCGTGCTCGACCGCTCGATCGTCAACACCGGCGTCCTCTATTCCTCCGAGTTTTCCGCCTTTACCGGTCGCCTGATCGACGAGACGGGCGCGGAGATCTCCCCCTCGGATTTTGCCGACAAGCCGCAGGAAATCAAGCCGGACGACGTTTTTCTCTCCGGCAGCTACACCGCCTCCAACGGCTGCACGATCCCCTACCGCTATTATCTGCCGGAGGGTTACGACGGGACGAAGCGGTATCCGCTGTTCCTCAATATGCACGGCAACGGCTCCCGCGGCAGCGACAATCACAAGCAGCTGACCTTTGTCGGCGCGGTGCTGAACACCGCCGTCTTCCAGAGCGGGTACGAGTGCATCATGCTCGCGCCCCAGTGCCCCTCCTCCAGCGCGTGGGTGCCGGATACCGGCTATCCCGGCTCGAGGGGCTTCCTCACCCGGGAGATGTCACCCTATCTCGCCGCGGCGAAGGAGCTGCTTGACAAGTTCCTCGCCGAGTACGCCGTCGACCTCGACCGGGTCTACGTTTCCGGCTCCTCCAACGGCGGCGCCGCCTCCTGGGAGCTGTGCTACCGCTTCCCGGATCTGTTCGCGGCGGCGGTCCCGATGGCGGGCGTGCGCCCCTTCAGGGACGGAGAAGCGTACGAGGACGCCTCCGCCGAGATCGCGGGCGTGCTCGCCGGGATCCCGATCTGGACCTTCCACGGCACGGCGGATACCACCCTCCCCGTCGAAGGGACGCGCAATCTCGTCAACGCGATCAAGGCGGCGGGCGGAGAAAAGATCCTCTATACCGAATATCCCGGCGCCACGCACGGCACGATCTGGGCGCTCGCCGCCAAAACGGCGGGCGTGGTCGACTGGATCTTTGCGCAGAGCCGCTCCTCCGGCGCCTCTCCGGTTTCCGCCGAGACCGACGCCCCCTCCGGCGGAACGGAAACGGTCTTTCTCCCGCTTGAGAGCGAATCTCCGACCGTGACGGCGCCCGCCTTCTCGACGAACGCTCCGGACGGGACGGAGAGCTCCGTCAGCGGCACGGAGCCGGCCGCCGAAGAACCGGTGAAAAACGGCAAAACGGGTCTGATCCTCGCCCTCGCCGGGGCGGCTCTTCTGTGCGCCGGGGCGATCACCGCCGCGCTCCTGCTCGCCAAAAAGAAAAAAGCAAAGTAAAACCGTAAAAAGCCCGCCGGGAGAGTATCCCGGCGGGTTTTCTCGCTTATTCTTCTTTTTCCGCCCAAAAGCAGTCGCCGCAGTCGTTGACGGTGAAAAAGATCAGCTCCTCCGGCTTTTTCTTTTGTTCTTTTAACTGCTTCTCCAGCCACGCGCGGTCCCGTCCGGCCTGGCGCAGTTCGTTTTCGTCGATCCGCCCCTCCTTGATCACGGTGTGCGCCACCCCCTTTTCCTTTTCCGGCAGTCCCGCGTCCTCCGGCGTCATCGGGCGGCAGCGGGAGCGGAGCGCCACGCTCAGGCGTCCGTTCTGCTCCAGCGTGGCGCACCAGACCTCCTCCGGCTCAAAGACCCCCTGCAGCCGCAGCTCGGATAAAAGCTCGTCCAGCGTGATCCGCGCGCGCCGCATCTCCTTCCAGTCCGGCTTGCCGGCGCGGACGAGGATATTCGGCTTGCCCTCCATCAGCCGACGCAGGAGGGGGATCTTCAGCATCAGAAAGGAGATCAGAAACTCGAGAGAGAGGATCACCGTCAGCGGGACGACCGTCCGCCAGACGGGAATGCGCGCGTCGACCAGCGGCAGCGTGGCGATATCCGAAAGGAGCAGGGTCGTAACAAGCTCGGAGATCTGCAGCTCGCCGACCTGCCGCTTGCCCATCAGTTTCATCGCCAGAATGAGACCGAGATACACGCCCGCCGCCCGCAGGGCGCAGGACCAGACGCTCAGGTTCATACAAAATCCTCCGTGAAAAGAGATCACGGAGGATTTTTTGCCGTTTTTTTTCGTTTTATACAGGGTCAGAACAGCGTGTTGTCGACCTGCTTGCGTTCTTTGATGTATCGCGTCCATTTGATGAAGCCGTAGGTCGAGTTGGTGAGATAGCCGAGCTTGAGGATCAGCAGGACGTATTGCCCGGAGAGGATGTTGATCACGCCCTCGAGGATCGCGTCGACAAACCAGGCGATCCACTGTTCCCGGATCCGGAAGAAGATGAAAAGCCCGTTCACGATCCCGACCGCGGTCACGCAGGCGTCAAGATAGCAGACGACGGTCTCCAGCACTTCGTTGCCGCCGAAGAGATCGGTATGGATGTCGAGCCCGGAGAGGAGATAACCGACCACGACGGTCCAGACGGCGATCCCGGCGAGGATCGCGGCCTCCGCCCAGCCGGAGAGCTTTCTCACCTTGGTCAGATCCTCCTCCTTGCGGTCGGGGTGCTTGTGCCAGTTGATAAAGCTGAGGATGTCGATCGGCAGCCAGAAGAAGAGTGTGGCCGCCATCGTGGCGAACCGGTAGGAAAGGATGAGACAGATCGCGATCTCGGTCAGCTCCACAAAGACGGAAACGATGAAGTTCCATTTGCTTTGCTTGGAGATCAGCAGTTCACAGAGGATGTTGAGGAAGGTGTCGAGCAGATAGAGTACCATGATGATCTTGCCGTTGACGCCGTTGACGTCCTCCTCGGGGAAGAGAAAAGCAAAGACAAAGGCAAGGATCAGGATGGAAAAGAACCAGATCTTTTCGTAAAGGGTAAAATACTGCCAGAGATCCTTGGCGCGCCGGGAAAAGGACTTTTTTTCGTTCATGATCGTTTCCTGCTTTTTGAGAGATAAGACGAACAGCAGCCGCGGAGACCGCGGCTGCTGAAAACGTCTGAAACTTGAAAGACGGGGCGCTCCTTATTTCTCGTCGCGGAGAGCGGCCTGAGCGGCGGCCAGACGCGCGATCGGAACACGGAAGGGCGAGCAGGAGACGTAGGTCAGCCCGACCTTGTGGCAGAACTCCACGGTGGACGGGTCGCCGCCGTGTTCGCCGCAGATGCCGAGCTTGATGTTCGGGCGAGTCTGACGGCCGAGCTCGCACGCCATCTTGACGAGCTTGCCGACGCCGGTCTGGTCGAGACGGGCGAAGGGATCGGACTCGTAGATCTTGCGGTCGTAGTAGGAGCCGAGGAACTTGCCGGCGTCGTCGCGGGAGAAGCCGAAGGTCATCTGCGTGAGGTCGTTGGTGCCGAAGCTGAAGAACTCGGCGTCCTTGGCGATCTCGTCGGCGGTCAGAGCGGCGCGCGGGATCTCGATCATCGTACCGATCTTGTAGTGGAGGCCGCTGCCGGCGGCTTTGATCTCCTCATCGGCGGTGCGGACCACGACGGACTTGACGTACTGAAGCTCCTTCAGCTCTCCGACGAGCGGGATCATGATCTCGGGGACGATATCCCAGTCGGCGTGTCTCTTCGAGACGTTGATGGCGGCGCGGATGACCGCTCTCGTCTGCATCTCGGCGATTTCCGGATAGGTAACGGCGAGACGGCAGCCGCGGTGGCCCATCATCGGGTTGAACTCGTGCAGCCCGGCGATGATGTCCTTGATCTCCTTCACGGTCTTGCCCTGGGTCTTGGCGAGCAGCTCGATGTCTCTCTCCTCGGTGGGGACGAACTCGTGCAGCGGCGGGTCAAGGAAGCGGATGGTAACGGGGCAGCCCTGCATCGCTTCGTAGAGCTCCTCAAAGTCGCCCTGCTGCATCGGCAGGATCTTCGCGAGCGCGGCCTTCCGGCCCTCAACGGTGTCGGAGCAGATCATCTCGCGGATCGCGGCGATGCGGTCCGCCTTGAAGAACATATGCTCGGTGCGGCAGAGGCCGATGCCCTCCGCGCCCAGCTCTTTCGCTTTCTTCGCGTCGGTCGGGGTGTCGGCGTTGGTGCGGACGAGGAGCTTGCGGTACTTGTCCGCCCAGGCCATGATGCGGCCGAACTCGCCGGCGATCGTGGCGTCCACGGTCGGGATGATCCCGTCGTAGATCTTGCCGGTGGTGCCGTCGATGGAGATGCAGTCGCCCTCGCGGAAGGTCTTGCCGCCGAGCTCAAAGGTCTTGTTCGCTTCGTCCATCTTGATCTCGGAGCAGCCGGAAACGCAGCACTCGCCCATGCCTCTCGCCACAACGGCGGCGTGGGAGGTCATACCGCCGCGGACGGTCAGGATACCCTGCGCCGCCTTCATACCGGTAATGTCCTCCGGAGAGGTTTCCAGACGGACGAGGACGACCTTCTCGCCCTTCGCCGCCCATTCGACGGCGTCGTCGGCGGTGAAGACGACCTTGCCGCACGCGGCGCCGGGGGAGGCGCCGAGGCCCTTGCCGAGCGGTGTCGCCGCTTTGATCGCGGCGGCGTCGAACTGCGGGTGAAGCAGCGTGTCAAGGTTGCGGGGGTCGATCATCAGGACGGCCTGCTTCTCATCGATCATGCCCTCGTCCACCAGGTCGCAGGCGATCTTGAGAGCCGCCTGGGCGGTGCGCTTGCCGTTGCGGCACTGGAGCATATAGAGTTTTCCGTTCTCGACGGTGAACTCCATATCCTGCATATCGTGATAGTGGTTCTCAAGGACTTCGCAGACCTTGACGAAATCGGCGTAAGCCTCGGGGAACTGCTCGGCCATCTGGGCGATGGGCATCGGGGTGCGGACGCCGGCGACGACGTCTTCGCCCTGCGCGTTCACAAGAAATTCGCCCATGAGCTTCTTTTCGCCGGTCGCGGGATCGCGGGTGAAGGCGACGCCGGTGCCGGAGTTGTTGTTCAGGTTGCCGAAGACCATCGGCATCACATTGACCGCGGTGCCCCAGGAATAGGGGATGTCGTTGTCGCGGCGGTAGACGTTGGCTCTCGGGTTGTCCCAGGAACGGAAGACCGCGCGGATCGCCTCGTAAAGCTGGACCTTGGGATCGGAGGGGAAGTCGGCGCCGATCTGGGCCTTGTACTCAGCCTTGAACTGCTCAGCCAGCTCCTTAAGGTCAGCTGCTGTAAGGTCAACGTCAAACTTAACACCCTTCTTCTCTTTCATCTGGTCGATAAGCTGCTCGAAGTACTTCTTACCAACCTCCATAACTACGTCAGAGAACATCTGGATGAAACGACGGTATGAATCATATACGAAACGCTCGAAAGCAGGATCAGGATTGCCCTTGATCATTGCTGCTACAACTTCGTCGTTAAGTCCGAGGTTAAGGATTGTATCCATCATACCTGGCATAGATGCACGTGCACCTGAACGAACGGAAACAAGGAGAGGATTCTGAAGATCACCAAACTTCTTGCCGTTGATCTCCTCCATCTTCTTAACGCCTTACATAGCCTGAGCCATGATCTCGTCGTTGATC
>JAFSSQ010000046.1 GCA_017450965.1 Clostridia bacterium
CAAAGAAAAAGACGAATATGTGAAAGGCACGAGGGGTAAATAGTTTACAAAATACGAATTGACAAAAGAAAATGCGTGAGTATAATCGAATCAGAAGCAGGGCGTTTTTGGGGGTGTGTAAAGATGCCGCCCGGGAGAGCGCCGCGTTCGCAACGCGGAGGTCATGGGTTCGAATCCCACCAGGTCCACCAAAAAACGGAAAGCGTCCATCGGGCGCTTTTTTCGTTTTTTGTTTGGTCAAAGAGGGGATTCGAAGGGCGCGGGGTGAATGACGCTCCGGGGGAGCATCAGAGCGCGCCCCGGCAAAAAACCGATCCTAAAAAAGTCTGCGGGCAACCGTCAAAAAGCAAGCGCGCTTCCCTTCCGGAAGCGCGCTTTTTTCCTTTTTTGAGCCGGATCAGCCGTTTTTCTTTTGCCGCTCGAACGCCGCGCCGATAAAGCCGAGGAAAAGCGGGTGCGGCTTGTTCGGACGGGATTTGAACTCGGGATGATACTGCACCCCGACGTAGAAGGGCCGGTCGGTGAGCTCCACCGTTTCCACGAGCAGACCGTCCGGCGAAAGTCCGGAGAGGGTCAGCCCGCATTTTTGCAGGATCTCCCGGTAGTCGTTGTTGAACTCGTAGCGGTGGCGGTGCCGCTCGGAGATCCGGCGGGCGCCGTAGCATTTTTCCATCGTGGTACCCGGCGCGATCTCGCAGGGGTAGGCGCCGAGGCGGAGCGTGCCGCCCTTGTCGACCTCGTCGCTCTGTCCGGGCATAAAGTCGATCACCTTATGGGCGCAGTTTTCGTCGAACTCTCCGGAATCGGCGTCCGCGATGCCGGCGGCGTGCCGCGCGTACTCGATCACGGCGATCTGCATCCCGAGGCAGATCCCGAAGTACGGCAGCCCGTTTTCCCGCGCGTACCGCGCCGCGGCGATCATCCCTTCGATCCCGCGGCTGCCGAAGCCGCCCGGCACGATGATCCCGTCAAGCCCGCCCAGCGCCGCCGGCGCGTTCTCCGGGGTGAGCGTTTCGGAATCGATCCAGTGGATCTTGATATGCGTATTGTAATGATAGCCCGCGTGGCGCATCGCCTCGGCGACCGAGAGGTACGCGTCGTGCAGGGCAACGTACTTGCCGACCAGCCCGATATGCACGGTATAGGGGCGCGATTTGATCCGTTCGACCAGCGCCGTCCAGTCGGAGAGGTCCGGCTCCGGCGCCCGGATCCCGAGCTCGCGGCAGACGACCGACGAAAAGTTCGACTGTTCCAGCATCAGCGGCGCTTCGTAGAGGTTTTGCAGCGTGATATTCTCGATCACGCAGTCCCGCTTGACGTTGCAGAACAGCGCGATCTTATCGAAGATGCTGTCCTCCAGCGGCTCGTCGCAGCGCAGGATGATGATGTTGGGATTGACGCCCATCCCCTGCAGCTCCTTGACGGAGTGCTGGGTCGGTTTCGTTTTATGTTCTTCCGAGCCGTGGAGATACGGGACGAGGGTAACGTGGATAAAGAGACTGTTCTCCCGGCCGACCTCCAGCGAGATCTGGCGCACCGCCTCGATGAACGGCTGGGACTCGATATCGCCGATCGTACCGCCGATCTCGGTGATGACGACGTCGGCGTCGGAATGCTTGCCCACGTTGTATACGAAGGTTTTGATCTCGTTCGTGATATGCGGGATGACCTGCACCGTGCTGCCGAGGTATTCGCCGCGGCGCTCCTTATTGAGGACGTTCCAGTACACCTTCCCCGTGGTGAGATTGGAAAACTTGTTCAGGTCCTCGTCGATAAACCGCTCGTAGTGCCCGAGGTCGAGATCGGTCTCCGCTCCGTCCTCGGTCACGTAGACCTCGCCGTGCTGGTAGGGGCTCATCGTGCCCGGATCCACGTTGATATACGGGTCAAGCTTCTGCGCCGCCACCTTCAGCCCGCGCGCCTTGAGCAGCCGGCCGAGGGACGCCGCGGTGATCCCCTTGCCGAGCCCGGACACGACGCCTCCGGTCACAAAAATATACTTCGTCATCTCTTTTCACCTCGTTTGCGTTCTGTTTTCGTTCCCTTTTTCGGATAATACGGTCCGCCCGTTTCCGAAATATCAGTTAAAACCAATAACTTATCGTTGATTTTCGCTGCGCGAAAATCACTCCCACTCGACCGTCGCCGGCGGCTTCGACGTAACGTCGTACACCACGCGGTTGATCGTTCTGACTTCGTTTGTGATCCGGCGCGACGCCGCCTCGAGCACGTCGTACGGGATCCTCGTCCAGTCCGCCGTCATAAAGTCGTCGGTCGTTACGGCGCGGAGAGCCACCGTGTGGCCGTACGTCCGCGCGTCTCCCATCACGCCGACGCTTTGCGTGTCGGTCAGGACCGCAAAATACTGGCTCGGCCGGACGCCTGCCGCTTCCAGCTCTTCCCGGAAGATCGCGTCCGCCTCGCGGAGGGTGTCCGCTTTGTCTTTCGTGATCTCGCCGATGATCCTGACCGCGAGCCCCGGTCCCGGGAACGGCTGACGCATCACGAGCGCTTCGGGGATGCCGAGCTTCAGCCCGACCTCGCGGACTTCGTCCTTGAAAAGATCGCGCAGCGGTTCGACGATGCCTTCAAAATCCATGACCGACGGAAGTCCGCCGACGTTGTGATGGCTTTTGATCGTCGCGGCGTCTCCCTTGCCGCTCTCGACGACGTCGGGATAGATCGTTCCCTGAACGAGATAGTCCGCGTGTCCGATCACGCGGCTCTCCTCCTCGAAAACCCGGATGAACTGCTCGCCGATGATCTTTCTCTTTTTCTCCGGCTCCGTGACGCCGGCGAGGCGGGAGAGGAAGCGTTCTTCCGCGTCCACGCGGATCAGCTTCATATTAAATCCGGTTTTGAAAACCCGTTCCACGTCGTCGCCCTCGTTTTTCCGGAGAAGTCCGTGATCGACGAAAACGCAGGTCAGGTTGTCTCCCACGGCGCGGTGCATCAGGACCGCCGCGACCGAGGAGTCGACGCCGCCCGACAGCGCGCAGAGAACGCGCTTGCCGGCCAGCTCCGCTTGGTACCGTTCGACCGTTTTTTCGATGAAATCGTCCATCTTCCAGTCGCCGGAGCAGCCGCATACGCCGAAGAGGAAGTTGTGAAGCATTCGGGCGCCGTATTCGGTGTGCGTTACCTCGGGGTGGAACTGAACGCCGTACAGGCGGCGCCGCTCGTCCGCCATCGCCGCGCAGGGGCAGCTTGCCGTCGCCGCGATCACCGAAAACCCCTCCGGCACGCCGCTGACGTAGTCCGTGTGGCTCATCCAGCACACGCTCTTCTCCGGCACGCCCTCAAAGAGCGCGCAGGGTTTGACGGATACCTCCGTCTTGCCGTATTCGCTGACCGACCCGGCGGACTTGATCTCGCCGTGCGCCAGATACGCGACGAGCTGATGGCCGTAGCAGATCCCGAGAACGGGGATCCCCGCGTCGAGGACGCCGGCGTCGAAGTGAGGCGACGCCTCGTCGTAGACGCTGTTCGGCCCTCCCGTAAAGACGATGCCCCGATAGCCGGCCTCCTTGATTTCTTTCAGGCTGATCTTGTTATACGGCCGGATCTCCGCAAAGACGCCCTGCTCGCGGACGCGGCGGGCGATCAGCTGGTCGTACTGACCGCCGAAATCGAGAACGAGGATCTTTTCCATACCTTAAATCGCGATCTCCTTTTCAACCGTCTCATACTGAGCGAGGACCGGCGCAAGCTGTTCGACGTACCGCCTGACCTGCTCGCCACACCGCCCGGTGTAGAGCTCCGGCTTCAGCGCCTCCGCCATCTCCGCCTCGGTCATGCCGAATTCTTTGTGCGCCGAGAGCGTTTTGATCAGGTCGCAGTCGAGCCCTTCCTTCATTCTTGCCGTCGCCCGCATCGACGCCTGCCGGATCACCTCGTGGAGCGCCTGCCGGTCGCCGCCGCGCTTGACCGCCTCCATCAGCAGGTTTTCCGTCGCGATGAACGGCAGATACTCGTTTACCGTTTTTTCGATGATCTTTTCGTTTACGACGATCCCGTCCGTCACGTTCAAAGCGAGCCGGAGGATCGCGTCCGCGCAAAGGAACGCCTCGGGGATCGAGATCCTTCTGTTCGCGGAATCGTCGAGCGTACGCTCGAGCCACTGCGCTTCCGCGGTCATCGGCGCGTTCGCCGCGTCCGCGGTGAGATAACGGGCGAGGGAACAGATCCGCTCGCATCGCATCGGATTGCGCTTGTACGCCATCGCCGACGAGCCGATCTGATCCTTTTCAAACGGCTCCTCCAGCTGTCTGTCGTGCTGAAGGAGACGCAGATCGTTTGCGAATTTATACGCGCTCTGCGCGATCGCGGAAAGACAGTTGAGGATCGCCGCGTCGGTTTTTCTCGGGTAGGTCTGTCCCGCAACGTCAAAGCAGGAGTCAAATCCGAACTCACGGCAGATCATGGCGTTCATTTCGTCGATCCTGGCGCCGTCGCCGCCGAAAAGATCCGCAAAGCTCGCCTCGGTGCCCGTCGTTCCGCGGCAGCCGAGCATCTTCATCCGACCCGCCGTGAAATCGAGCTCTTCGAGGTCGGACGCGAAATCCTGCAGCCAGAGCGAGGCGCGTTTCCCGACCGTGACGAGCTGCGCCGGCTGATAGTGCGTATAGCCGAGCGTAGGCAGATCCTTATACTTCATCGCGAAATCCGCGAGATTCTTGATCACGGCGATCAGCTGACGCCGGACGTGCTTCAGCGCGTCGCGGTAGATGATGAGATCGGCGTTGTCGGTCACGTAGCAGCTCGTCGCGCCGAGATGGAGGATCCCCGCGGCGGAGGGCGCGGCCTTTCCGTAGGCGTAGATATGCGCCATCACGTCGTGGCGGACCTCTTTTTCGCGCGCGGCGACAATATCATAATCAATATCCGTGATATGCGCTTCCAGCTCCTCGATCTGCTCCTCTGTGATCGGCAGACCGAGCGTCTTTTCCGCGCGCGCGAGCGCGACCCAGAGCCGCCTCCACGTCTGATAGCGCGTATCCGGCGAAAAGAGCCGGAGCATCGCCTCCGACGCATAGCGCGATGAAAGCGGAGATTCGTATCTGTCCTTGCTCATAGCAGCCCCCTTACCGGATGATGATGCTGTCGCGCTCCGGCCCGACCGAAACGTAGCCGATATGACAGCCGATCATCTCTTCCGTAAACTCCACGTACCGCCGCGCCGCCTCGGGCAGATCCCCGAAGCGCCGGCAGCCGGAGATGTCCGCGCCCCAGCCGGGCAGCGTTTCGATCACCGGTTTTGCGTCGCCGAGCGCCGCCGGGAACGGGAACTCGTCCGTCTGCCGGCCGTCCAGCAGGTAGTGCGTGCAGACGGGGATCTCTTTCATATAAGAGAGCACGTCCAGCTTGGTGAGCGCGATGCAGGTGGCCGCCTGGACCTGCACGCCGTAGCGGGTGGCGACGAGGTCGAGCGGTCCGACGCGGCGCGGTCTGCCGGTCTTCGCGCCGTACTCGCCGCCCGCTTCGCGCAGACGGTCCGCTTCCTCCCCAAACCATTCGCAGGTGAACGGCCCCTCTCCGACGCAGGTGGAATACGCCTTGACGACGCCGATAACCTCCCCGATCTTCACCGAGGGGCAGCCGGACCCGATCGGCGCGTACGCCGCCGTCGTGTTCGACGAGGTGGTGTAGGGGACGATCCCGAAATCCAGATCGCGCAATGAGCCGAGCTGCGCTTCAAAGAGGATATTCTTTCCCTCTTTCTGCGCGTCCCGGAGGAGCTTGCCCGTGTCCGTGATATAGGGCCCTATCTTCTCCGCGTACTGCGAAAGCCACCGTTCAAGGTCGCTCATCGTGTACGGCTTTGCGCCGTAGACGCGCGTCAGCGTCAGGTTTTTCCACTCCAGAAGGTCCGCGAGATGCCGCTTCAGCTCGTCGGGATAGAAGAGCTCGCCCGCGAGGACCGTTTTTTTCTGGTATTTATCCGAATAAAAGGGCGCGATCCCCTGCTTTGTCGAGCCGTATTTCTTATCGGCCAGCCGGGCTTCCTCCAGCGCGTCCAGTTCTCTGTGCCACGGCAGGAGAAGCGAGGCGCGGTCGCTGATCTTCAGATTGTTTTCGTCTATTCTTACGCCCTTTTCGGCGACGGTCCCGATCTCCGCCAGCAGATTTTCGGGGTCGAGCGCCACGCCGTTGCCGAGGACGTTTACGACGTTTTTGTGAAAAACGCCGGACGGCAGCAGGTGCAGCGCGAATTTCCCGTATTCGTTGATCACGGTATGCCCGGCGTTTCCGCCTCCCTGATAGCGGACGACGATATCGTAGTCCGCCGTCAGAAGATCGACCATCCGGCCTTTTCCCTCGTCGCCCCAGTTGATCCCGACGATCGCGCAGTTGCTCATTGTTTCCGTTCCTTTCGTATGCGTTTGCGTGATATGATCCAAAAAAGGATAGGAAGCTCGCAAAGATACGGCGCGGCGAAACCGCCGCGGGATAAACCCCGTATCCAGGAGGAACTTCCCGTGAGCATTATAGCACGGCGGGCGGAAAAACGCAAGCGGTCAGGGAACGTTCCGTGCAAAAAATCTTCTTTTTTCGCGTTATTTTCCGCTGTCTCCGTAGTTGGCGAGCACGCGGGCGGACGGATCGTTCACGTTGCAGCCCTCCCAGGAGCGGTTGGGCATCCAGAAATCCGCTATCATCTCCGACTGACCGGGATAATACCGCTCAAAGATCTCGCGGTAAAGCAGCGATTCTTTGGTAAACGGCGTTGCGTGGGCGTAGCGAAGACGCTTTTCTTCAAACTCTTCGTCGGTGTAGCGGCTCTCGGCGTACGCCTTGAGATCGTCCACCATCGAATGGCCGACCGCGTCGGAAAACGCCGCCTTCTCGCGCCAGAGGATCCCGTCCGGCAGGTACCCGAGCCCCTCGAACGCCCGGCGGAGCAGATATTTGCCCTTGCCGTATTTGTTCATCTTGATCTCCGGGTCGAGGCTCATCACGTAGGAAACGAAATCCAGATCCCCGAACGGCACGCGCGCCTCGAGCGAGTTGACCGAAATGCAGCGGTCGGCGCGGAGCACGTCGTACATGTGCAGTTCGCGCACGCGCTTCTCCGCTTCCTTCTGGAACGCTTCGGCGGAGGGGGCGAAATCGGTATATTTGTATCCGAACAGCTCGTCGGAGATCTCGCCGGTCAGGAGCACGCGGATATCGGTCGTCTCCCGGATCGCCTTGCAGACGAGGTACATCCCCATCGACGCGCGGATCGTGGTGATATCGTAGGTGCCGAGCAGACGGATCACGGTTTCAAGCGAGGAGACCACTTCATCGGGGGTCATCGTGACCTCGGTGTGGTCCGCGCCGATAAAGTCGGCGACCTGTCTCGCGTATTTGAGGTCGATGGCGTCTTTGCTCATCCCGATCGCAAAGGTGCGGATCGGTTTTTCGCTCTTTTTCGCGGCGATCGCGCAGACAAGCGAGGAGTCGAGCCCGCCGGAGAGGAGAAACCCCACCTTCGCGTCGGAGACCAGCCGTTTTTCCACGCCGGCGATCAGCTTTTCGCGGATCTTTTTACAGGCGGTATCCAGCCCGTCGCGGCAGACGGCGCCCGGCTTGGCGGGGTCGCGGTAGCAGACGAAACGCCCGCCCCGCCAGTAGTGCCCGGGCGGGAACGGGAGGATCTTTCGGGTAAGGCCGACAAGGTTTTTCGGCTCGCTTGCGAACAGGATGACCCCCTTTTCGTCGTACCCGTAATAGAGCGGGCGGATCCCGATGGGGTCGCGCGCGGCGATAAACTCGTCTGTTCTGCCGTCGTAGATCACGCAGGCAAACTCCGCGTCGAGCCGGGAAAAGGTATCCGTCCCGTACTCGAAATACATCGGCAGAAGGATCTCGCAGTCGCTGCCGCTCGAAAAGGAATAGCCCTTTTCTTTCAGACGGTCCCGCTCCGCTTCGAACCCGTACAGTTCCCCGTTGCAAACGATGAATTGTCAAGTGAAGTGCAACAAATTTTGAATTGAAGCGTTAAACAAATCAACTGGTTTTTGGAATTTAAGAACTTTTTTGGGCCTGGCGTTGATCAACGCCAGGTTCTTTTTTAGGGTCGCAGGACTGACACGAGA
>JAFSSQ010000047.1 GCA_017450965.1 Clostridia bacterium
CGAAAAAAGAGGTCCGCGCCGAGGCGCGGACCTCTTTTTTCGTTTTCAGCCGTTCAGCCGATGATCTCCATCTGCGCGGCGGCGGCGGAAAGGGCTTTCTGCTGCTCCGTCGGGAGGGCGGAGAGAAAGGCGGTCAGGGCCGCCGCGAGGCCGGTCTCCGCATCGGAAAACTCCTCGCCGTCGCCCTCCTCGCCCGCAAAGATCCGGTAGCGTTTGCCGAGCGCGGCAAACTCGACCGGGCTGATCGAGGAGAGGATCGCGCCCGTTTCCGCGGCGCTGAGATCCGCGTCCTGCAAGAGCGACTCCAGATCGGCGAGAGAACGGACCGAGCGGCGGATGAGCGCCAGTTTTTCTTCGGTTTTTTCGCTTTGCGCCAGTTTGTCGAGGAGCAGGCGGTATTTTTTATCCTCCATCGGTTCGCCGAAGGAGAAGACGGCGGGCGCCGCCTCCTCGCGGCGCGGGGTAAGGAAGATCCGCTCGAGCGACCCCTTCTCCGCCTGCGCGTACGCCGCGGCGGCGATCCGGCCCGTTTCCCCGGAAAAGTACGCGCGCGTCCGCGCGGGAAGGCGGCAGTCGTCAAAGACCGCCTCCGCGGCGCCGCAGAAGAGCGCGATCGCCTTTTCCCGTCCCGCGCCGAGCAGTTTTTCCCGCAGGGCGCTCACGTCCTCCTCCGTCAGCGCGAGGGGATAGATCTTTTTACCGAGCAGGGCGCAGCCGCAGGCGGTCGTGAGCACCGGCTCGCAGAGGTTCATCGGCACGCGGGCGTAATCCCGGTGATAGGAGAGGAGGAGCTTATCCACCGTTTCACGGGAGAAGGAGCGCAGAAAAGCGTTCTCCTGTCCCAGCGCCTCGAGATACCCGAGGGCAAGCTCCACGCCCGCCGCCTCCCGCACCGGGCAAAGCAGCGGATAAGAACCGGAAAAGTGCGCCTGATCGGCGGAAAACGCCGGCTCGTACAGGCGGAAAAAGCTCGGCAGCTCGGAGGAAACCGTCTCCGTCCAAAAGACGTTCGGGCTCTCAAAAAACCGCTCCTTCAGGCGGGCGTACAGGACGTGCGCGACGTTCGTTAGATTTTCCGCGCGTTTGACCCCGCGCTCCCACAGGCGCTGCGGCTTCTCCGCGCGGAGCAGCTCCAGCGCGCCGTCCGCCGTCTCGCAGGTCTTGAGCGCAAGTCCGATGGAGTAGGAAAGCGAGGAGAGGATCGCCTCCGCCGTCTCCGTGCGGACCGAGGTCGTCTCCGACCCGGCGTACCGTTCGAGCAGGCGGGCAAGGACCGCAAAGCAGTCGGCGCGCAGTCCTCCCGCTTCCTCCTCGTCCATCGCGCCGCAGGCAAGCGCCGCCTCCGCCAGCGCGGAGAGGCAGTCCTTCCCGCGAAGGACCCCGTCGTCG
This sequence comes from Clostridia bacterium, assembly GCA_017450965.1. Classification (GTDB taxonomy): domain Bacteria; phylum Bacillota; class Clostridia; order Oscillospirales; family CAG-272; genus RUG12395. The sequence goes on from JAFSSQ010000047.1 coordinate 1,390, forward strand.
ATCCGCGCGCCGCGCACGGGCGCTTCAGTCTTCCGGTCCGTCATCCGTCCACGCCCCTTCCTCGTCTTCCCCGCCGGAGAAATCGTCGTCCGTTACGTCGCGGCCGGAGGGGAGGTCCATCGCTTCCCCTTTCCGTCCTGCGCGCACGTCGCGCGCGAGCCGCTCCAGCTCGATCCCCGCAAGAAGATCCAGCGACCCGCGGCAGACCCCGTTATAGTATTTTTTCATATACGCGATCAGATCGTCGTCCCCGATCCGGTCGAGCGTTTCGTTTTTATAGGTATAAAAGAGGTCGAGCAGCTCGGCGACCGTGTCCGCAAACGTGGCGTTGTCCACGTAGGGCGAGTCCGCGAAGGCGCGCACGATCTTCTCCGGGATCCCTCCGCGGAACTCCGCGCGGCCGTTGGCCGCCAGCGCGTGGCGCCGGGCCTCGGCGATCGCCGCCGCCTGTTCGCGCGAGAGCGTCAGCGCGTGCTGTGAGAGCTCGCCGTTGAGCGCGAGGAGGTTTTCTTCCGTTTTGCGCAAAGAGAGCTCCCCGCTCCCGTACAGCGTCAAAAACCGTTCCATTTCCCCCGTTTCCTTTCCTGTTTCCCGTCCGGGAAAACCTGCGCATAGTATACCACGAAATTGCGAACTTTTCCACCGGTTTTTTTGAACGCTCCGTGAACGGAGAAAAGTCTTGACAAACCGACAAAAACGTGCTATAATCGCCTTGCATTGAGGGAGTAATTCCGCCGCAAGGCGAAGCCTACCGTCAAAACGGCCGCAAGGCCCGGGAAGCTTGTAAAGAATGAGACTCATACGGCGCCGCCGTATGAGTCTCTTTTTCTCTCGGAAAGGAAGTGTTACGTTGGAAAAAGAATACGCGCGCGACGCAAAGGAGATCCTGCTGGAGCTGGAAACCTCCGAGGAAGGCCTCTCCGCCGCCGAGAGCGAAAAGCGCCGGGAGACCTACGGGGAAAACAAACTGCGCGAAGCGAAAAAGCCGGGGGTCCTCCGCCGCTTTTGGGAAGAGCTGAAAGACCCGATGCTCCTCATCCTGCTCGCGGCGGCTGCCGTGTCCGCCGTGACGAACGTCCTCGCGCACGAAAGTCTGACCGAGGTCTTCATCATCCTCGTCGTCGTCTTCCTCAACGCCGTGCTCGGCGTCTTCCAGGAAAGCAAGGCGGAAGCGGCGATCGAGGCGCTGCAAACGATGACCGCCGCGACCTGCAAGGTCCTGCGGGACGGCAGACAGGTCGTTTTGCACTCGACCGAGCTCGTGCCGGGCGATATCGTCATCCTTGAAGCGGGCGACTCCGTCCCCGCGGACGGGCGCCTGCTGGAGGCCGCCTCCCTGAAGATCGAGGAAGCCGCCCTCACCGGCGAGAGCGTGCCGGTCAACAAGGACGCCGCCGCGCTCCCCGACGGGGAGATCCCGCTCGGCGACCGGCGCAATATGTGCTATATGGGCTCCACCGTCGTCTACGGCCGCGGCAAAGCGGTCGTGACCCGTACCGGGATGGAGACCGAGATGGGCAAGATCGCCGGCGTGCTGGCGGCGACCGCCGAGGAGGAAACGCCCCTCCAGAAAAAGCTGAACGCCCTCGGCAAGACCCTCTCCTTTCTCGTGCTCGGGATCTGCGTTTTTATCTTCCTCTTCAATCTTGTCATCGGAAACGACTATTCGCTCCCGACCATCCTCAATACCTTTATGATCGCCGTTTCCCTCGCCGTTGCCGCGATCCCCGAGGGGCTCGCCACCGTCGTGACCGTTGTGCTCTCGATCGGCGTGACGAATATGAGCCGCAAAAACGCCGTGATCCGCCGCCTGACCGCCGTGGAAACGCTCGGCTGTACGCAGGTGATCTGCTCGGACAAGACCGGCACCCTCACGCAGAACAAGATGACGGTCGTGGAGCATACCGGGGACACCCGGCTGCTCGCCGTCGCCATGGCGCTCTGCAACGACGCGGTCCTCAACCCCGAGACCGGGCGCGCCGAGGGCGAGCCGACCGAGGCGGCGCTGGTGAACTTTGCCGCCGAAAACGAGCTTCCGAAATATAAGCTGGAGCACGGGCGGCCCCGCGTGACCGAGGCGCCCTTCGACTCCTCCCGCAAAATGATGAGCACCGTCCACCGGGACGGGAACGCCTACGTCCAGTACACCAAGGGCGCGCCGGACGAGGTCCTCAAGCGCTGCGCCTTCTATTACGAGGGCGGCAACCGCCTCCCTCTGACCGAGGAAAAGCGCGCCGCGATCCTCGCGGAAAACAAGCGGATGGCGGACAAGGCGCTGCGCGTGCTCGCCGCCGCGACCCGCGCGTGGGACGGCGATCTGCCCGGCAGCAGCGAGCCGGACTTTCTTGAGAGGGATCTCTGCTGGATCGGGATGACCGGGATGATCGACCCCGTCCGCCCCGAGGTGAAGGCCGCGATCGAAGAATGCCGCGGCGCCGGCATCCGCCCCGTGATGATCACCGGCGACCACAAGGACACCGCCGTGGCGATCGCGCGGGAGCTGGGCATCATCGCCGACCCCTCGCAGGCGCTGACCGGCGCGGAGCTTGATCTGATCTCCGAGGAGGAGCTTGCCGAGCGGATCGAGACCTTCGGCGTCTACGCGCGCGTCCAGCCGGAGCATAAGGTCCGCATCGTCAACGCCTGGCGCAAAAAAGGCTATATCACCGCGATGACAGGCGACGGCGTCAACGACGCTCCGTCGATCAAATCCGCCGATATCGGCGTCGGCATGGGCATCACCGGGACCGACGTGACGAAGAACGTGGCGGATATGGTCCTCGCGGACGATAACTTTGCCACCATCGTCGGCGCGGTCGGCGAAGGGCGCAAGATATACGACAATATCCGCAAGGCGATCCAGTTCCTGCTCGCCTCCAATATGAGCGAGGTGCTCGGCGTCTTCTTCGCCACCCTCCTCGGCTTTACCCTCTTAAAGCCGGTCCACCTGCTCTTTATCAACCTGATCACAGACTGCTTCCCCGCCCTCGCCCTCGGGATGGAAAAGGAGGAGCCGGACGTGATGACCCGCCCGCCCCGCGACGCAAAGGACGGCATCTTCTCCGGCGGCGTCGGCTTCGATATCGCCTATCAGGGGATCCTCATCACCCTGATCACCCTCGCCTCCTACCTTATCGGGCATTGCATCGAGGCGGGGCGTGTCGAGCTGCCCTCCGGCGTCTCCCCCGACGGGATGACGATGGCGTTCCTCACGATGAATATGTGCGAGATCTTCCACAGCTTCAATATGCGCTCGCAGAGAAAGAGCGTCTTTACCCTCCAGGGCCACAATAAGATCCTTTGGGCGGCGATGATCGGCAGCCTCCTCCTCGCCACCGCCGTCGTGGAGATCCCCTTCCTCGCCAACGCCTTCGGCTTCACCTCCGTCAGCCTCGTCGAGTACCTCGTCGCCCTCGGGCTCGCCTTCCTCGTCATCCCGATCGTGGAAGCGGTCAAAGCCATCCAGCGCGCGGTGAAGAAGAAATAAGAGGAACGCTCTTCCTTTTCTGAAGAAAAGGAAGCGAAAAGACTTTTCAAAAAGGAAAGAACAGAGAGCGAATATAGCGAACAGTACCAAAAAGCCGGTCGAAAACGACCGGCTTTTTGCTTGAGCGGAAAAACCGAGGCCGCAAAGAGAGCGCCGTTTCAGCCGCGCGCTCCCCGCGGCGGGTGAAGGAGTAGGCGGGCGGATGGTCGGGATTACAGAAAAAAACAAAGGCAGAAAGGCAACGTCGATAAACTCCTTCCACCGCGAAGCGGTCCCCCTCCCTCAGGAGGGAGGCTGACGGGAACCCCGCCGCCTTTTCCAAGCAAAAAGCCGGTCGCTTTCGACCGGCTTTTTGGGAACGGGAGCGGATGTTCGCTCCTTATTCTTCTGTTTCGGAAAGTCTTTTCGCTTCCGTTTCTGAAGAAAAGGAAGACTTTTTTTCTTACTTCACCATCCCGGCGAGAGTCTGCTCGGCGGCGGCGAGGGCTTCGTCGATACGGGAGAGGTCTTTGCCGCCCGCCATAGCGGAATCGGGACGGCCTCCGCCGTTGCCGCCGCAGAGGACGGCGGCCGCCTTGCAGAGGGCGCCGGCGTTGGCGCCGTGTTTGACGGCGTCCGGGCCGCAGGCGGCGGCGAAGTTGAGTTTGCCGTCGTTTACCGCGGCGAAGAGGGCGACGGTATCCGGCTGCTCCGCCTTGATCTTATCGCAGAGGAGACGGGCGGATTCCGGCTTCATCTCGAGTTTGGCGGCGAGGAAGAAGACGGGGCCGATCTGCTTTTTGTTTTTCAGCACGTCGTCCAGTTTGGCGGCGGAGAGTTTTTCGTTCGCGGCGTCGAGGGCGCGGCGCAGCTCCTTCATCTCCTCCCGGAGGGAGAGGACGCGGCGCGGCAGCTCGGCGACGGTGTTCGCCTTGAGTTCCTTTGCCGTTTCGGTAAGGATCTTTTCGCGCCCGGCGATCTCGGAGAGAACGCCGAGGCCGGTGGTCCCCTCGATCCGGCGGACGCCGGCGGCGACCGACGACTCGGAGAGGATGAGGAAGAGTCCCGCTTTGGCGGTGTTATCGAGGTGGGTGCCGCCGCAGAGCTCGGCGGAGAAATCCCCGGCCTTCACGAGGCGGACGACCTTGCCGTACTTTTCCCCGAAGAGCGCCATCGCGCCCAGTTTTTTGGCGCTTTCCAGATCCGTTTCGGTCGTGACGACCGGCTCGCCGCGCAGGATCTCCGCGTTGACGAGCTCTTCCGTTTCGGCGAGTTCCTCCGGCGTGACCGGCTGGAAGTGGGTGAAGTCGAAGCGGACGCGGCGATCGTCCACGTAGGAGCCGGCCTGCTCGACGTGGGAGCCGAGCACGCGGCGGAGCGCCGCCTGGAGAAGATGGCAGGCGGTGTGGTTGCGGGCGATGGCGGCGCGGCGGTCGGCGTCCGCTTCCAGCGTGAGCGTATCGCCCACGGCGAGCGTGCCGGAGACCGCGCGGCAGAGGTGCAGCCAGACGCCGTCGATCTTTTTGGTATCGAGGACCTCGGCGGTGAAGTTATGGTTATGGACGCGGCCGGTATCCCCGACCTGTCCGCCGCTTTCGGCGTAGAAGGGGGTACGGTCGAGCACGAGGGTAAACTCCCCGTCCGTTACGCGCTCGCGCGCTTCGTCCTCGGCGCGCAGCGCAAGGACCTTCCCCTCGCCGGAGGTGCCGGCGTAGCCGGTAAACTCCGTTTTGGGGAGCTCCGCGAGGAAGGTCTTCGACTGGTTGCTCCAGCCGCCGATATCGGCGCGGGCCGCGCGGGCGCGGTCGCGCTGTTCCTTCATTCTCTTTTCAAAGCCCTCCTCGTCCACCGAGAGACCCGCGTCCGCGGCGATCTCGCGGGTGATGTCCACGGGGAAGCCGAACGCGTCGTGCAGCTCAAAGACCCCGTCGGGGGAGAGGACGGTCTCGCCCTTTTCCTTTGCCTCGGCGATCAGGGAGGAGAGGATCGCCATGCCGGAGTCGATCTTCGCGTCGAAGCGCTCCTCCTCCACGGAGAGGACCTTTTTGATATAGTCGCGGCGCTCGGCAAGTTCCGGGTACGCGCCCTCGTTCTGCTCGATGGCGACCTCGCAGAGATCGGAGAGGAAGGCGCGCCTTATCCCGAGCAGTCTGCCGTGGCGGGCGGCGCGGCGGATGATGCGCCGGAGAACGTACCCTCTGCCTTCGTTGGAGGGGAGGATCCCGTCGCTGATCATGAACATCGCGCCGCGGATATGATCGGTAATGACGCGGATGGAGACGTCGTTTTTATGGTCCGCGCCGTAGCTCTTGCCGGCGTAGGCGCAGACGGTATCGAGGATCCGGCGGACGGTATCGACCTCAAAGAGGTTGTCCACCCCCTGCAGAACGCACGCCAGCCGCTCCAGCCCCATGCCGGTATCGATATTCTTCTGTTTGAGCTCGGTATAGTTGCCTTTGCCGTCGTTGTTATACTGGGAGAAGACGTTGTTCCAGATCTCCATGTAGCGGTCGCAGTCGCAGCCGGGCTTGCAGTCCGGCTTGCCGCAGCCGTACTTCTCCCCGCGGTCGAAGTAGATCTCCGAGCAGGGGCCGCAGGGGCCGGAGCCGTGCTCCCAGAAGTTGTCCTCCCGGCCGAGGCGGACGACCTTTTCCGCGGGAACGCCGACGTCCTGCGTCCAGATCGCAAAGGCCTCCTCGTCGTTTTCAAAGATCGAGGGGTAGAGCAGCTCTTCCGGGATCTCGAGCCATTTGGTGAGGAACTCCCACGCCCACGGGATCGCCTCTTTTTTGAAATAATCGCCGAAGGAGAAATTGCCGAGCATCTCAAAATAGGTGCCGTGGCGGGCGGTGATCCCGACGCGCTCGATATCCGGCGTGCGGATGCAGCGCTGGCAGGTGGTCACCCGGCGGCGCGGCGGCTCCTCCTCGCCGGTAAAGAACTTTTTCATCGGCGCCATACCGGAGTTGATGAGCAGCAGGCTGTTGTCGTTTTGCGGGACGAGGGGAAAGCTGGGCAGGCGAAGGTGCCCCTTCGACTCAAAGAAGGAGAGGTACTTTTCGCGCACTTCATTCAAGGACATCCATCTCATAGCGGTTTACTTCCTTTATCAGAACATCTGTTAAAATCTGCGGGAGGAGCGTTTGCGCTTCGGCTTGAGGGTGAAAAGACGGGCAAAGAGGAGAGAAAGCAGGAGAAACGCGGCGTACCCCGGAAGCGCTCCCGCCGAAAAGAGGGACAGGCAGAGAGAAAGGATCAAGAACAGCAAAACAAAACAGGCGGAGACCGCCAGCGCGGCGAAAAGCGGCCTCTCCGGACAGAACCGTACCGAAAAGAAGCCGCACGCGGCGGCGCCGAACAGAAGCGACGCGCCCGCCGCGAGGATCGCGAGGCGCGCGGGATCCGCCGTCCGGCAGATGACCGCCGAGGAAAGCAGGAGAAAGAGAAGGAGGGAGAGCAGCGTGAACGCCGCCGCCTTGAGAAGACAAAGCCAGACCCCCGTTCCCCCTTTGCCGTGCCCGCCGCGTCCCGCGCGGGTCTGTTTTGCTTGTTTCATAACCCCTCCGAAAAACCGTTCGTTTCAGAACAGGGTATGAAAAAGCGGAACGGAATATGTCTTATTTCTCTTCCTTTTCCGCTTTGGCGGCTTCCTTTTCCGCCGCCTTCTGCGCGTCGATCGTATCCTCCGCCTTCACGTCGACGGAGCGGACGGCGGATTTGAGGAAGCGGATGCGGGTCTTATCCTTGCCGGTCTCCAGCATAAAGGTCTCGTCCTTGATGCTGATGATCTTGCCGATGATCCCGCCGATGGTGGTGACCTCGTCCCCGACCTGCAGGGAGTTGCGCATATCCTGCGCTTCCTTTTCCTGTTTTTTCTGCGGGCGCATCACGAAAAGATAGAAAACGACGACAACGACGCCGAGCATGATCAGCGTGCCGACAAGCTGCGTCCCTCCGGTCTGCTGCGCGGCGTCGGCGGCCTCATCCAGTAAAAAGTGGAACATAACGATACCTCCGTTGTTTTTTCAAAGCGTATTTTTTATTATATATCAGATAACTCCGGTTTTCAAGACCTTTCCCGAATTTCAGTCTCCGTTTCCCGCCAGGCGGCCGAGGGTGATCATCCGCAGAAGATAGTAGATCCCCCGCAGAAAAAGGCAGATCACCGCCGCGGTCAGCAAAGCGATCACCCGTCCCGTGCTCCAGCCGAGGGAGAGGATGCGGCCGAACTGCCAAACGGAAAAGACGACGTACCCGAGAAAACAGAACTGGAAAAAGAGATAATACTTCCGCCCCGGCGGCAGGCAAAAGAGAAGAAAACGCACAAGGCGCAGCGCTTCGATCTCCGCAAGCAGGGCGGGGATGGCGAGCAGGATCAGCTGATACCAGTAAAGAACGGAGAAGAGCCCGCCGCAGAAAAGCGCGTCCGCGCGGCGCGTAACGGCGAGAACGCAGGCGGCGACCGCCGAGAAGAAGACGAAGAAGATACACACGATGTCGTAGAAGATCACCGATCTGCGCATAAAGCACTCCTTTCGGCGCCGCGTTCAGTTCTTGAGGCTGTGGATCGGGGCGGGGATCCGGCCGCCGCGGGCGATGAAGGCGGCGGGGGAGGCGGTACGCAGCGGCATGACCGGCGCGGAGCCGAGCAGACCGCCGAAGGTAACGGTGTCCCCGACCTGTTTGCCCGGCGCGGGGATCAGGCGGACAGCGGTCGTTTTGGTATTGATCACGCCGATCGAGATCTCGTCCGCGATCACGGCGGAAATCGTCTCCGCCGGCGTATCGCCGGGAACGGCGATCATGTCGAGACCGACCGAGCAGACGGCGGTCATCGCCTCGAGCTTTTCGATCGAGAGGGCGCCGCAGGCGGCGGCGCTGATCATCCCCGCGTCCTCCGAGACGGGGATGAACGCCCCGGAGAGTCCTCCCACGTGGGAGGACGCCATCACGCCGCCCTTTTTGACGGCGTCGTTTAAGAGCGCGAGGGCGGCGGTGGTGCCGTGGGTCCCGCACACCTCCAGCCCCATCTCCTCGAGGATCCGTGCGACCGAGTCGCCGACGGCGGGGGTGGGCGCGAGGGAAAGATCGACGATCCCGTAGGGGATACCGAGACGTTTGGACGCCTCGTAGGCGACGAGCTGACCCACGCGGGTGATCTTGAAGGCGGTCTTTTTGATCACGTCGGAGAGCTCGCCGAAGGAAACGGGGCCCGCCCGCCGGACGGCGCTGGCGACGACGCCGGGGCCGGAAACGCCGACGTTGACGGCGAGGTCCCCCTCGCCGATCCCGTGGAACGCCCCCGCCATAAAGGGGTTGTCCTCCGGGACGTTGGCGAAGACGACGAGCTTGGCGCAGCCGATGCCGTCCTCTGCCGCGGTCAGAGCCGCCGTCTTTTTGATGATGCGGCCCATCTCCGCCACGGCGTCCATATTGATCCCCGCCTTGGTGGAGGCGACGTTGACCGAGGAGCAGACGATCTTCGTTTCGGCGAGCGCCTCGGGGATCGAGCGGATCAGGTTCTCCGCGCCGACGGTACTTCCCTTCTGCACGAGCGCGCTGTACCCGCCGATGAAGTTGACGCCGAGGGTATCCGCGGCGCGGTCGAGGGTCTTGGCGATCCGGACGCAGTCCTCGGGCGAGGCGTTCCCGCAGATGAGGGAAACGGGGGTGACCGACACGCGCCGGTTGACGATCGGCACGCCGTACTCCTTTTCGATCTCCGTGGCGACGGAAACGAGCTTTTCCGCTTTTTTGGTGATCTTATCGTAGATCCGGGCAGAGAGGCGTCCGACGTCGTCGGACACGCAGTCGAAAAGCGAGATCCCGACGGTAACGGTACGCACGTCGAGGTTCTCCTCCCGGATCATATGGACGGTTTCCAGAATATCGCTTGTGTTTAACATGGTCTTCCCTTTCAGATCTGGTGCATCGCGTCGAAAATATCCTCGTGCATGGCGCGGATCTCCAGGGCGTTCTCCCGCCCGAGCTCCGCCATCGCGTCCACAAAGGACGCGAAGGGAACGTTCAGCCGGCTGATGTCCACGAGCATGATCATCGCAAAATACTCGGAGAGCACGCTCTGCGTGATCTCGGTGATGTTCACGCCGCAGTCGGCGCAGCGGGCGCTCACCTTGGCGATGATCCCGAGGCTGTCGCGTCCGATCACGGTGATAACGGCTTTTTTCATGGTTTTTGATCTTCCTCCGTTTTTTCTCTGTTCGCGTCCGGGTCCGCTCCGCCGGGACAGTCGCCGGGGTCGGCGTCCATATTGTGCAGACCGGAGAGAACGCGGGTTTTTTCGTTTTTCATAATAAAATACGTAACCAGGACCAGGACAAAGGCGGCGGCGAAGAGGATCAGCGCGGGGAGAAGCGAGTCCTCCGTGAGAAGAACGGCGGCAACGCCGAGGATCCCGCTGATCGCGTAGAGGATCTTCACGCTCTGCCGGTGGCCGAATCCCATCTCCACCAGCCGGTGGTGCAGATGCCCGCGGTCCGGTTTGAAGGGGCTCTGTCCCCTGGCAAGGCGCCGCACGACCGCGAAAAAGGTATCAAAGAGCGGCAGCCCGAAGACGGAAAGCGGGATCAGAATCGAGATGGCGGCGTGGACCTTAAAGAGTCCCGATACCGAGAGGACCGCCATCGTATAGCCGAGAAAAAGCGCGCCCGTGTCCCCCATCTCGATCTTGGCGGGATTGGAGTTGAAGGGGAGAAAGCCCGCGCAGGTCCCCGCGAGGATCGCGCAGAACAGGGCGGAGACGGGGTCGCCGTTGAGGATGGTAACGACCGTCATCGAAAGCGAGGAGATCGCGGAAACGCCGCACGCCAGCCCGTCGAGCCCGTCGATCAGGTTGATCGCGTTCGTGAGCGCCATGATCCAGAAGACGGTAACGGGTACGCTGAAAACGCCGAGCCCGATCTGCCCGCCGAACCAGGAGAAAAAGTTGATCCGCAGCCCAAAGAGAACGGGGATAAAGGAAACGCCGAGCTGGACGAGCGCCTTGACCCACGCCTTGAGGGAGACGACGTCGTCGACGATTCCGAGCGCGACGAGGAGCATCCCGCCGAGGAGCAGCGAGGCGAGCAGCGGAGAGAAATCGCAGAACGCGACCGTGACGATCAGAAAGGAAAAGAACATCGCCAGCCCCCCGATGCGGGGAACGGTCCGCCGGTGCATCCGCCGCTTGTCGCGCGGGCGCGGGCGGTCCACCGCGTTGATCCGGAAGGCGAGCACCCGAACCGCCGGCGTGGCGGAAAAGGTAAGAAGCGCCGCGCAGAGGACGGCGGCGATCCCGTAGATCCAGGCTTCTGTCATATCGTTTCCTCCATCCGGTCAGGCGGCCGGCGTGATCTCTGCGGCGGTGAGGGAAACGTTCTTCGTCTCCTTCTCCGGCACGTAGATCAGCATACTGCCGTAGGGCTCTTCGGTCTCGACGTCCGCCTCGCCGTAATACACGTCAAGGTAAAGATAGGAGTCGAAATCGGGCGTAACGCCGTCAAAGACGAGACGGCGGTAGTGATACATAAAGGCGCTGTCGTAACGGAACTCGGACACGGAAAGGATCTTGCCCGCCTGAATATTTCCTTCCCCGTCGGTCTTCCCTTCCCGCAGATAAAAGCGCAGCTCCGCGCTCTCGCCTTCCGGCGCAAGGGAAAGCGATTTTGTCAGGCGAATGTCTTCCAGCGTGCTCCGGTTATAGCGGACGGTGACCTGCACCTGTTTTGCGCAGGGAACGCAGAGCAGCTCGGTGAAGAAGAAATGCCCTTTTTTGCGGTCGTCGTAGGGAGCGACCGGCTCCTGGGTGAAAGCGCGGGCGTCCTCCCCCGCCGCCTCCCACGCGGCGGCGAGCGTTTCGTTCGGCAAGACCCGTTTCACCTCCGCGGGATAGTAGTAGGTAAGCGCGATCCGGCCGATAAACAGCCCGATCACGAGAAAGATCCCGAAAACGAGGATAATCTTAAGCGTTTTTCCCATAATTCTCCTTTTCAGCGGCATGCAAGCCAGTTTTTCCCGATCCCCGCCTCGGCGGGCAGAGGAACGGAAAGGGTAACGACGCGCTCCATCTCCTCCGAGAGGATCCGGGCGACCCGTTCGGCGTCTTTTTCCGGCGCCTCGCAGATCAGCTCGTCGTGTACCTGTAAGATGATACGCGCGCCGGGCGCTTTTTCCTTCAGCCGCCGGTCGACGGCGACCATCGCCATCTTGATCAGATCGGCGGCGCTGCCCTGGATCGGGCTGTTCATCGCGACCCGCTCGCCGAAGGCGCGGAGGTTGTGATTGGAGGAGGAAAGCTCCGGGATCTTCCGCCGCCGCCCGAAGAGGGTGGTCGTATACCCCGTTTCCCGCGCCGCCTCGACGGTCCGGTCAAGATACTGCCGGATCTTTGGATAACGGGCGTAATAGCTCTCGATATAGTCCGCCGCCTCCCGGCGGGAGATGCCGAGATCCTCCGAGAGCGAGTGCGCCCCGATCCCGTACACGATCCCGAAGTTGACCGCCTTGGCGCTCTTGCGCATCTCGGGGGTCACCAGCTCCTCCGGCACGCCGAAGACCGCCGCCGCCGTGGAACGGTGGATATCCTCCCCTTCCCGGAAGGCGCGGATCATGTTCTCGTCCCCCGAGAGGTGGGCGAGCAGCCGCAGCTCGATCTGCGAGTAATCCGCGTCCACGAGCAGCATCCCCTCCGGCGCCGTGAAAAACTGCCGCATCCGGCGCCCGAGCTCGGTGCGGATCGGGATGTTCTGGAGGTTGGGGTCGGAGGAGGAAAGCCGCCCCGTCGCCGTGCCGCACTGATGGAAGGAGGTGTGCACCCGTCCCTCCCCGTCCGCGGCGTCCGAAAGACCGGCGACGAAGGTGGAGTTGAGCTTGGTCACGTGCCGGTATTCCAGCACGAGGGAGACGATCTCGTGGTGAAAGGCGAGCTTTTCCAGCACGTCGGAGGCGGTGGAATAGCCGCTTTTCGTCTTTTTGGGGGCTTTGAGCCCCAGCTCCTCGAAAAGGACGGTCCCGAGCTGCTTCGGCGAGTTGATGTTGAATTCCTTGCCGGCAAGCAGATAGATCTGCTCCTCCAGCCCCTTGGCGATCCCCGCAAGCTCACGGCCGAAGTCCCGCAGCCCCTCCCGGTCGACGAGCGCGCCGTCCCGCTCCATTTCGTAAAGGAGAACGGCGACGGGGATCTCGACCTCGGAAAGAAGCTTGTCCGCCCCGCTCTCCGCGAGCCGCCGGGAGAGCGTTTTTTGCAGGGAGGCGATATACCGGACGGGAGAGTTCCCGCCCTTTTCCGGCGGGTATTTGGCGGTCAGCGCGGCGAGAGAATAGTCGCTCGCGCCCGGATCGTCGAGATAAGCGGCGAGCATCGTATCGAAGACGCAGCCAAGGACCGGCCGGCCGAGACGCGCGCACGCCGCCTTGAGATCGTGGCAGACGAGGGAGTACGCGCCGTCGAACAGTGCCGCCGCCGCGCCGCACTCGGACGCGGGGAGGGTGTACGCCTCCTCTCCGACGGCAAAGGAAAGATCTCCCTCCGCGGTGAAGGCAAAGACAACGGTCCCGCCGCGGGCGAGCGTCAGCAGTTCGGCCGCCGTGACCGTCTTCGCCCCTTCCGGCGCGGCGTCGGTCAGCTTGTCCGCCTTGAGCGCGAAGCGTTCGGTCAGTTTGGCGAAGCCGAGTTCATTAAAAAGCTCCGCCAGCGCGGCGTCGTCCCGCTTTGCCTGTTCCGCCTCCGCCAGCCCGAAGCCGAGGGGGGCGTTCCGTTCGATGCGGGAAAGGGTGCGGGAAAGATAGGCCGAGTCCCGGCCGGCGCGCAGTTTTTCCTTCTGCTTTTCCGGCAGGTCCGCTTGATCGAGCGAGGCGTAGAGGGTATCGAGATCGCCGTAGGCGGCGATCAGCTTGAGCGCGGTCTTTTCCCCGATCCCGGGGACGCCGGGAATGTTATCGGAGGAGTCGCCCATCAGGGCTTTGACTTCGACGAACCTCTCGGACGGGACCCCGTAACGGGAGAGAAACTCCGCCGGGTCGATCGCCGCGGTCTCGCGATTGCCCGCGAGCAGGACGGTCGTATGCTCGTCGACGAGCTGCAGACTGTCCCGGTCGCCGGTGAGCAGGTAGGTGTGCGTGTCCCCGCGCTCCTTTGCCTCGCGGGCGAAGGTACCGAGAACGTCGTCCGCCTCGTAGCCCTCCTTTTCCGCGATGAAAGCCCCCATCGCCGCCAGCGCGCGGCGCGCGGCGGGAAACTGTTCGGAAAGCTCCGGCGGCATGGGTCGGCGGCCCGCCTTGTAGGCGTCGTAAAGCCGATGCCGGAAGGTCGGGGCTTTCAGATCGAAGGCGGCGACGACGGTGTCCGGCTTGAGCACGTCCATCTGGGAGGCGACCGTGTTGACCAGTCCGAACACGGCGTTGGTGTGCAGGCCGGAGGGGGCGGTCAGCGGCGCGACGCCGTAGAACGCGCGGTTGATGATGCTGTTTGCGTCGATGACGAGCAGGTTCTTCATGCCGAGGCCTCTTGTTTCACGGCGCCGCGGCGGGCGTGATGAAGGAAAGAAAGCTGGATCGCGGCGAAAACGACGAAGGAAGCGACGGCGATATCAAGCGAGAGGGAAAGCAGAACGGGGGTCTCGGGATGGAAGGCGTCGTAGACGAGATCGGGCACGCAGAACGCCGTGCCGAACAGGATCGTGCCAAGACCGCAGAAGAGGTAGGCGGACATCCCGATCCGCTCGCGGTAGTCGTGCGCCTCCTGAGAGAGGAACAGTCCGGCAAACACGGCCGCCAGCGTAAAGACGCTCTTTTGCGGATCGTTGATCGCCATACTGCGGTCAAAATAGACGGCAAAGGCGAGCAGAACGGGGAAAAACGCGGGAAAGATCCCGAGAAGGGCGTTGAGCCCGTCTCGCTCCGCTCCGTGCTGGAAGCAGAAATAGAAGATCGCGCCGACGGAGAGCGCGGACACGACGAGCAGCATCGTCCGCAGCACGGAAAAGGAGGTAAAGGAATCGCGCAGAAGATCGAACGCGAGGAAGAAGATCCCGAACACAAGGAAAAGAGAGGCCATCAGATAGGCGTTGCCCCCGCTTGTTTTGGCGTAGCCGCGGAGACGGCGGCGGATCAGCAAAGCAAACCCGGCGAGCAGCGCGGCGCCGAGAAGGAGTACCAGCGCGTACGCGAGGCGAAGCCCGTCTCCCCCTTCGTAGTGGCCGGTATACTGCGGATTAAGGGCGTTCCGTTCATAGACCGTATAATGTCCGGTCAGCAGCCGGTACCGGAGCGCGGCGGCGGCGACGCCGAGAAGAAAACTGACGAGCACGGCGGCTCTTACCTTTGTCTTGGTGCTGTACTTCATAACGTTCCTTTCGCTTATGCCAGATTGACGATTTCAAGCCCGTTTCGGCGGGCGTAACAAACGGTGTAAAAGGTGCCGCCGGAGGGGCGGACCAGATAGGCGACGCAGACGGAGGCGGCGTCCGCGAGCTGGCGGTCGCGCGCGTGCATACAGCCGGCGGTATATCCCTCGCTCGCATAACTGACGGCGTCCGCGAGGGAGAGGATCCGGCGGTACTCCGCGCGGTCTTCCGCGCGCCAGTTCCCGTCCTGCTCCGGGTATGGGAGAAAGAGCAGCAAGGCGGCGTCCGGGCAGGTCTCCTTCAGCCGGAGAACGGCGCGCTCCGCCATCGTATCGAAGCCGAGGGCGCCCCCGCAGCAAAACTGCCGGTAGCCGCGGGCGTAGAGGGCGCGGAGCGTTTCGTCCAGCTTGCGCGCAAGTCTCTCCGCCTCCGCCGCAGGGATCGCGCGATGACCGGTAAAGCAGCAGGCCGTTTCCTTCATTGCGGTTCCTCCAGGCCGATCACCGAGAGCATCGTCCCTCGCCGGCCGTGCATCCGCCGGTGGGAGAAAAAGAGGTCCTCTCTGCAATGGGTGCAGAGGCCGGAAAGCCCGATATGTTCCGCGCGAAGTCCCGCCTCCAGCAAAAGGAGGCGGTTCGCGCGCGGCAGATCGCAGAAAAAGTGTCCGGCGCGGGGGGACGGGGTAAAGACGGCGTCCCGCAAAAGGGGGCGGTCCGAGGCGGCGGCGTAGACCTCCTCGCCCGTCTCGTAGCAGGGACCGGCGATCGAGGGGCCGATCACGGCGCGGATCCGGCGGCGGTCGGCTCCCGCCTCCTCCATCCGCTCCACCCCCGCCGGCGCGATCCCGGCAAAGGTGCCGCGCCATCCGGCGTGCAGCGCTCCGACGACCCCGTTTTCCGGGTCGCAGAGCAGGATCGGTACGCAGTCGGCGGTGCGGACGGCGATAAAAAGTCCCCTCTCCGCCGTCACATACCCGTCCGCGGTCTCCTCCGATGGAAAAAGCAGTCCTTTCCCGGCGTCGGCCCCGCTCACGCGCAGCACGCGCGCCGAGTGGACCTGCCGCAGGGAAACGAGCCGGGACAGGGAAAACCCGACCGCCTCGGAAAAAAGCCGGAGGTTCTCCCGCGTAACGCTTTCTTCTTCCAGCTCCCCCGGCACCAGGTTCAGGGAGGCGGTCGCCTCCCCCGTTCCCACGCCGCCGAGGCGGGTGGAAAAGGCGTGCCGGACGGGGAGAAGTCCGCTTGTCAGATAAGATACGCCGTTTTGCGCCGTACGGAAATCCATATCAAAGCCTCATCAGTCTGATCGGTTTCAGCGCGCTCC
The DNA here is from genome assembly GCA_017450965.1 of Clostridia bacterium. Lineage (GTDB taxonomy): Bacteria > Bacillota > Clostridia > Oscillospirales > CAG-272 > RUG12395. Next base: position 17,521 of record JAFSSQ010000047.1, read on the forward strand.
CGTCGGGGTATTCGCGCGCCTCGGCAAAGGCAAAAAAGCCGCTTTCGTCGTAAAAACGCACCCGCTCCCCCGCGGGAAACGAAGTCCCGATCTTCTGCTGGTAGATCTCGCAGCCGCTTTGCGCCAGGCGGGCGTAAAAGGGCGGCAGCAAAGCGGCGGGAAAGGAGGGAAAGGCGGCGTCCACCGGCCGCAGGAGAGCGGCGCGGTCTTCGGGCGGCGTTTTTTCCAGTTCGTCAAGCGTCATCGCGCCGCCTTCCAGCGTAAAGCCGCACGTTCCGGTCCGCCGCAGGGCGCTCATCACGGCGCCGCAGCCGAGCGCTTCTCCGAGATCGGCGCAGAGGGTGCGGATATACGTTCCCTTCGAGCAGACGACGGAGAGAGCGTACTCGTCCTCCCGCTCGGTCGGCGAAACGGTCAGGGCGTTTACCGTGATCTCGCGCGGCTCGCGCTCCACGGCGATCCCGCGCCGGGCAAGGTCGCAGAGCTTTTGCCCGTCCCGCTTGAGGGCGCTGACCATCGGCGGCGTCTGGAGGATCCGGCCGGTAAAGCGTTCCTTTGCCGTACGGGCGATTTCCTCAAAAGAGGGCAGCGGCTCCGTCCGGGGAGAAAGGGTTCCCCAGATATCCTCGGTATCGGATGTCAACCCGAGGCGAAGACACGCCTCGTACCGCTTTTCCCCGTCGGGAAAGAGCGCCGCGGCTTTGACCGCCCGCCCGACGAGGACGACGAGCAGCCCCGTCGCGTTCGGGTCGAGCGTGCCGGTATGTCCCGCCTGCCGGACCCCAAAGAGGCGCGCGGCGCGGGAAACGGCGGTATGGGAGGTCATCCCCTCCCCTTTATCGAGCAGGAAGATCCCGCACGGGGCGGATCCCCGGATCTCTTCTTTCATCACGTTCTCGTTTTCTCTCTCCGTCCTCAGGAATTGGCGTTGTTTTCCGCGGCTTTTTCGGAGAGGACGTTGATGGCGAACTCCAGCGCGGTCCCGCGCTTTCTCAGATTTTTCAGAAGACTCGTTTCGGTCGGATAGGCGCCGTCGGTCTTGGTGACCGCGTCGGAAACGACCGAATAGAGGATCTCCCCGTATCCGAATTCGTCAAGCGGACCGAGGACCGTGCCGGACAGGATCAGAGAAAGCATTTCGGCGTCCGTTTTGTCCTCTCCGCAGAGGTCGGCGGCGTACTCCCCCCGATACCGCTCGTAGGAACGGCAAAAGAGAAAGTTCAGCGCGGCAGCGGCGCTTCCGGGATCCGCCGCGCCCTTCGGCACCGCGGCGGCCGTCGCCCGGTCGGCCAGGACGGCGGAACGGTAGGAAGTCCCTCCGTCCTCCTCCGCCTTCGGCATCGGCAAAAGCGCGCAGCGCTCCCGATCCGCCTCCCCGTAGCGTCCGAGGGTACCGAAATAAAAGACGGCGTTGTCCGGCCCGTCGCTGCCGGAGATGCGGTAGGGGCTCTCGTAAATCTTATCCCTCAAAACGGTAAGCCGCCGGAAGGGATCCTCCCCGTCCGCCTGTACGGAAAAGGTCCCGTCCCCGTTTTCCCCGACCGGATCCGCGCCGGAGGAGATCCAGAAAAAGGGCGCGTCCTCCTTGCCGATCCGCATCTGGTAAAAGGGCTCTTCCGCGTTGATCCCGCTGTTCATCTCCGAGAGGATGCGGTTCATCGCGTCGTAGGTCCATTTGCCGTCCGCGACAAGGGCGGTCGGCAGCTGCTCCGGCCGGTAAAAGGCGGAAAGCGCCGTTTTATCGTAGATCACGGCGGACGCCGCGTCCCGGTACCCGACAAGGAACGCCCCCGTCAGAAGATAGCGTTTTCCCCCCACCGGAGCGGGAGCGTTTTCCTCACTGTCATAAGCGGGATGGGAAAGATCGATCGAAGCGTGGGAGGAAAGATCCTCCAGCATCCCGCGCGCCAGCAGCTCGGAGAGATCGCCCGAGATCGGCAGGGCGAGGATGTCCGCGGGAACGTCGCCGGACGCCTCCGACTGACTGAGGAGGGCGGAGGCGTTGGTGGTTTTGGAAAACCGGAGCGTGAGCCCGTACTCCGTCTCCAGCATCTCCATCTCCTCGCTGTCCCCCCGCGCCATCAGCGTGGGCGCCGCGGAGGCGTAAAAGCCGCTCGTGCGCTCCGCGTCCGAGTAGAGAACGGTAACGGTCAGCCCGCCGAAATCGGAGCGCTCCGTTTCCGGCTCCCCGGTGGTCGGAGCGCGTCTTGTCACGACGGGATCCGGTTTTTCGACGGTCTGGCGGATCAGGCGGCCGGAGAGAAAAACGACGAGAAGGGTGACGACCGCCAGCGCGAGGATCGCGGGAAGGCGGAAAGAAAATCGCCGGTTTTTGGAAAAAAGCTGCGGCAGTTTCACGGCGGACCTCCTTAACGGCGGACGGCAGCGGGGCAAAACGCCCTTGCCGTGTCAAAAAACGCGTCCTCCGCGTCAAACAGCACGAGAGCCGGGCGGTTGGAGCCGTCCGGGCAGAAGAGCGCGCACGCTTTTTCGCTGCCGGGAGCGGAAAGCGCCTTTACCGTCCGCAGAGAAGCCGCGGCCAGTCTGCGCGCCTCCTCATCCGTGACGATCGCCTCCGCGCGGCGCAGATCGCAGGAAAAGATCTCCTTCCTGCGGCTGGAGCCGTAGATCGCGGCCAGAGTGAAAAAGCCGTCCGTGATCTCCACGTCGTAGACGAGGGAAAACCGCGGAAAAAGCAGCCAAAACGCCGCCGCGGACAAGAGAAAAGCGAGCAAAAAGGTCGCGGCGGAGGGGTAGGAAAGCGCCAGAACGGCCAAAGCGCCCGTCAGCGCGACGAGAAGCGCCGCCAAAAGAAGACAGCGCAAAAGATACGGTCCTTTGTACGCCGCGCGATAGGAATATCCGACAACGCCGCTTCTGCCTGCCATCCCGTCCTCCTGATTTTTGCGCATACCCCGCGATTTTAATTATGGTTATTTTATCATAGTTCTCTCTTATTTTCAATGCTTTTCCGGAAAAAACACGTTTTCCCCCGCCCGCGCGACTTGACATCCTCTCGCCGCTGTGATAGAATAAAATAACTTATTTTGTCTATTCTATGCTTTTGAAAGGAAGTATCCATGGCTGACGATAAAAAAATGGTGGACCAGATCACCCCGATGGACGAGGATTTTGCCAAATGGTACACCGATATCGTAAAAAAAGCGGAGCTGATCGAATATACGAGCGTGAAGGGCTGTATGGTCATCCGTCCTTACGGCTACGCGATCTGGGAGAACATCCAGAAGATCCTTGACGCCGAGTTCAAGTCCCTCGGACACGAGAACGTCTATATGCCGATGTTCATCACCGAGAGTCTCCTCAACAAGGAAAAGGATCACGTCGCCGGCTTTGCGCCCGAGGTGGCGTGGGTCACCTACGGCGGCAGCGAAAAATTAGAGGAACGCCTCTGCGTCCGTCCGACCTCCGAGACGCTTTTCTGCGAGCATTTTTCCAATATCGTCCACTCCTACCGCGACCTGCCGAAGCTCTACAACCAGTGGGTCAGCGTCGTCCGGTGGGAAAAAACGACCCGGCCGTTTCTGCGGACGCGCGAGTTCTTGTGGCAGGAGGGCCATACCATCCACGAAACGGCGGAGGAGGCGATCGCCGAGACCGAGCGGATGCTCCACGTCTACGCCGACTTCTGCGAAAACGTCCTCGCCATACCGGTCGTCCGCGGCAGAAAGACGGACAGCGACAAGTTCGCCGGCGCCGTGGCCACCTACGCTCTGGAGGCGCTGATGCACGACGGAAAAGCCCTGCAGGCGGCGACCTCCCACTATTTCGGAGACGGGTTCTCCCGCGCCTTCGGCGTGGAATACACCGATAAAGAAAACAAAAAGCGCCATCCCTTCCAGACCTCGTGGGGCTGCACGACCCGCCTGATCGGGGCGATCATCATGACCCACGGCGACGATAACGGTCTGGTCCTGCCGCCCGCCGTCGCGCCGGTGCAGGTCGCGGTGATCCCCGTCGCCCAGCACAAGCCGGGCGTGATCGAGGCGGCGTCCGCGCTGGCGGACCGTCTCGCCGCCGCCGGTCTTCGCGTGAAAACGGACGCAAGCGAGAACAGCGCCGGCTGGAAGTTTGCCGAATACGAGATGAAGGGCGTGCCGCTGCGCATCGAGATCGGTCCGCGCGACATCGAGCAGAACGCCTGCGTCGCCGTGACGCGCCTGGACCGCAAAAAGACCGTCCTCTCCCTCGACGGGGTGGAAAACGCCGTCAAAGCTCTTCTCGAAGAGGAGCGCAAGGCGATGTTCGCCCGCGCGAAAGAAAATATGGATCGCCGCACCTACGACTGCCGCACGGCCGAGGAGATCAAGGCCGTCCTGGCGGAGAAGGGCGACGGCTTCATCCGTGCGATGTGGTGCGGCTCCCCCGAATGCGAAAAGAAGATCAAGGAGCTGACCGGCGTTTCCTCCCGCTGTATCCCCTTTGAGGGAGACAAGCTCGGCGACAGGTGCGTCTGCTGCGGAGAGCACGCCGATACCCTGCTCTACTTCGGCAACGCGTACTGATCCCGCTTTTTCGAGGGTTCTGCCATGAGGGTCTTCGCCACCTCCCTGAAGGACCGGCTCAAGCAGCTTGATTTCATCATTCTCGGCTGCGTTCTCGCTCTCTCCCTGATCGGGATCGTCGCCCTATGGGGGGCGAGGTCGGTCTACGGCGTCAAGTACGTCGTCATCCAGAGCGTCGCTACGCTGATCGGACTTGTCTTCGTCTTCGTCATCGCCAATCTCGATTATCAGGATATCTGCGACAAGCTGGCGATCCCTCTCTTTATCGCCGCCGTCGCCGCGCTGGCGCTGACGCTGGTCATCGGCTCGGTCGGAGATTACGGCAGCAAGAGCTGGATCAAGATCCCCGGCTTGCCGGTCAATATCCAGCCCTCCGAGTTCATCAAGCTGTTTCTGATCCTCACCTTCGCAAAACACCTGGAGCTTTTGCGCGGCAAGCTCAACCGTCCCCTCTCCGTCCTCCGCCTCGCCCTGCACGCCGGAGTGCTCGTCGGACTGGTCGTTTTGCAGGGGGATCTCGGCACCGCGCTCGTTTACATCTGCATCGTCCTCGCCATGCTTTTTGCGGCGGGACTGAACCTCTGGTACTTCTTCCTCGGCGGCGGAGCCGTTCTGATCCTCTTCCCCTATCTCTGGCCCAAGCTCAACCTCTACCAGCGCGAGCGGATCCTCGTCGGCTTCAACCCCGAGATGGATCCGACCGGCAAGGGACTGCAGCCTCTGATGTCGCGCCGCGCGATCGTGGCGGGCGGGCTCTTCGGCCGCGGGCTGGAGGGAGGCGGCGCCTACGAGGACGTTCCCTTCGCTCACACCGATTTCATCCTTTCCATCATCGGGGAAAAGTTCGGGTTTCTCGGCTGCATCCTCGTGATCGCCCTCTTTCTTGTCCTGATCGCCCGCATCATCTACGTTGCCATGAAGGCGCGCAAGGACTGCGGCGCGTATATCGCCACCGGGATCGCCGCGCTCCTCATCGCACAGGTTACCGAAAACGTCGGGATGGCGCTTGCCATGCTCCCCGTCGTCGGGATCACGCTCCCCTTTCTCAGTTACGGGGGCTCGTCCGTCCTTTCCCTTTATCTCACCGTCGGGGTGCTGGAGAGTATCTGCACCCACCGCAAAAAGTACCACTTTGAACGGGAAGAGACGTAACGCAGCGTCTTTTCCGATCTTATTCCGTTCCCGCGCCGCGGGAACGTATCAAGGAGGAACGGTTTGAAAATCAGAAAAGGGTTTCTGCTCCGCGAGATCGCGGGAGAAAACATCGTGATCGGCACCGGAGAAGCGGCCAAGAACTTCAACGCCATGATCCATCTCAACAAGTCGGGCGCCTTCCTCTGGCGGCAGATGGAAAACCGGGATACCACCAAGGAGATGCTCCTTACCGCCATGCTGGAGCATTACGACGTGACGGAGGATATCGCCTCGGCGGATATCGACGCCTTCCTCTCCGCGATGAGAGGAGCTGGTCTGCTTGAACAGTAAGGAGTCCTGCGACCGGCTCGAGGAGATCATCGCCTCCGTCGGCTGCGCCGTGGTGCAGGGGACGGGGACGAGTATGCTCCCCCTGATCCGCAACTCCACCGACCGGATGCTGATCCTCGCCAAAAAGGACCGCAAGCCCGCCCGCCCCGATATCGCCGTCTACCGGAGGGGAGACCGCCTGATCGCTCACCGGATCCTCGGGACGGAGCCGGACGGGACGCTCCGGATCCGGGGCGACAACCAGATCCTCTGGGAGCGCGTCCCGCCGGAGGACGTGATCGGCACGGTGGAAGGCGTTTACCGCGGGGATCGGTATCTCGACTTTTCATCCGACGGAAAATCCCTCCGGCTCCGGAAGCTGTGGATCTCTCCGCTCTTTCCCCGCCGGATCGTGTTTGCCGTTTTCAACCGTCTCTCCCCGCTCTACCGCAGGGAAAACGCCTTTACCCGCGCGCAGCGGGAAGAAGAACAAACATAAAACCGTCCGCAGCGGCCGGGCCCCCGGCGAGGCGGACGGTTTTTGACAGAAAAAACGCCGCTCGAACGAGCGGCGTTTTCCGGTTGGTGAAACTTATTTGATCTCGACGGTGGCGCCGGCAGCTTCCAGCTTGCCTTTGATATCGTCGGCGGTCTCCTTGTTGACGGCTTCCTTGATCGCCTTCGGAGCGGCTTCCACAAGGTCCTTCGCGTCCTTCAGTCCGAGACCGGTGATCTCGCGGACGACCTTGATGACGTCGAGCTTCTTCGCGCCGAAGTCCTTCAGGATCACGTCGAACTCGGTCTTCTCCTCAGCCGCGGCAGCAGCGGGAGCGGCAGCGGCGCCGGGAGCGGCGGCCACGACGGCGGAAACGCCGAATTCCTCTTCGAGAGCCTTGACGAGATCGTTCAGCTCAAGGATGGTAAGTTCCTTGATTTCATCGAGCAGTTTGGTGGTTTTTTCGCTTGCCATTTTCATTTCCTCCTAAATCGGTTCTTTTTTGTTGTTTCATGCGGTCATGCGGCCGTCATGCTTCGGCGGGTACGCCGCCGTCCTTTTCGATCTTCGCGTTGAGTACGGCTGCCAGTTTGGAGAGGGGGGACTGGAGACAACCGAGAAGTTTTGCCACGAGCTGTTCCTTGCCGGGAATGCTCGCCAGCTCCTTCACGACGTCCGCGTCGACGACCGCTCCGTCAAGGAAACCGCCTTTGATCGCAAAGTTCTCGATTTTTTCGTCGTACGTCTTGAGGATCTTCGCAGGGGCGATGGGATCCTGTTCGGACACCGCCACGGCGATCATTCCCTTGAGGTACGGCTTCAGCCCGTCGAGCCCGACCTGTTCGCAGGCTCTCTCGGTGATCGAGTTTTTGATAACCGCATACTTGACGCCCGCTTTCCGCAGGTCGGCGCGCATTTTGGTATCATCCTCGACCGTGATGCCCTGATACTGGACGATCACGCCGGACGCGGCGTTCTTCATCAGTTCGGCCAGAGCAGCCACGTCTGCTTGCTTCTTTTCGAGAATGGATTTGCTTGCCATGTTTTCCGTTTCACCTCCATTGCGCAAGTGTAAAAAAATTGCCCGTTACGGCAAAGACAGCCGACGGACAAAACGCGGGCGAAAAAACGCCCCTTTTTCTCCTCGGCAGGAAAGCCAAACGGCTTTTACCGGAACCTGCTGTCTTTGGATAACGCGGATATTGTAGCACTCTTTTTTCCGTTTGTCAAGACTTTTTTTCAAAATCCCCGGCCGGGGAAAGAGAAGCGGCCCCCGGCGCGTCGGTCGGAGGCCCGTTCTTTCGTTTTTCAGCGCTCGCGCAGCTTCTGGGCGCGGACGTCGCGCCCGGCGAACTGATAGACGGCAAACTCCCCGAAAAGGCGGGAGGTGATGCGGTCGGCGTAGCGCTCGCGCAGCTCCTTTGCGCCGAGGTTGGTGTTGATCACGGTGCTTTTTCCCGCGACGAGACGGGAGTTGAGGACCTCGTAAAGGACCGAGACGGTGAACTGGTTGGTCACCTCGGTCCCGAGATCGTCGAGCAGCAGCAGATCGGCCTCGAGATACCGGTCGGTATCCCCCTCGTCGCTGCCGTAGCCGGAGCGGAACCGCTCGCGGCTGAAATCGGAGAACATCGTCTGCACGCTGCAGTAGAGCACGCGATAGCCGCGCAGCGCGACCTCGCGCGCCACGGCGCAGCAGAGGTGGGTTTTGCCGAGCCCGGTCCCGCCGATGAAAAGAAGGTTGCCGCTGCCCCTGCCGTAAAACGCGTCGGCGTACGCGCGGGCGTCCTCATAGATCCGCTTCATCGTGCGGTAGGTCTCCTCGCTGTCGCGGTAATACTCGAGAGAGAAATTGTCAAAGCGCTGGGTCCTCGTCAGAGCGCCGAGCCCGGAGGACTCGAGCGACGCTTCCGCCAGCGCGCGCCTGAGACACGCGCACATCCCCGCGTCGGTATAGCCGGTGTCCCCGCAGAGGGGGCACTCGTAATGCGGATCCGCCGCGTCCTCGGGCAGTCCCATCGCTTCCAGCGCCTCGATCCGCTTCTGCCGCATCCGCTCGACCTGCCGTCTCGCTTCCGCCCAGCGCGCCTCCTTGTCCGGCCCCGGCCGTCCGGCGCGCAGCAAAAGGACCCCCACGCCCGCCAGCGCCCGGTCCGCCTCCTCGAAGGCGGGGGATTTCCGATACAGATCCCGCCTGACCTCCTCGGCGCGGCGGAGCGCCTCGCTGCGTTTCCGGTCGTACTCCTCCATCACGGCGGAATAATCGCCGCCCCATCCTGCTTTCATCGCGGTATGCCCTTTCGCTTTTATTTTTTGCCCTTGCCCGCAAAGCTGCGGTTGAGAGCGTCCTCAAAAAACTCGTCGGTATCAAAGCTGCCGGCGGCGGGGGAGGCCTGCTTTTTCTTCTTTTTCCCGTCGGCGGCGTTTCGCGCCGCCTCCGCCGTGCGGATCCCCTCCGCCCACCACCGCTCGAGGACCTTGTCCGCGTAGGCGACGCCGGGGGATCGGGTGGCGTTTACGGTCACTTCGTACGCTTCCTCGATCAGATCGAAAGGGTACTCCCGCTCGGCGATCCAGACGGTAAAGCACGCCCGCTCCTTTTTGGTCAGGGCGCGCTCCCCCATACCGAACAGCCGCCGCAGCTTGCCCTCCGCGGAGGAAAGCTTTTTCCGCCGCTCCAGTTCCGCCTCCAGCGCCGCGAGGGTCGAGACCCCCTGCTCCACGAGCGAACACGCCATCCGCTCGGCGTAGCGGACGTTCCGTTTGTCCAGCTCCGCGCAGTGGGCGAGCAGCGTCAGGATGTATCCCCCGTCCAGCCCGAGGGTGTCGTGCATCGCGACGATGCCGTTCACCTCCGTCGGGTTGAAGGTCTTGCCGAGCGTCTGCTCGCAGGCGTCGACAAGCGAGGAGAACGTTTCGTTTTGTTTTAAGAGCTCGCGGATCTCCGCCGAGGTGTAGTCGGGGAGGCGGTCGCCCGGAAGGAAGCGGACGGTCCGTACCGTCCCTCCCTCTCCTTTTTCCGGTTTTTTCTCCGGAGCGGTGGCGTCCGTTTTTTCCGTTTCGCGGGCGCTTTCACCCGCGCGGGAAGAGCGGCTCTTGCCGTTGATCAGTCCGGCGCCGCGCAGAAAGCCCGCGGCGTCCTCAAACTCGCCGGCGGTCAGCCCCGCCGCGGCGGGATCGACCTCGCCGCCCTCCGCCGCCGCCGAAAGGAGCAGGGCCTTGAGTTCCTGTTCCGAGATCTCGGAGAGACTGTCGATCAGCGCGCGCGGCAGCTCGATCTTCTCCGGTCCGTATTTCAGTCGGTATGCTTTCATCCTTTTTCCGGCCCGCTTTTCTCCCGGAGGCTGTAACAGAGCGTCATCAGCGTATCTCCGAGGTGAATGTTCTGCACGGCGGCGTGCGCGAGGTGCAGTTCGATATTCGTAAAGTTCCATACGCCGCGGATCCCGGCGCGGTCGATCCGCTCCGCCACCTCGCGCGTCACGGCGCGCGGCACGGTCAGGACCGCGATATCCGGCCGGCTTTTTGCGACGTAGGTTTCAAACTCCTCCATCCCGAGGATGGAAAAACCGCAGAAGGTCTGCCCCACCAGCGCGGGCGATACGTCAAAGAGCGCCTCCAGCGTGACGCCGCGCTTGCGGAAAACGGGGCTGGACGCCAGCGCGCGGCCGAGGTTGCCCGTGCCGACGATCACGGCGCGGTACCCCTCGTTTACGCCCAAAATCGAAGAAATATTCTCATAGAGCCGCGGGACGCTGTACCCGTACCCCTGCTGACCGAAGCCGCCGAAGCAGTTGAAGTCCTGCCGGATCTGGGACGCGGTGATGCCGAGCATCGCGGCAAGCTCGGAGGAGCTGACGCGCTCCACCCCCGCCTCCATCAGATCGGACAGGTAGCGATAGTAGCGCGGCATCCGGTTGATGACGGCCGAGGAGATCGTTTTCTCTCCCCGCCCTTTGCTTTCCTTTTCCATCTTTTTCTCCGATCTTGAACGTGGTTTTCCGTCAGCGGGAAAGTCGGCGCCGGAGCGCCTCTGTCAGGCAGGCGGTATACTCCGCGCAGGTCGCTCCCTCGTAGCCGTCGATCACGACGGCGGCGTCCGGTCCGGTCGTCTCCTCCAGGGCCGCCGCCAAAAGGTCCGCTTCCTCTGTAAAGGAAATATGGCGCAGCAGCATCTCGGACGCCCGCAGGATACTCTGGGGGTTCGCGTAATGGCCCTTCCCTTCCGCGATCATCCGGGGCGCGGAGCCGTGGATCGCCTCGAACATGGCGTAGCGGTCGCCGATGTTGGCGCTCCCGCCGGTGCCGACGCCGCCCTGGATCTGCGCCGCCTCGTCGGTGATGATGTCGCCGTAAAGGTTGGGGAGAAGGAAGACCTGGAAGCGGTCCCGGATCTCCTTGTTGACCAGGTTGGCGGTCATGATGTCGATATACCAGTCCTCGTGCGCGATCTCCGGGTATTCGGCGGCGATCTCGTTCGCGATGCGGGAGAACTTGCCGTCTGTCTTTTTCATAATGTTCGCCTTCGTGACGATGGCGACGCTTTGTTTGCCGTTTTTGCGCGCGAACTCAAAGGCGGCGCGGGCGATGCGGCGGGTGCCCGCGTCGGTCGTGATCTTGAAGTCGCAGGCGAGCTTATCGCCCACCTCCACGCCGCGCGAGCCGAGGACGTACTCTCCCTCCGTGTTCTCGCGGAAGAAGGTCCAGTCGATCCCCTCGCCGGGGACGGAGACGGGGCGGACGTTGGCGTAAAGATCGAGCTCCCGGCGCAGGGTCACGTTCGCGCTCTCCATATCCGGCGCGTCGGTGCCGCCCTTCGGGGTCGTCGTCGGTCCTTTGAGCAGCACGTCGCAGCTCTTGATCGCCGCGAGGATCGGCGCGGGAACGGACTCGCCGCACGCCAGGCGGTTTTCGATAGTGAGCCCCTCGATCGGGACGAGCTCGACCTTCCCCTCCGCCAGCTTTTTTCCAAGCAGCAGGTCGAGCACCTGCCGCGCACTCTCAAAAATGACCGTGCCGATCCCGTCGCCGGGGATCAGGCCGATGCGGATCTTTTCTTTTTTGGCGTAATCGACGGCGGCCGCCTCTCGCTCCATCTTCTCCTCGCGGGCGAGCTGCTCGCGCAAAACCGTTTCAAAGCGGTCAAGACAGGTGCGGATCTCGTTTTCGTAGTTCATGGAAATTTCCTTTTCTTTTATGGATTGATAAAGTTTTCGACAGCCTGTCGAAAGTTTTGCACATCTTTTCAGTTTGCGTAAGCGTTGAGCGTTTCGTCCGCCCGTACGCCGGCGGTAAACCGGAAATATCCCTCCGCCGCCGCCATCGCGCCGTTGTCCCCGCAGAGAGAGGGGGGCGGGAGGCAGAGACGGGCGCCGGCCTCGCGGCAGAGCGTTTCAAAGGCGGCGCGCAGGTGGGTGTTGGCGGCAACGCCGCCGGCCAGCACGACCGTGCGGACGCCGGTCTCCCGGAGCGCTTCGCGCGCGCGCTCGGCCAGTCCCCCGACCGCGGCGGCGGTAAAAGAAGCGGCAAGGTCGGCGGGCGATACCTCCTCCCCGCGCTGGCGGGCGGAGTTGACCGCGTTGAGCGCCGCCGTCTTCAGGCCGGAAAAGGAGAGATCGAACCCCCGGCCCGGCACGGCGGGCGAGGGGAAGCGGAACGCCGCCGGATCTCCCTCCGACGCAAGCCGGTCCATCGCGGCGCCGGCGGGATAGGGGAGCCCGATGACGCGCCCCACCTTGTCGAACGCCTCGCCCGCCGCGTCGTCGCGCGTGGCGCCGAGCTCGGTATAGTCGGTGGGAGAGTCGACCCGGAAAAGGGTCGTATGCCCGCCGGAAACGGCAAAGGCGAGGTAGGGGGGCTTCGGCGGGTCGGGCAGAAGCGACGCCGCCGCGATATGCGCGTGAACGTGGTCGACGGGGACGAGCGGGATCCCGCGGGAGAGCGCCAGCCCCTTCGCAAAATTGACGCCGACGAGGAGCGCCCCGATCAGGCCGGGACGGTTCGTCACAGCGATACAGGAGAGCGCGGAGAGCGGAACGTCCGCCTCGGCGAGCGCCTGCCGGGTCACATTGGAGATCGCCTCCGCGTGCGCCCGTCCGGCCAGCTCCGGCACAACGCCGCCCCAGAGCCGGTGCGTCTCCACCTGGGAGGCGACGACGTCCGAGCGGACGCTCAAAACGCCTTCCGGCGACGCTTCGACGACCGACGCCGCCGTCTCGTCGCAGGAGGACTCGATTCCGAGAATAAACATAGTTTCCTTCTTATCTTGTTTCGTTTTCCGGGGAAAGATCCAGCGTCATCACAACGGCGTCCTCCTCCGGCGCGGTATAGTAGCGTTTCCGTCTGCCGCAGGGAAAAAAGGAAAAAGAGCGGTAAAGCGCGATCGCCGGCGCGTTCGACTCTCTTACCTCGAGATAGACGTGCCGGGTCCCCCGCTCCGAAAGCCGGGCGAGGAGCGCCCCGATCAGCGCGGAAGCGATCCCCCGCCGGCGGTACGCCGGCAGAACGGCCACGTCGGTCACGTCGCACTCGTCGGCGGCGCAGACGGCGGATACCACGCCCGCCGCCCGGCCTCCCCAAAGGGCGAAAAGGGTCACGCACACGGGCGAGGCGAGCGCCTCCCCGATCATCCCGGGAGTCCAGGGATCGGAAAAGCAGGCGAGCTCGATCTCCTCCCACGCGCGCGCCGCCTCCGGCAGGTCCTTTGCCGGCAGGACGCGCACCGGATCAGTAGCCGAGTGTTCCGTCGAGACTGTCATCGTTTTCGATCCAGTCGGCGACCGTGATCTCCCGGTATTCGGTCTTCGTGTCGCGGATATAGACCTTCGCGATCCCCGCGTTGAGGATCTGGCGCTTGCACATCATGCAGTTGGCCGTCCCCGGGACGACCGCTCCGGTCTTCGGGTCGGTGCAGCACATATACATCACGGCGCCGATCATCTCCTCGCGGGAGGCGGCGATGATGGCGTTTGCCTCGCTGTGGACCGAGCGGCAGAGCTCGTAGCGTTCCCCGCGCGGGATGTTCATCTGATCCCGCAGGCAAAAGCCGAGGTCGCAGCAGTTTTTGCGGCCGCGGGGGGCGCCGTTGTAGCCGGTGGAAATGATGCTGTCGTTTTTGACGATGATCGCGCCGAACCGGCGGCGCAGGCAGGTGCTCCGCTCGGAGACCGTTTCCGCGATATCGAGATAATAGTTGTGTTTGGATACCCGTTCCATCTTCCGCTCCTTATAAGGTTTTCGCAAATTCCCGGAGAAACGCGGTGAACGCCTCGCCGATCTCGGGGTGTTTCACCCCCTCGCAGACGTTGGCGGCGAGCAGACCGAGCTTGGAGCCGAGATCGAACCGCTCTCCCTCGAACACCAGCCCCATCATCCCGTACCGGCGCGCGTACTCCGCCATCGCGTCGGTCAGCTGGATCTCCCCGCCGGCGCCGGGCGCCGTGCGTTCAAGGATATCGAAGATCTCCGGGGTGAGCAGCACCCGCCCGAGGATGGCGAGATCGGTATATTCCCTGCCCGGCGCGGGCTTTTCGATCATGTCGGAGATCGCGTATTCCTCGCGCTCCGCGCCCGGGATCGCCTCCGCCTTCATCGAGCAAAACTTTCTCAGATCGGCGGCGGGAACGTGCTTGAGTCCCGCGACCGGACGCCCGTAGCGGGCGTACGAGGCGGCGAGCTGGGCGGTGACCGGCGTCTCCGAAAAGATAATATCGTCCCCGTAGAGGACGGCGAAGGGCTCCTCCCCGACAAAGCTGCGGGCCTGCAGGATCGCGTGTCCGAGTCCCTTTTTCTCCTTTTGCCGGAGGAAAAAGACGTTGCCGCGGTCGACCTCGGCGCGGTAGGCCTTTACCTCGTCCCCTCTCCCCTTCGCCGTCAGGACGGCGTCGTACTCGGGGGAAAAGTCAAAGTAATCCTCCATCGCCTCCTTTTCCCGTCCCGTGATGACGAGAACGTCGGTGATCCCGCTGTCAAACGCTTCGCTGACGAGATAGCTGACGGCGGGGCGGTCGACGATCGGGAGCATCTCCTTCGGCACGCAGCGGGAGATCGGGAGCATCCGGGTCCCGAGACCGGCGGCGGGGATCACGGCTTTTCTGACTGTCCGGATCAAAACTTTCTCCTCCTTTGATGGGGACGGCGCGGACCGCCGTCCGGGGGGTATGGTACCGCTTATACCAATATTATACTTTATTCTCCATGAATTTCAAGTTTTTTTTGGAAGATGATTGTTTTTTACCCCGCCGCGCGATAGAATAAAAGCAGTCGTACGGAAAGGAGCCCCTTATGTCCGTTTTTACGCTGAACAAAACCCTCGCCCTTCTCGGGCGGGCGATGAACCCGGAGGAGGCCGTGCGCCCGGAGATCTCTCTCCCGCACGAAAAGCCCTCGCTCCCCCTCCGCCCCTCCCCTTCCCCGCTTCCGCGCTGCACGCCGGAGGAGGCGGGCGTTTCCTCCGCGCTCGTCGCCGATTTCCTTGACAAACTGCAAAAGGACGACTCTCTCAATATGCACGCCGTTCTCCTCGCCCGCGGGGGGCGGATCTTCTGCGAGGCCGCCTTCGGGATGCAGGATCTGCGCGCGCCGAAATACCTCTTTTCCGCGTCGAAAAGCTTTGTCTCCCTCGCCGTCGGCATCCTCTGCGGGGAGGGCAAGCTCTCTCTGGAAGAAAAACTTTCCGATCTTTTCCCCGAGGAAACGGGAACGCTCCCCCGCCTGATCCGCCGCGTTCCGACCGTCCGGCAGCTGCTCACGATGACGGCGGGGTCCCTCTTCAACGAGGCGGAGTCGATGGCGGAGCGGGAGTGGGTCCGCGCCTTTCTCAACGCGACCTCCTACGGCGAGCTCGGCAAGACCTTTTACTACAACAGCCTCAACACCTACGTTCTGGCCGCCGCCGTCGTCCGGCGCAGCGGCGAGAGCCTGACCGAATATCTGACCAAACGCCTTTTCGCCCCGCTCGGCATCACCGATCTCTACTGGGAAAAGAGCCCCGAGGGGATCGAAAAGGGCGGCTGGGGCCTCTACCTGCGGGGAGAAGACCTCGTGAAAGTCGGAACGCTCCTGCAAAACGGCGGCGTCTGGGAGGGAAAACGCCTGATCCCCGCCGACTATCTCCGGGAGGCGATCTCCGAAAAGATCCGCACGCCGGAGGCCTACGGCGCCTTCAACTACGCCTATCAGATCTGGACCGGCCGCCGCCGCGACTCCTTCCTCTTCAACGGGATGCTCGGGCAGAATCTGTATTGCAACACCGAAAACGGCGTGATCGCGGTCTTTTTTGCCGGCAACGACGATATGTTCCAGCAGTCCTCCGTCTTTACCTACCTTCTCGAGCGCTTTACCGGTCCCTTCCCCGACGCGCTCTCTCCGGATCCCGCGGGGGAGGCCGCCCTGCGGCAAAAGCTGGCGGAGCTGACCGCCCTTCCCCTCCCCGCGGCGCCGCTGCCGCCGGCGCCTCCCAAGCCCCGCTCCCTTTTTGCCCGGCTGCGCGCCCGCTTCGGGAAAGATACGCCCCCGGACGAAACGGCGCCCGCCCCCTCTCCCGCCGAATGCCTCCTCCTCTGCGGCAGGAGTGCCGCGGCGCCGGAAAAAGGCGGCGCGCATATCGGGTTTTTTCCCTTTTTGATGCAGATCATCCAGAACAACTACACGGCGGGACTGGAGGAGATCTCCTTCTCGCTGCAAAACGGCGTTTTCCTCCTCCGGTACCGCGAAAAGGACGCCTGCTACACCGTCCCCGTCGGGTTTTACGCGCCCGCCGACGGCGAGCTGAACGTGGGCGGGGACAGCTTCCGTGTCCGGAGCATCGGGCGTTTTTCCCGCGATCTGCAAAACCGGCTCGTTTTAGAGGTACGCACCGACTTTCTGGAGCTTCCCGTCACCCGGCTGCTCACCTTTGCGTTCGGGGAAAGCACCGTTCTCCTCTCCCAGCGCGAGCTGCCCGGCAGGAGCGCCGCGCTCGCTTCCCTTGCCTCCACCCTCTCGCAGTACAGCGATCTCCCCTTCTCCTCCGCGTTGAGCGACCGGCTCTCCGGTCCCGCCGCGCGCCAGCGCATCGCCGCGGTCTTCGAGCCGGAGATCACCCTCTCCCTCTCCGCCCCGGCAACCGAATAAAAAAAGAGCAGCGTTTCCGGCCGGAGCCGGAGACGCTGTTTTTTCTCACTTTTCCCGCGGCGCGGCGGGCCCGCTTTTTTCCTTGCGGAAGACGACGAACTTGCCGAGCAGGTAGTTTGCCGCGATCACGACGAACTGCACGATCAGCTTGGCGAGCTTGTCCCCCATCCCGCAGAGGGTAACGGCGACGAACATGATCCCCATATCGAGGAGGAGCGTTCCCACGCGCGAGAGGAAAAACGCGCCCGCCTCCTTTGCCACCTTCCCGTTCTGGCTCCGGAAGACGACGGTGCGGTTGGCAAAATAGGCGAAGGTGACCGCGGCGATCCAGGAGACGACGTTGGCGATCTGGAGTTCGACGGGGTCCTCCGGGTCGAGAAACTTCACCGTGGCGAGCCAGTATACGCCGAGACTCACCGCGGTCGTCAGCGCGCCCACGATCAGATAGCAGATCAGCTCCCGGTATTTGTTCCACAGTTTCGTTACGGTCTCGCGCATCGCTTCCCTCTCCGCCGGTTTTTTATCGTTCTTTATTTTAGCACGGGAAAAAGGCAAAGTCAAGCGAGGGGAGGCGTACGGTTTTTGGCCTTTTTTTGGCAGATCCCGTGTTTTTTGCGAAACCCCCTTGTCCCGGCGGCAAAAAAAGAGTATCATAGGGCAAAGAAGAAAACAGAGAAAAGGAGTCTTCCATGCCCCCACTGAACGAAAAGGACGCGGAACAGAACCGCCGGTATCTGGAGGCGCTCTCCCTCGGATTCCCCACCGTGCGCGCGGCGGAAGCGGAGATCATCAATCTCCGCGCCATCCTCAATCTGCCGAAGGGGACGGAACACTTCATCTCCGATATCCACGGAGAGCACGAGGCGTTCCGCCATATCCTCAACAACGCCTCCGGCGTGATCC
This sequence comes from Clostridia bacterium, assembly GCA_017450965.1. Lineage (GTDB taxonomy): Bacteria > Bacillota > Clostridia > Oscillospirales > CAG-272 > RUG12395. Next base: position 35,020 of record JAFSSQ010000047.1, read on the forward strand.
GGGAAAAGATCGACCTTCTCTTTTCCGCCTCCCTCTCCGAGCGGGAGCGCGCCGACCTCGCCACCCTGATCTACTATCCCCGCCTCAAGCTACGTTCACTTGCCGCCAAGGGGCTCGTGACCGACGCGTTCATCCGCTCGACCCTCCTCCGGCTGACGGAGATCTGCCGTCTTGTCGCCTCCAAGTACACCCGCAGCAAGGTGCGCAAGGCGCTGCCCGCCGAATACGCGTATATCTTTGAAGAACTCTTTTACGAAAGCGAGAGCGAGACGCGGTGCGTCTATCACGAAAACATCCTCTCCTCGGTGATCGCCGTCGGCGCGGCGGAAAGCATGATCGAGGCGCTCGCCGCCTGCATCAAGCGCCTGATCGTCGACCGGCTGCACGTCGTGGGCGATATCTACGACCGCGGCGCCCGCCCCGATATCGTGCTCGACGATCTGCTCGCCCATCACCGCGTGGACGTACAGTGGGGCAATCACGACGCGCTGTGGCTCGGCGCCGCCTTCGGCAGCCGCGCCTGCATCGCCGCCGCCCTCCACAACGCCTTTTCCTACGGCAATCTCGACACGCTGGAGATCGGATACGGCATCAGCCTGCGGCCCCTTGCCGTTTTCGCTTCCGAGACCTACCGCAAAAGCGACGTGACCGCCTTCCTCCCGAAGGGGGAGGACCGGTCCCCTTACGCGGCGGACTCGCCGCTGCTCCTCGCCGCGATGCACAAGGCGATCGCGGTGATCGCCTTCAAGACCGAGGGGGAGATCATCCGCCGCAACCCGTGGTTTATGATGGACGACCGGCTGCTCCTCGAGAAGATCGACTTCGTGAAAAAGACCGTGAAGATCGCCGGCCGGGACCGCCCCCTGCGGGACTGCGACTTCCCGACCGTGGACCCGGCCGATCCCTATCGCCTCTCTCCGGCGGAGGAGGAGGTGCTGGAGCAGCTTGAGCGGGCCTTCTCCTCCAGCGAAAAGCTCCGCGCCCACGCCGCCTTCCTGCTTGAGAAGGGCGGGATCTACCTCTGCTGCAACGGCAACCTTCTCTTCCACGGCTGCGTGCCGATGGAGGAGGACGGGAGCCTGATGCGCTTCCCCATTGACGGAGCGCTCCTCTCCGGCAAGGCGCTGTTCGACGCGATGGAGCGGACGGTGCGCCTCGGCTGCCACGCGCCGGAGGACTCGCCCGAGCGGCAGAAGGCGCGGGACCTGTTGTGGTTTTTGTGGTGCGGCAGGTACTCCCCGCTTTACGGCCGGGAAAAGATGACGACCTTTGAGAGGGCGCTTGTCGACGACCCCTCCGACCCCTCCCTCATCGAGGAAAAACGCAACCGCTATTATACTCTTTACGAAAACGAGGCGGACTGCCTCCGCATCCTCGCGGAGTTCGGGCTGAAGGGAAAGCGCGCGCACATCGTCAACGGCCACATCCCCGTCTGCCTCAGCAAGGGGGAAAGCCCCGTCAAGGCGAACGGCAGGCTGATCGTGATCGACGGCGGCTTCTGCCGGGCGTACCAGGGCAGGACCGGCTCCGCCGGCTACACCCTCGTCTATAACTCGCGGGGACTGCGGATCATCTCGCACAAGCCCTTCTCCGGCGTGGAGAACGCCGTGGAAAACGACGAGGACATCGACTCGACCTCCGATCTCTTCGACGAAAGCGACCACCGGATCCTTGTAGCGGAAACCGACGACGGCGCCGGGATCCGCCGCCGGATCGAGGGGCTGACGATGCTGCTCGCCGCTTACCGCAGCGGCCTGCTGAAACGAAAAGAACGCAACTGAAAGGCGCCAAAGGCGCCGGGAGACATTATGCAGCTTTATAATTATCATTCTCACACGGCGCGCTGCGGGCACGCCGACCCCGACTGGACGGACGAGGACTACGTAAAGGAATACATCGCCGCCGGTTACGAAACGTTCGCCTTCACCGATCACGCGCCGGAAAAGACCCCGGTCGATCTGCGCCCCCGCATCCGGATGCCGTACGCGCAGAAGGACGAATATCTGGCGAGCGTCCGGTCGCTCCGGGAACGGTACGCGGACCGGATCCGCATCCTCTCCGGGTTTGAGGTCGAATACTCCCCCGGACGCGAGGAGGAGCTTTTTGAGCTGAAGCGGGAGACCGATATTCTCATCCTCGGGCAGCACTACGTACGGCGCGAGGGGGAACCGGAGCCCTGCTACTTCCGGAAAGGCACCTGCCGGGAAAAGGACGTTCGCCTTTTGGGCGAATACGTGGAGCGCGCGATCGAGCTCGGCCTGCCGGACATCATCGCCCACCCGGATCACTACCTGCTCTTCCGGAACACGGAGTTTACCGCGACCGACGCCGAAACGGCGCACCGGATCTGCCGCGCCGCCGCCGAACACGATATCCCGCTGGAGATCAATCTCCACAACATCCTCGGCTGCACCTACCGCCGGAAAGGAGTGGAAGACGACGATCCTTTCCCCGTACAGCGCGAGCGTATGTCGGAGATTTCCTACCCCAGGCGGGCGTTCTGGGAGATCGCGGCCGAATACCCCGTGCGGGTCCTCTGGGGGATGGACGTTCACCGCCGCGGCGAGATCCCCTATTTTGAAAAGCTGACCGCCCTCGCCGCCGATCTGCTTAGCGGCGTGATCGACAAGCTGACCTTCACCGACCGCCCGTAAAACGAAACGAAACCGCCCGGCTCCGCGTTGCGGAGCCGGGCGGTTTTTTCTCTGAGATCAGGGCAGGTCGATCTCTGCGAAGTTCCCCCGGAGCTTATCCTTGAGCGCTTCCGGCAAGCGGATCTCCACCCGTCCGGAGAAGGCGGCGGAAGCGTCCTGCACCGCGACGATCGAGCCGCGAAACTCCCCGCCGGTCACGGTCACGCGCACGGTGCCGGTCACGACGGCGGGATCCTTGTCCGCCGTTCCGTTCGTCCCGACCCGGCCGACGCAGCAGAAGTTGCCGGCGAAGACCCCGCCGGAAATAAGGATCTCGCACTCGCCTTCAAAGGAGTTCATCCCCGTCCCCGCGCAAAGATTGGAGCCGGAGGCGGCGACGAAGGTCCCGCCGGAGATCTCGATCTTCAGCTTGGCGTCCTTGTCGGTCGTGCCGATCCGCAGGGCGGGATCGCTGCGGCGGTTGCCGCCGCGGAAGTACGCCCAGGTGCCGGACTTGACCGCAAAGGTACAGGTGCCGTGCAGGCTGACGTTCTCCGTCGGAACGCCGCCGAGCCCGACGTTGTAGCCGGCGTTGAGGAGCGGATAGGTCGTCACGCCCGACGCGAGCGTGCAGACGATCCCCTCGCCGAAGGTCACGTTGTGATAGTTGCAGGAAATGATGGGATTGGAGGCGGCCGCCTCGACCGTCAGGTTCTCCAGCGTGTAGTCGCCGTAAAAGAACAGATGGCGGGAGAGCGAGAGCTTGGCGCCCCGTTCGGCGTAATTCGTCCCCTCCCAGAGAGAGGTGACCGTGATAGGCGCCTCCGTTTCGGGCAGGTGCGTTTCGTACGAGACGGCGCAGGGGCCGCAGAGAACGACCGTTCCGCCGTTTTTGCGCAGGAGGCCGACCGCCTTCGCCAGCGTATCGACCGGGCTCTGCGGAGAGGATCCGTCGCCGGACGCTTTGCTCCCGTCGAGGTAGACGACGCCGGTCTCGCTGAGCGCGGGCACGGTGGGAACGAACTCCATCCCCGTAAAGAAAGAGTAGAACGCGCGCGCGATCTCCCCGTACTGTTCCTTGTTCGGATGGACGCGGTCCGCGTTGTAGTGCATCATCACGTTGAAGTATTCCCGCGTCATCGTAAAGAGGTCGATCACCTCAAACCCGCCCTCCTCGGCGGCGGCGCGCTGGATCTTCTGGACCTCCCCGTCGCTGAACTCGATGATCGGCTCCGCGTTCGTCGTCCGGATATGCGTGGCGAGATAGACCTTCTGCACCGTGGGAAGCGCGGCGTACTCCCGCGCGAGCGAGAGGAGCGCCGCCTGAAGATGCTCGCACGCCTCGCGGCAGGAAAGACTGCGGATATCGTTGCAGCCGAGCAGGATCACGACGATATCGGCGTTGAAGGCAAGACTGTCCTGATACTGCTTGGTGTTGCGGTAGGTAAGCTCGGGACGGTCGCTCTTGCTGTTATACGGATCGTCCGCGGCAAGCGCGTAGGAGCTCCCCTTGCCGAAGTTACCGACGACGTATCCGTCGCCGAGCAGGGCCTGGAGCTGCCCGGGGTACCCCTCGGTCGCCTGTTTTTCCGCGGGCGTGCCGGTCCCCTGCGTGATGCTGTCCCCGATGAAGGCGATCCGCAGTTTTTTGCCGTCCGACGGAGTCATCGCGTCGAGAACGGAAGAGGTCGTTTCGGCGGGTTCGGTCTCCTCCGGCTGCGTGCCGGCGGGTTGCGTCCCGTCCGCCGTGTCCGGCGTTTGCGCGGGCTCGCTCCCGCAGGAAGAAAGAGCCGCGGTAAAAGAAGTGAGAAGAAGCGCGGCCAGAACGAGGGAAAGCATCTTTTTCATATCGTCTCCTTTCGGATATCCAAGTCGCGCGCGGACGGGCAAAGCCCGGATCCCGCGCCGTCCGGAATGGATCCCCGTGCCGTCTATTATAGCACGCTCCGGCGCGCTTGCATAGAGAAAACGGAAAAAAAGCCAACTTTGGTCTTTTTTTCGGCGCAATGATTACCAAAAAACAAAGAAAAAACGCCCGCCGCGGGCGGCCCGTTCTCTCTTTTTTCCCCGTCGGATCGCCTTTTTCGAAAAAAGATCCGGTTTTCTTCCCCTTTTTTCTCCCTTTTTGGCGCCGTTTTCCTTTGCGGCGCCGCCAAAAAAACGAAACCGGCGCGTCAATCTGACGAAAAAACCGGAAAAACGCCCGCAAAAGCGCACGGCGCGGCGAAAAAGCCGGAAAAAAGAGGAAATACGCATCTCTTTTTCCGAAAAAGAGAAAGATCCTTCCCGTGGTATCCTGATACGGCTTTGATCCAACGACTGTACAAAGGAGACAACACCGTGAAGATCCGACGCTTGCATCGCGGGGCGCTGTTCTGCCGCCGACCCATCCCCGGAGGAACGGTATCCTACCGCCTGAAACGCGACAGGGCGGACGGCAGGGCGCGCTATACCCTCTCGGTCCGCCGAAGGACCCGGGACGGAAAGGCGGACTGCGTTCTCCCCGACTGCGCCCTCTCGGGCGGGACGGCCGCGCGCCTGTTCCTGCTCTTTGCCCGGCGGCGCGTACTGCCGGAGGAGGCGCCGTTCGTCTACGACGATCTCTGCGCGGCGGGCGGGGAAAACGCCCTGCCCGACCCGACCAAATGAGAGACCCCGTCCCGCAAAAAGCCCCGGGCCGCCCGGGGCTTTTTTGCCTTTTGCCGCCCGGGACCTTTTTTCCGTCCGGGCGGTGGACAAAACCCGTTTTTTCGGGTAAAATGAAAAAAACGAGAGACTTTTTCTTCCCGACCCGTAGTGTATAGGTGAGGCAGAAAGGATGTGGACCTTTGGACGATAGTAAGATCATTGAATTGTTCTTTGAGCGCTCGGAGCAGGCAATCGTTGAACTGTCGAACAAATACGGAACAAGATGCCGCAGGATCGCCGAAAACGTCTTGGGAGACAGAGAAGACGCCGAAGAGTGTGTGAACGACGCGTATCTCGCCGTTTGGAATACCGTGCCGCCGCAAAGGCCGGATCCGCTTTTCACCTATCTCGGCCGGATCGTCCGGAACCTGGCGATCAAACGGTATCACGCGAACACCGCCGCAAAGCGGAACGGCGTTTACGACGCGGCGCTGGACGAGATCGCGGACTGTATCCCCTCCCCCGGCTCCGTCGGGGACGAGCTTGACGCGCGGGAGACCGCCCGCTCCGTCAGCCGCTTTTTAAGCGGACTTGACAGAGAGAGCCGGATCCTGTTCGTCCGGCGCTACTGGTACGCCGACTCGATCGATGAGCTGGCGGCGCTGCTTCATACCGGCAAGCACAACGTTTCCGTCCGCCTCTCCCGCCTCCGCAAAAAGCTGAAAAAACACCTTTTAAAGGAAGGAGTTTCGTTATGAAAAAAGAAAAGATCTCAGACGTTCTCGGCGAGATCGACGAGCGGTATCTGAGCGAAGCGGCGGCGTTCGCCGCCGAACAGGAAGAAAAGGCGTCCTCCGGCAAGGCCGTCCGCTTTGCGCCCGCGAGAAGAAGCGTCCGTCCCGGGCGCGCGCTTCTGGCGGCGTGCCTGGCGCTCGTGATGATCGGATCCGCCGCGTTCGCGGTCGCCGCGGAGAGCGGAGAATACCGCGCGGCGACGGCGTTTTTTGCGGAGAACGGTCTCTCCGCGGAGGGGCTGAGCCGCGCCGAGGTAAAAGCGGTCTACCGCGACATTACCGCGCAGCGCTTCACCTACGAAAAGACGGCACAGGTGCTCCGCCAGACCGTGCCCGGCTGGGAGATCCGGCAGGAAACGCCCGCGCCGGAGGAGCTTTCCGCCCTGTGGGAACGGAACGTGAAAAAGACCGTCCTGCCCGGCGGGGAGATCTCCTACCGCTATACCTATCAGGACGGAAAGGACGCCGAAACGGGCCTTACCGTTCTCAAAAGCAGTACCCTCACCTGCCTCTCCGGCGAGACCGAGCTCTGGTCGGCGACCTTTACCGGCTTTTTCCTTGACGGCTGCGCCCGCCTGGCAAACGGCACGGCGGCGTGGGGCTGGGAGGAGACCCGCTCCGCGGCGGATTCTTCCCACGCGTGGCTCGCCCGCGTCGGAGAAGACGGAACGGTCCTCTGGCAGCGCCGGCCGGATCACGGCTTTTCGCGCGAGTATATCGCCGCGGTCCTCGAGAACGGGGACGGCACGTGGGCGGTCGTCAGCCGGGGGGATCTGAAGTATCTTTGCCTCAGCACCTGCGACGCCGACGGAAACGAGCTCAGCTTCCGCAAAACGGAGGTGGGCAATCTCGGGATCCGGAACGCCGCGCGGCTCGGCGACGGCTATCTGATCCAGCTCTGGAACGAAACCTCCGGAGACACCGCGCTCCTCTGCAAGATGGACCGGGACGGCGCGCTGACCGACAGTTTCTCGTATGAGACCGATACCTGCTGTTACTATATCGCGGATATGGTCGAATACGGCGGGCGCGTTTACCTTTCCGCCTACGCCGTTCCCAAAGAAACAGACGAGGGCGGACGGCACGAGATCGCGAGCGTGCTCGACGTTATCTTCTCGAAAGAGGGAGAAATGCGGAATATCAGCGACGAAGAACTGACCCCGCTCGTCCGGGAGAACTACACGGCGATCCTCTTCCTCTGCGATCCGGAGGGCGGCGAGCCGCAGACCTTCTACTCGGTCTCCGGTTCCCTCGGCGGCGCGCTGACCGTGACCGGCGCGGGGGAGCTGGAGTGGGACGTGAACGCCGTCGCCTCCGCTCATTTCTCCCCGATGACAAGTATGTATTCGATCGAAGCCGCCTGCAGAGTGTACCGCTACGCCTTCAGCGCGGAAGGAACGCTCGTCCGGCAGACCGACACGGGCGAGACCGTCTCGCACTGCCGGTGATCCCGCGGCTGTCTGACAAACGGCGCGCGACGTGAGAAAAGACCGCCTCCGCTTTGAAAGCGGTGGCGGTCTTTTCTATTCTTTATATGACAAAACGGCACGGCGGAGCGTTTGCTCCGCCGCGCTGATTTTTTTGAATTGTATGCGTACAAGATCAATGAATCAGGTTTTCATTATCGCCTTGGACAAATCTGATGCCTACTTGTTTACCGGACGAACCCTGGAGAGCTATTGCGGACGCCTGATTTTCATCTTTGAAATACCAGATCTTGATGAAGGCTCCGTCTTCTCTTCTGGAGGCGCTGATAAATGCCGTAACCGAGCCTCTCGGTGCATTGATTTGATCCTCAAACAAAAAGTCTCGCATCAGGGTTACGTCAAACCCGTTTTCTTGTAAGAGCTCCCTGTCTTCTTTCCATAATTCTTTTGCTTTTGTCGACTCGTCACTTTTATCATCCGGTTTTGCTTCATTTGTGCTTCTGCCGGGCAGCCACTTTCCGTCCTTTTTGATCTGCTCGCCGTTTTTGGCAATGTTTCCTTTACCGTCAGACTCATATTTTGTGCCGTCAGACAGGGTGAAAGTAGTTGTTCCGTCAGGATTCTTTATCATCTTTGCGCCATCCGAATAGGTGATATCCGCCGAGGTAACGTTTCCGTTCTCGTCGTAGGTGACGTTCCAGGAGTTTTTGCCGTCTTGGTATTCCGTCAGGTTTCCGCCGGCATCGGTGATCATCCTGTTGCCGGCCGGATCGCTGTACTCCATTGCCTTTGAGTTATTATCCACCCAAAGCCTGGAGCCGTCGGCGCCGGTCCATTCGGTCACATTGTTGTTACTGTATATGGGTTCGCCGTTTGAATCATACGTTGTGTTTTTGTTGGAATCCCAGCGATTCCCGTTGCTGTCTGTGAAGGCGGCAGTGGTGTCCTCGGTCTTTTCGCCGCCGTTCCACGTGACCGTTTTCACCGTCTCGCTGTGCGCGCCGTCCTTCCATTCTATGGTTGTTGTTTCCTTGTTTTCGCTTTCCGTATAATTGACTTTTGTCCCCTCGGCGTTGACAAACCGGATCCCGTCGTCGGTGATCGTCAGTTTGGAGCCGCCGGGACCGGTGATCTCTCCCTTTTTAAAGCCGCCGTTTTCGTCCGTTTCGATCCGCTCGTCGCTCCCGGTGATGCCGATACCGGTCAGTCCGCCGTCCGCGTTATAATCCAGCGTGTAACCGATACCGAAACTTTCCGAAAAGCTGCCGTCCGTGTTCATCGTCGTGGTTTTCCCGTTCGGTTCCGTTACGGATTTCCGGCCGTCCCTATACTCGGTCGCGACGTAGCCGTCAGCCGTACGGACAGAGGCGTTTCCCTCCTTGTCCTCGGAATACCGATTTCCGTTGTAATCAACGGCGGATGTTGTGCCGTCTTTGTATTTTGTGCTGACGCTTCCGTTATCAAACACACGGGTAACCGAGCCGTCGTTGCCCTTGAATTCGGTGTAATCGCCTTCAAAAGCATCGTCAGGCGTGCTGATGTCGATTTCATCTGCCGCAAAAACAGAAACGGAAGAAGCGATGGTAAGAATGGAAAAGACCATTGCAAAGGCAAGGATAACAGCTATGTATTTCTTCATTTTACGCCGCCTCCTTTGATATGATCCATGATTTCTTCGACCTGTTCTATCTCATCCATTTTTTCAACAGCCGGGATCTCCTCGTGCGCTTTCTGTATCAGTTCCGCGCCGCCGCCTTTGGCGATCAACTCATAGACCGCCGCCGCCGCTTCGCTGTTGCCGGCTTTTTCAAGCTGCCGGGCATACGAAAGAAGTGATTGCATATGCTGTGCGTCATAAGATTTGTTACTACGGAACCATCCGCCGTCACGGAAGCCAAAGAAGCCGATTATGCCGATTACTGCGACAAGCAAGATTACAAGAAAAGCCTTGCCGCCCTTGCCATTTTTCTTTTTGGCAGGTGCGGCGGACTGCTGATAGACGTACGCCTGCTGCTGCGCGGGCTGCCGACCGGCGGACGCCTGCTGCTGCGCTCTCGCCGCGTTCCGCTGCGCGAACTGCTCCGGGATCCGCACCTGCGGCCGCGGAGTGTATGAGTACGGCTGCGGATCCGCCTGCCGCTGCGGCTGCGGATCGGGAGAGCTCTTCGGCTGCTGCGGCTGCGCCGCCTGCGGGACGGGCGAGCCGCAGGAAGGACAAAACTTTACCCCTTCATCGAGCGCCGAACCGCAGTTTTGACAAAATTTGGCCATCGAAATACGCTCCTTTACTGTTTGGCGTTGGGACAGCGCGAAAGGATATACTGCTGCACGAACGCAAAATCTTCGTCCGCCGCGTAGATCTGGTTATGCTCCAGCGTTTCCTTTACCTTGATCACGTGGCGGCGGGGATACGGGCTCACCTTTTTGACCTTTGCAAACTCCGTATACATCTCCGTCCGCTGCGCGGCGATACCCGCCGCGAAGGCGCCGTGGGTCCCCGAGGCGGCGCCGGCGGTCATCGCCGCGCGGCCGATCTTTTTGGCTTTTTCGGCCTGTGAGGCGATCTGCCTGTGCACAAAGCCGGTTTCGTCCATCTCAAACTCAACGATATATTTACCGCCCATGATCGCGGCGTATATGAGGTATCCCAAACCTACAACAGCAGTCATTCCCAAAAGGAAATATCCCAAAAACGGCAGGTTCTCCGCCGCCTTGTCCGCGCCCCATTTGGCCGCGTCGGAGATCAGCACGACGGCGGACACGCCGAGAAACAGGAAGAAAAAGATCTTCCAGACCAGAACAAAGAATCTGAGGTCTTTGAACAGGTTGATCTCATAGACCCAGCGGTATTTGCCGTCGTCGCAGAGCGTCACCTTGCTGTGATACGTTCTTTCGTCATTCATAAGAAGCCGTCCCCCGTTATTTCAGCAAAGGCAAGCCGCATTTTTGGCAGCGGTCGGCGTCCGTCGGGTTCTTAGACACGCAGCTGACGCAGACGAGATACGGCGCCTTTGCTTTATCGTACAATTCATACGGGAAATGGAACTGCGGATGATAGCGGAAGCGGTCGCCTATCTGCAGATAATCCCACGCCCAGATCTGGGACCCTTCCCGCTCGACGATTTTCTTGTTCTTGCCGTCCGCCGTTCTGACCACGGTGATATACTCCGTATAATAGCTGTCGTTGTCGGCGTTTTTATGGCGATAGGCACGACGGGTTTTTTTATCGATTACCGTTGCCTCGTAGGCGTTTTTCGCGCGCTCTTTGATCCGGCCGTAAAGAGCAAAAACAAGAAAAACCGCAGAAACGATCCCGCCGTATTTCAACGCTGCGGAAAGTTCCATTTCACCGCTGAATATACTGTAAGCGGCAAAGCCGATCAGCGGCAAAGGAATAAGGAAAAGGGAATACAGCCCCGCAGACTTTCGGTTTTTCCTGACGACCGCAAGAATTTCGGGGTCGTTAACCCGATCGGAAAAACCGGGGGCAGGGACGCCTTGACGCGCGGCGCCGTTCCCGGCGTAAGCCGGAGCGGCATGCGGCTGAGCGGGCGGCGCGGTTTGCGGCGCCGCGTTCTGCTGTATCGGCTCACCGCACTCGGGGCAGAACTTTGCCCCCTCGCCGAGCGCCGATCCGCAGTTTGGACAAAAATGTGCCATAACGATATTCTCCTTTGTTCCGTTATCAGATAACGGTTTTTTGCCGGGATCGGGATAAAAACCGTGCAGTGAAAACATTATATCATGTTTGAATGAAAAAATCAATAATAACGTCGCAGAGCGCCTTGTGATGTATCTCCGCTTCGCTCCGAAATGATGCAGATTGCTGCGCGATCCATGATGCGATGTTTGCCCCTCATGTCCCGCAGGACACATCATGGCCGAAGGCAGCATCATGTGCGAAGCACACATCATTTGCCCCGCAAGGGGCAAACATCATTGAAAAAAGCACTGCTGTTGCAGTGCTTTTTTCTTGGTCGGAGTGACAAGATCACCCTCTCGAAACGCTCCCCCGGAGCGACGGACGAACCGCCGGCTGCCGACACGGGGTCTGCCCTGTCGCTCCCCTCGATTTTCTTCTACCTTTCACCTCTTCACTCTTCACTTTTACTTCTTACCTCCCAAAAGTCCTGCGCAAGTGAAGAAGAAACGAAGAGTGAATAGTGAATAGTGAATAAGGAAAAATCCCGCGCTGGCGCGCAGGATTTTTGGTCGGAGTGACAAGATTTGAACTTGCGACCTCTTGGTCCCGAACCAAGCGCTCTACCAATCTGAGCCACACCCCGATAGCGGGATTTATTATAGCAAAACCGGGCGCGGATGTCAAGCGCTTTTTCAAAAAGGATCAAAAACTCTGTAAAAACGCGGAAGACGGGCAGAAAAAGACGGGACGGGGAGGGGACGCGCCGGTATTCCCGGCGCGTCCGCCGTTTGTTACGTGTGTTCTTCCGGGCGTTTTTTTGCGTAGAGCTTGGGGTAGATCCGCCGGTCGCGCCGGAGGAGGATCAGCCCGAGAAAAAGCGACGCCGCAAGCAGGGAGAATACGGCGATCCACGCCGCCACGTTGCCGCACTCGTCGTACAGCGTCCCGAGGGAAAGGCGCGCCGCCCCCTCGAAGATCTGCGTCAGGACCGTGCCGAAACCGACGATCCGGCCGCGGTGCGTGGCGGGGACGCGGGCGGTGAGATAGGGGCCGTCCGCGATCGTGGTGAAGATCTCGCCCCAGGTAAAGAGCGTCATCGAGAGATAATAGAGGGGAATGATCCCGAGCCCGAGCAAAAAGAGAAGATAACCGAGAAGGAGCTGCAGGATCCCCGCGACCGTCTTCTGCGGCCCGGAGAGGCGGGCGGTCAGGCGGGTGATGAGCGGCGTGAAAAGGACCACGACGATGCAGTTGATGCTGGAGATACTGCCGTAAAGGAGGGCGCCGTTTTCCCCGTGGATCCGCCCGAGATCCAGCGGCATCAGAAAACCGAACTGGGAATAGGCGGCAAAGTAAAACGCCATCACGAAAAGGTAAAGCAGGACGGTCTTGTTCCGCTTCAGCACGGCAAACAGGCCGAGCCCGCGCTCCTCCTTCTGGTATTCCGCTTCCTCGCCCGTTTCCTCGCGCGGCGCAACGTCGCGCACGAAAAAGAAGATCAGCGCGGTGGAGATCCCGATCGAAACGCCGCTGATGAGAAAGGCGAGCCAGAGATAGTTCTGGAACAGAAAGCCCGCGATCGTCGGGGAAAGGATCATCCCGAGATTGGCGCCGAGATAACCGAGCGAGTAGGCGCGGTCGCGGTCGGCCGTCGGATTGAGATCGGCGATGAGCGCGGAATAGGCCGGTCCCTCCAACCCCTGAAAAAGTCCTCCCACGGCCAGAACGGCGACCGTGAAGACCCCCATCGGCAGGCAGGCGCACAAAAGGAACAGCGCCACGGAAAACGCGTCGCAGATCACGATGATCTTCTTTTTTTCGCAGCGGTCGGCGAGCTTGCCGCCGACGACGGTGGCGGGGAGGTAAAGCGCGCCCGTTACCACCGAAAAGAGCGCCGCGCCGCTCGCGCTCATCCCGAGCTTCCGGGTCAGAATCATCGTCAGCATCGGCCAGACCATCGCGCCGAGACTGGTCACGACCCGGCCGAAAAAGAGGACGTAGTTTTCCCGCCGCAGGCCCCGGTACTGTGAAAACAGCTTCAAAACGCTTCTCCTTTCACTCCCGGACCAGATCGGCAAGCGCCGCGCCCGACGCGCGGATCAGCTCGGCGGGGGTCAGGCGGATCTGGCAGCCTACTCTGCCGCCGGAGCAGCAGATCCGCTCCTTTTCTGCCGCGATCCCGTCAAGGAAGGCGGGAAACGGCTTTTTCATCCCGATCGGAGAGCAGCCGCCGTGGATATACCCCGTAAGGGGGAGGAGATCCTTTTGCGGGATCATCTCCACCGCCTTTTCTCCCGCGGCGCGCGCCGCCTTTTTGAGATCCAGCTCCCCGTCGCTGCGGATCATAAAAACGTAATGCCCGCCCGAACGCCCGACGGTAACGAGCGTTTTGAAGAGCTCGTCCGGGGGAAAGCCGAGAGTCGCGGCGATCTCGGCGGCGTTTCCGGCGTTTTCATACAAAAACCGTTCATAGCGCACCCCGAGCGAGTCGAGGATACGCATCGCGTTCGTCTTTTCTTCTTTTTTTCCCATGTCATGCTCCAAAGAGAAAGCGGCACGGAAACCGTGCCGCCATCTGAAAATCAAACAAGCTTTGCGTAGTTGATCTTCACGCCGGGCCCCATCGTGGACGCGACAACGCAGGACTTGATGTACTGTCCCTTGAGGGAAGCGGGTCTTGCCTTGATGATCGCGTTGATCAGGGTGGTGAAGTTCTCCGCCAGTTTCTCCGGTCCGAAGGACGCCTTGCCGATCGGGCAGTGGATGATGTTGGTCTTGTCGAGACGGTACTCGATCTTACCGGCCTTCGCCTCTTTGACGGCGCGGGCCACATCCATCGTCACGGTGCCGGCCTTCGGGTTCGGCATCAGGCCTTTCGGGCCGAGGACCTTACCGAGACGGCCGATCACGCCCATCATATCGGGCGTGGCGATGACCACGTCGAACTCAAACCAGTTTTCGCCGGTGATCTTGGCGACGAGATCCTCCGCTCCGACGTAGTCGGCGCCCGCCTCCTCGGCGGCCTTGGCGTGCTCGCCCTTGGCAAACACGAGGGTACGGACGGTCTTGCCGGTGCCGTGCGGAAGGACGATCGCGCCTCTGACCTGCTGGTCGGCGTGGCGGCTGTCAACGCCGAGGCGGACGTGCAGTTCGACCGTTTCGTCAAACTTCGCCGTGGCGGTCTTGCAGACGAGCTCAACGGCTTCGTTTGCGTCGTAGAGCTTGGATTTTTCGATCAGGGCGAGATTCGCCGCGTATTTTTTTCCTGTTTTCATCGTTCGGTCCCTCCCTTAGTCCTCGACGGTAACGCCCATGCTGCGGGCCGTACCGGCGATCATGCTCATAGCGGCTTCCACGGAAGCGGCGTTCAGGTCGGGAGCCTTCATCTCCGCGATCTTGCGGACCTGCTCCTTGGTGATCTTGGCAACTTTCGTCTTGTTCGGCTCGCCGGACGCCTTTTCAAGGCCGGCCGCCTTCAAAATCAGGACGGACGCCGGAGGGGTCTTGGTGATGAAGGAGAAGGAACGGTCCGCGTAAACGGTGATGACGACCGGAATGATCAGGCCGACGTCGTTTTTCGTTCTCTCGTTGAACTCCTTACAAAAGATCGGCGCGGGAACGCCGTGCGGGCCGAGAGCCGGTCCGACAGGCGGCTGCGGGGTCGCCTGACCGGCGGGAAGCTGAAGCTTGATATAAGCCGTAACTTTCTTTGCCATAATGAAAATACCTCCTGTGGTTTTTCGGAAGGGTCGCTTCCTCCCACATTTTTGCGCTTTTGCGCTGAAATTTTTAGATCAGTTGTCTTTGTCCGCTTTGACTTCGGACGTGCTGAGCATGATCGGCATCTCGCGGCGGCCGGCGGAAACGAGAACGGTGAGCTCCTTCTGATCCTCGGAGATCGCCTGGACCGTTCCTTTGTATCCGGCAAATACGCCGCCCGCGATGACGACGGTATCGCCCACCTTGTAGGAAAGGCGGACGGACGGCTCCTCCACGTGGAGGGCCTCCACCTCCTCGTCCTTCAGCGGGACGGGGTGGGATCCGGGACCGACGAACCCGGTCACGCCGCGGATGTTGCGCACGACGTGCCAGCTTTCGTCCGTCATGATCATCTTGACGAGCACGTAGGAGGGAAAGATCTTGGTCTCCACTTCCTTTTCCACATCGCCGTCCTTTTCGATGATCTTTTCGACCGGAATGACACATTCAAAGATCAGATGCCCGAGACCGCGGTTTTCCACGATCTTTTCCAGGTTGGTCTTGACCTTGTTCTCGTAGCCGGAATAGGTGTGCGCCACGTACCATCTCGGCCCGAGATTGCTTTCATTAAAATCGCTCATTCTGCTTCCCCGTCAATAAAGCTTTCCGAGGAGCGAGATCCCGCCGGAGAAAATCAGATCGAGGAGGAAGATAAAGACGCCGATCAGAATGATGGAAACAAGCACGAGGATCGTGTTGTTCTTCACGTCTTTTTTCGGGCTCCAGGTGATCTTTTTCAGCTCGCTGGCGTAATCGCGGAAAAACTTTTTGATCCTGGCTCCGAGGGACGGTTTGTCTTTTTTCGGTTTATCCGCTGCCTTTTTGACGGTTTCTTTTTTCTCTGCCATGGTTTCTCCTTATCTGCGGCGAAGAATGATTGCACGCCGTGCGTCCCAAAGCCCTCCGTCGCCGCCGGCGGGCAGGACAAAAAACGCGTTACTTTGTTTCCTTGTGCAGCGTGTGTTTGCGGCAGAAACGGCAGTATTTGTTGAGTTCAAGCCTGTCGGGGTCGTTCTTTTTGTTCTTCTTCGTATCGTAGTTTCTCTGCTTGCACTCCGTACACGCCAGGGTGACTTTGACTCGCATATCGGCACCTCCTGTGTTCGTTTGAATTTGCGGCGAAAGCCGCTTGTACCTCCCTCTCGCGGGGTAACTTTCAGGCGCGAAAAAAAAGCCCCTCGCAGAGGTAAAGCCATTATATCACTCCGTTTTTCGCTTGTCAAGCCTTTTTTTGCGTTTTTCCGGGAGAAAGCGCCGCGCGTTCCGAAGAACGCGCGGCGGTTATGGGTTCCGCTCCGCGGACCGTTACGAGCCCGCGGGCGTGATAAGCGGCTGCGCCGCGTTCGGCGCGCCGTTTGTTTACTCCTTTGTGATCTTCGCGATCACGACGTAGCGCTGCGTTCCGGTGCCGTACGCGCAGGTGGAAAGGGTCACGATGTTCTCGTCCCCGCCGATCCCGACCGCCGAGCGGAAGGTGGAATGCTCCGCCGCGTACGCAAGCCACGAGGCGAGAGAGGCAGAAGAAAGGTCCGGGTTGTAAAGGCCGGCGCTCTCGTCGACGTAGAAGCCGGCAAAAAGATCGAGACAGTAGCGCGCGTCCGGCGTGATGAACCAGAGATAGGGATGCAGACGGTAGTAACCGGGATCCTTGTAAAGCAGCAGCGAGCCGAACATCGAATAATTCTGCATACTGTGCCCGTAGATCAGATAGTTGCGGCACGCGCCGATCTCCGAACAGCGGCAGTCGGCAAACAGCGTCCCGCTGTAAAGGTAGTTTCCGTCCAGATCGCGGTGGAGATAATAGTCGTTGTCCTTTCCTTTGACGACGGGATAGTTGATCTGCGTGCCGGCGCAGTAGAGCCAGCCGACCACGTCGGGATTGTGCCGGCAGAGCGCCTCAAAATTGACCGAAAAATCCGGATCCTGCGGCGTATAGGAAAACGGCGTATCCTCCGCGGGCGTCGGGGGAGCGGAAACGGCGCTTTCCTCCGTCTCCGCGGTCTCTCCGCTCTCCGCGGTCTCCGGCGGCGCGGTCGCCGCCTCTCCCCCGCGGGGAGCGAGCGTCTCCGGCGCGGCGGGATCCCCCTCCTCGCGGGAAAGGGTCACGAGGAACCGCTCCTGCAGATCTTTGCTGTTTTTCTCTTCCTTGCGATAGTTGTTAAGCGCCTTCAAAAGCTGAAAGGCGGAAAACAGAAACAGAGCCGCGCACAGGCAGCAGAGAACGATCCGCACGGTCCTATTCATCCGTTTTTTCCTCCTTTCCGATTTTCTTTATTTTACTCCGGCGCGGCGCGTTTGTCAACCGCGCGTTTTTCTGTCCGTTTTATCGGACCGACGGTCGGCTATGATAAAAACGCGGAGAGAAAGGGGGGATCGCCGTGTATATCGCGCTGGATCTGACGGGAAGCGGCAAAGCCTACGCAACGAACCGCCCGCTCGTCGTGGAGGAAGCGGACCGGGAGGAAAAAGAGGAAAAACCGGGAGAAGTCGAGCCGGGCCGCGCAAAGCCGCGCTCGGCCGCGCGGCAGTGAAGCTTGCGGCAAAGCCGCAAGTGAAGTTTTGCCTTCGGCAAAGTGAAGCGCCGCTTTGCGGCGTGAAGTCGCTCCCTGCGGGAGCAGATGACTGTTACAGAAAGAACGCTGCGACAGGACAAGCCCCGTCAAAAGAGAAAGCCGACCCACGCTTACCGGGTCGGCTTTCGTATTGGATTTGCCGTGAACACGCTGACTTGATTTCTTTTCCCTTTTCAAAAAGTCTTTTCGCTTCCTTTTCTTCAGAAAAGGAAGACCGTTCTTTTCTTACTTCCTCTGCGCGAAGAGCCAGTCGACGGCGGCGGTATCGCGGCCGGCGGCACCGAAGCAGAGGGAGGCGTGGTGGCCGACGCCCTCGTAGGTAATGAGCTCGGCGTCGCGGGCGCCGGCGGCTTTCATCGCTTCGATCATCTTGCGGGATCCGTCGTAATGGACGACCTTATCCGCGTCGCCGTGGTAGGCGCGGACGGGGATATGGGCGATCACCGCCGCCTTTTCGGGGTCTCCGCCGCCCGCAACGGCGACGAACGCCGTGAAAAAGTCGGGATACCGGGTGGCGAGATCCCAGAGGGCGTAGGCGCCCATCGAGTTGCCCCAGCCGTAGACGCGGCGGGAATCGAGGGGAAAGCTGGCGAGCGCGAGATCAAAGAGTTCCTTTGCGGCGGCGAGGGAGTCGACGGGCTCCTCTTCCTGCCGATACGTTCCCTCAAGGGCGGGGATCTTTACCTTGACCCACGGCTTTTCCCGCGTGGTCTGCGGGGCGAGGATCACGAGACTGTTGCGGTATTCGGGCGAGCCGACGAGCCCCGAGAGAACGGAGGTGATCTCCGGCTTGCGGATATGCTCGCCGTCCGTGCCGACCGAGCCCATCCCGTGCATGAAAAAGAGGACGGGATAGTTATGCTGCATCGTGAAGTTGGCGGGCCGGTAGAACTGGCAGGGGAGGGTCACGCCGTTTTTGGCGGTGTAGGAAAAAAGGTGCCAGCCGGGCCGTTTGTTTTTCAGCTGATAGAGCGGGTTTGCGCTTGCGGCGTCCGGGCTTCCCGTGTTCATCTCGCGCTTCCCTCCTTATTTGGTGCGATAGAGCTTTTTCGTTTCGTAGACCGGCTCGCAGGTGCAGTTGACGCCAATCTTTTTGAAGGTGGCGGCGTCCACCGCCGGCAGAACGACCGAGGAATGGAGCTCCAGCCCGCGCATCTTCGGCAGGGCGGCGAGCGCTTTTTTCGCCGTTTCGTCGGAGGCGGCGCAGACGGAGAGCGCGATCAGCGTTTCGTCCGTGTGGAGACGGGGGTTGTGGTTGCCGAGGAACTCGGTCTTTAAGAGCTGGACCGGCTCGATGACCTCGGCGGAAAGGAGCTTGACCTCGTCGTCGATGCCGGCGATGTACTTGATCGCGTTGAGCAGCGCGGCGGAGGAGGAGCCGAGGAGCCCCGAGGTCTTGCCGGTGATCAGCTTCCCGTCCGGCATCTGGATACAGACGGCGGGCTTGCCGGTCTCCTCTGCCGTTTCCACGGCGGGAGCGATCACGCGGCGGTAGGCGGAGGTGATGCCCGCCTGACTCATGACCATCTCGCAGCGGTAGACCGTCTCGTCGTCCACCTTGCAGAGAACGCGGTCGCACTTGGCGGCGTAGTAGCGGCGGATGATCTCCTCCCGCGCGGCGTCGCAGACGGCGCTGTCGTCGGTGATGCAGAAGCCCGCCATGTTCACGCCCATATCGGTGGGGGACTGATAGGGGCATTTGCCCGTGATCTTTTCGAGGATATTTTGCAGAAGCGGGAACGCCTCCACGTCGCGGTTGTAGTTGACGGCGGTCTTGCCGTAGGCCTCGAGGTGGAAGGGGTCGATGGTATTCACGTCCTTGAGATCGGCCGTTGCCGCCTCGTAGGCGAGGTTGACGGGGTGCTTTAAGGGGAGGTTCCAGATCGGGAAGGTCTCGAACTTGGCGTAACCGGCGCGCACGCCGCGCTTGTACTCGTGGTAGAGCTGGGAGAGGCAGGTCGCCATCTTCCCGCTGCCGGGACCGGGCGCCGTGACGATCACGAGCGGCCGCTCGGTCTCGATATAGTCATTTTTGCCGTAGCCGTCGTCGCTGACGATCAGGGAGAGGTTGGAGGGATAGCCGGAGATGGGATAGTGGATCGCCACCTTGATCCCCATGGAGATCAGCCGGCGGCGGAAAACGTCCGCCGCGTACTGACCGGCGTACTGGGTGATCACGACGTTGCCGACGTACAGCCCCCGCGCGCGGAACGCGTCGATCAGGCGGAGCACGTCCGCTTCATAGGTGATGCCGAGGTCGGAACGGGCCTTGTTCTTTTCGATATCCGCGGCGCAGATCGCGATCACGACCTCCGCCCGGTCGGCGAGCTGGGTCAGCATTTTGATCTTGCTGTCCGGTTCGAAGCCCGGCAGCACGCGGGAGGCGTGATAGTCGTCAAAGAGCTTTCCGCCAAGCTCCAGATAGAGCTTATTCCCGAACTCGGAGATGCGCTTTTTGATATGTTCCGACTGCATCTCGAGATATTTTTGATTGTCAAAGCCGATCCTGTGTCCCATAATCCTTCTCCGTTATCGTTTGTTTTTCCAGTAATTCATCAAGCAGCCGGCCGAGAGGATCTCCCGTTCGTCCGGGGTGAGTTTGCCGAGGGAAAGACGGATCTTTTCCGCCGTTTCGCCGGAAAGGAGCCACGCGTCGAACTCCCCGTCGCCGCAGGAGAGCGCCCCGCGCAGATCGGGAAGCCACAAAAAGTCCCCGACCGCCGGGTCAAACGCCGAGCGGCGCAGGAGGGGAAGCATCCCCCAGTTGATGAGGTTGGAGCGGTAGCGCTTGGTCGCGTACTCATCCGCGACGTTGGCGTACCCGCCGAGCACCTTCTGGCAGGAGGCGGCCTGCTCGCGGGCGGAGCCGTCCCCCGGATTGTGCGCGAAGATCGCGGAGCCGAAGGAATAGGGGCCCTTTCCGCCGGGGAGAGCGGCGAGAAGCTCGCGCTGTTTTTCGCTGAGGTGGGAGGCGGACGCCGCCTTCGCCCGACCGACGTAGGCGGGATCCTTGCGGGAAAGGGTGAACTCCGCCAGCTTCATCGGATTGGAGCGGTAGGAGGAGGTCTCGCCGGAGGGGATCAGCTCGTCGGTGGTGGTAACGGGATCGTCGATCACCGAAACGAGCTCCAGAAGAAGGGCGTTTTCCGGCGTTTCAAAGGCGGGCCAGTCCTTGATATTCGGACCGTAGCGCAGGGGGGTGTCCGGTTCCGCCTTTCCCCAGCCGTTGTAGACGCGCGCGCGGTAGGCGCTGTCGTCGTAGCGGTAGGGTCGGGCGACGAACTCCGGATCCAGATCGGTCGCGGCGGTGATCACGCCGCCGTTTGCCGCGGTGGCGGCGATCGAACGCGCGTCCATCAGGGCGACCGAGGCGATCTGCCCCTGCCCGGGCTTGGAGCCCTCGCGGTTCGGGAAATTGCGGGTGGTGTGGCGGACGCTGAGGCAGTTGTTGGCCGGCACGTCCCCGGCGCCGAAGCAGGGACCGCAGAAGGCGGTCCGGACGGTAACGCCCGCCCGCAGGAGCTCCGCCATCACGCCGTTTGCGGCAAGCTCGGTCATCACCGGCTGGCTCGCGGGGTAAACGGAAAGGGCGAAGGGGCCGTTTCCGAGCGCGTTTGCGCGGAGGATATCGGCGGCGGCGCAGACGTTTTCAAAGGTGCCGCCCGCGCAGCCCGCGATCACGCCTTGCTCGGCCAGGACCCCGCGCGGGGTGATCTTGTCTGTGAGAGTGAAGCGCCCTTCCGGCAGACCGAGCTGGGAAACGGCGCGTTTTTCCGCCTCGCGGAGAACGTCGCCGGGGTTTTCGCAGAGCTCGCGGATCGGATAGGCGCAGCTCGGGTGAAAGGGGAGCGCGATCATCGGCTCGATCGAGGAAAGATCGATCTCCACCATCCGGTCGTAGCAGGCGAGGGGGGCGGGAGCGAGCTTTTTGTACGCGTCGGGGCGCTTGTGCGTCTCGAAATACGCGCGGATCGTCTCGTCTGTTTCCCAGACCGAGGAGAGGCACGCCGTCTCGGTGGTCATCACGTCGATCCCGCAGCGGTAGTCGGCGGAGAGAGAGGCGATCCCGTCCCCGATGAACTCGAGCACGGCGTTTTTGACAAAGCCGGAGGAATAGACCGCGCCGATCAGCGCGATCGCCACGTCCTGCGGGCCGACGCCGGGACGCGGCTTCCCCGTCAGACGGACGGCGACGACGGCGGGATAGTCGATATCGTAGGTGCGGGAGAGCAGCTGCTTGACGAGCTCCGGCCCTCCCTCCCCGACGGCGAGCGTACCGAGCGCGCCGTAGCGGGTATGGCTGTCCGAGCCGAGGATCATCCGGCCGCATCCGCTCATCTCCTCCCGCATATAGGAGTGGATGACCGCCTGATGCGCGGGAACGTAGACGCCGCCGTATTTTCTGGCCGCGGAGAGACCGAAGAGGTGGTCGTCCTCGTTGATCGTACCGCCGACGGCGCAGAGACTGTTGTGGCAGTTGGTGAGGACGTAAGGCAGGGGGAAGGTATCCAATCCGCTTGCCCGCGCGGTCTGGATGATGCCGACGTAGGTGATGTCGTGGGACGCCATCGCGTCAAAGCGGATCGAAAGATGCTCGTCCGAGCCGGAGAGATTGTGGGCGGAGAGGATCGACCAGGCGATCGTTCCTTTCTTCGCCGCCTCCCGCTCGGCGGGTGTGAGCGCGGCGGCTTCCGCTTCTGTGAGAGGGCGTCCGTCCCGGATCAGGACCGGGCCGTTTACCAGCTGGATCATATCGGTTTTCTCCGTTTTCAAGTGCTTTTGTTGTTTTTTTGTCGAACGCTTGCAAGTAAAACAAGGACGGGCAGAGCGCACGTCCTTGTTGTCTTTCCGGAAGATTTATTTTTCCGTGACGGAGGCGGTCGCGAGCAGGGTCTCCATTCCCTTTTCCCAGAGGAGGGTATCGCGGACGGCGTCGTGATCGACGATCGCGTCAAAGTCCTCGAGGGTAGGATAGTCTTCCTCGGACTGCTCCGCGTAAAGCTCTTCCACTTTCGCCTCCAGCTCCTCGTCGGAAACCTCCCAGCCCTCCGCTTTCAGGAGAGAGTAGAAGACAAGCTTTTCCTTGATCGATTCCTCGGCGGCGGGGACGCAGACCTTCTCCTTGAACTCGGAGAGGCTGGCGTATCCCGTGCTCTTCGCGTACTCGCGCAGAGAGAGCTTGTAGTAAAGCCCGGCGATGCTGTCGTAATAATCGTAGTTCTTCTGGACGGCTTCCTTGAGCGCGGAGGAAGGATAGCTCTTCACCTCCGCGTTGTCGAGGATCGCTTTCCAGAGGGTGGAGTATTTCGCCTTGGCCGCGTTCTTCTCGTAGGTCTCTTCCAGTTTCTCTTTCAGCGTCTCTCTCGCTTTTGCCGCGGTCTCGTACTCCGTTTCGGCGGCGACCAGCTCGTCGGTGATCTCCGCGGTCAGGATCTCACGGGCCGCCTTGGTGACGGTCACGGTGTACTCGGCGCTCTTGCCCGCCGCGTCGGTGACGGAGAAGTCCTCCGGCAGGGTCACGGTGATCTTCTGCTCCTCGCCGACCTTCACGCCGACGAGCTTTTCCGCGACGGCGGCGGGGAGAGCATCGGACTCTTCGCCGAGAGTGAGAGAAACGCCCTCGCCCTCCGAGCCTTCAAACTTTTCGCCTCCC
This sequence comes from Clostridia bacterium, assembly GCA_017450965.1. Lineage (GTDB taxonomy): Bacteria > Bacillota > Clostridia > Oscillospirales > CAG-272 > RUG12395. The sequence goes on from JAFSSQ010000047.1 coordinate 58,130, forward strand.
ACCGTTGCGGAGAAGGTAACGGTCAGGGTATCTCCCTCCTCGGTGAGATCGCCCTCGGCGAGCTCCTTGTCGTACGCGTAAGCGGGGACGGAGACGCTGTTGACGGTCACTTCAAAAACGACCGCTTTGCCCGAGAGGTCGGTGTTGCTCGTATAGGGATCCGGGAAGGTCAGATTGAGGGTGGCCGTGTCGCCTTTCTTTTTCCCGATCAGACCGTCTTCAAAGCCTTCGATGTAGCTGCCGGAGCCGAGAACGAGGTTCTGGCCCTCGGCGGTGCCGCCGTCAAACGCCTCGCCGTCGATCTTGCCCACGTAGTCGATGTTGACGGTGTCGCCGTCTGCGGCGGCGTAATCGTCCTCCGCGAGCTTGGTCGTCTCGGCCGTCTCCAGAAGGGCTTTCAGCTCTTTTTCGACCGCCTCGTCGTCGACCTTGTCGGGCATCTTGACCTCAAGCGCGAGGTTTTTGTACGCGCCGAGGGTCACGTAGCGGGACAGATCCTCCGTTTTATAGTTGAAGCTTCCGCAGGAGGAAAGCAGCAGAGCGGACAGAAGAACCGCCGCCAGAAGTGCGAAACGTGCTCTCTTTTTCATTGAACCAACTTCCTTAACCTAAAGAAATAAGATTGTTCGGCTTTTGCCGGAACGCAAAAGCACAAATATACAATTCAGGATTATAGCAAAGTTTTTTTCCGGATTGCAAGCCTTTCCCGAAAAAATCGGGAAAAATTGCAGGTTTTTTCGGATCACTCGACGGTCACGCTCTTGGCAAGATTGCGCGGTTTGTCCACGTCCAGCCCCCGCTCCGCCGCAAGGAAGTACGCCAGCAGCTGGAGCGAGGTCGCGCCCGCGATCGTGGAAACGGCGGTGTCGTCCGTCGGGACCGGCAAAATGAAGTCCGCCTCCCCGCGGATGTCCTCCGCGGACTCGGGGCAGAGCGCGAGGATCCGCGCGCCGCGCGCCTTGACCTCGCGGATGTTGGAGAGCATCTTCTCGAACATGGCGGGGACGGTGCAGCAGGCGACGACCGGCGTGCCCGGCTCGATCAGGCTGATGGTGCCGTGCTTCAGCTCGCCCGCGGCGTACGCCTCGCTGTGCGTGTAGGTGATCTCCTTCAGCTTCAGCGACCCCTCCATCGCAAGGAACCGGTCGGCTCCCCGCCCGATGAAGAACATACTCTTCGTTTCCATCAGGGAGTGCGCCGCCGCCCGGATCCCGTCGGTGTCCGCGAGGATCCCGTCGATCTGCGCGGGCAGATCACGCTCGAGAAGGGAGACGACCTCCCTCGCCCGCGCCTCCGGGAGCGTGCCGCGCGCCAGCCCGGCGGAAACGGCAAGCAGCGTCATCAGCGCCGCCTGCACGGTGTAAGCCTTGGTGGAGCAGACCGAGATCTCCGGTCCCGCCCAGGTGTAGAGGACGTGGTCCGCCTCCCGCGCGATCGAGGAGCCGATCACGTTGACGATCCCGAGCGTTTTCGCGCCGCGGGACTTCGCGAGCCGCAGGGCGGCGAGCGTGTCGGCGGTCTCACCGGACTGGGAAACGAGGATCACGAGATCCCCCTCTCCGACCAGCGGCTCCGCATAGCGGAACTCCGAGGCGATCTCGGTATCCGCGGGGAGCTTGGCGTATTCCTCCAGCTTGCATTTGCCGGCGCAGCCCGCGAACATCGCGGTCCCGCAGGCGACGATATGGACCTTGTCGATCTTCCGGAAGACGGAAACGTCAAATCCCTCGCCCGAAAAGTCCGGCAGGCCGTTTTTGATCCGCGGGGAGAGCGTGTCGCGCAGGGTCTTCGCTTCCTCGTGGATCTCCTTGATCATAAAATGCGGATACCCGCCCTTTTCCGCCGCCTCGACGTCCCAGGTCGCCGTTTCCAGCGGAGGATGGACCTCCTCGCCCCGGCTGTTTTTCACCGTGACGCCGTCCGGACGGACGACGGCAAAATCCCGCTCGCCGAGCTGGTAGTAGCGTTTCGTATACCGGAGAATGGCGGTGATGTCGGAGGCGACGTAGTTCTCCCCTTCCCCGACGCCGACGATCAGCGGGCTGCCCATCCGCGCGGCGTAGACCGTGCCGGGCTCGTCGGCGAAGACGCAGGCGAAGGCGTAGGAGCCGACGAGATCCTGCATCGCGGCGTAGAACGCCGCCGTCTTGTCGCCGAGTTTTTTATAATAGGAGGTAAGCAGAACGGCCGCGACCTCGGTATCCGTTTCCGAGAGGAAAACGTATCCCTCGCCCCGGAGCCGCTCGCGCAGCTCCGCGTAGTTCTCGATGATGCCGTTGTGGACCAGCTGCAGCGCGTCCGTCCCGTGGGGGTGGGAGTTGACGTCCGAGGGAGCGCCGTGCGTTGCCCAGCGGGTATGCCCGATGCCGCAGGAGGAAGTCTTTGCTTCCGGGCAGGCGTCGACCTTGGCGCCTACGTTCGAGAGGCGCCCCCGCGCCTTCAGGGTGATCAGCTTTCCCTCCTCGGAAAAGAAAGAGACTCCCGCCGAGTCGTAGCCGCGGTACTCCAGCGCCGCGAGACCCTCAAGCAGCCGCTTGGCCGCTTCCTTTTTGCCGGTGTAGCCGATAATGCCGCACATAGAAAAACCGAAGCCCGCGGCGGCGGGGAAACGCCGCGGACCGTCCTTATTCTTTCATTCTCCGCAAAAGACCTTTTGTCCTCCGGTCGCCCGGGGGCTTTGTAGCCTTTCTCCGACAGGAGTGTGCCGTGCGGACATCCGCCGAATCTTCGATCGTCCGCTTCCTCGTCAACCGCCTCTGCGGTCTGGCGCTGACGGCGCCCGGCGCCGTTTTTTCCCCTGAAAAAGCCTTTCGGCGTTTTTTCTCAGTAGCAGGCGAGCCGTTTCCGGATCGCCTCCGCCGTCTCCGTGGTCAGAGCGGCGATGAAGTCCTCGTCCTCCCCTTCCGCCATCACGCGGATCAGCGGCTCGGTGCCGGAGGGCCGGATCACCAGGCGGCCGGAGGAGCCGATCCTCTCTTCGGCGCGGCGGACGATCTCCTTGACGTCCGGGTCGGTGAAGAGCGCGATCTTCGCTTCCGGCGAGACGGTGATATTGACCATCTTCTGCGGATACTTTTTCATGACCGTCTGCAGCTCGGAGAGCTTCTTCTCCGTCCGGATGAGGGTGGAGAGGAGCTGGACGGCGGTCAGCTGCCCGTCGCCGGTGGTGGCGAACTCCCGGATGATGATATGCCCGGACTGCTCGCCGCCGAGGGAATAGCCCTCAAGCTGCATCTGCTCGAGCACGTACCGGTCGCCTACCTTGGTGGCGATGAAGTCGATCCCGTTCTCCTCGCAGAACTTGCCGAACCCGAAGTTGGTCATGATCGTGCCGACGACGGTATCGCGGGCGAGCACGCCGCGCCGCTTCATATCGGCCGCCATGACCGCCATGATGACGTCCCCGTCGATGATCTCGCCGTGGTCGTCCACGCAGAGGAAGCGGTCGGCGTCGCCGTCGAAGGCGAGCCCCGCGTCGAGCTTGTGGGAGATCACGTATTCGCGGAGATTTTCCATGTGGGTGGAGCCGCAGTTTTTGTTGATATTGAGTCCGTCCGGGGTGTGGAACAGCATGTGGCACTCGGCGCCGAGCCCGCGAAAGAGCTTTTCCGCCGAGACGGAGGCGGAGCCGTTGGCGCAGTCGATCGCCACGCGCAGCCCGTCAAAGCGGACGTCCGTGGTGCTCTTGATATAGTCGATGTAATCGTCCACAGCGCGCTCGGCGTAACAGACGGTGCCGAGGGAGAGGGGATCCGCGACGGTGCAGGGCGGGGTGTTGTCGAGAACGACCGACTCGATCCGCTCCTCCAGCTCATCCGCGAGCTTGAAGCCCTCGCCGTTGAAGATCTTGATGCCGTTGAACTCCGCGGAATTGTGCGAGGCGGAGATCATCACGCCCGCCGCCGCGCCGTACTTCCGCACGAGGTAGGCGACCGCCGGCGTGGGGACGACGTTGAGCATCATCACGTCCGCGCCGACCGAGCAGATGCCCGCCGCCAGAGCCGACGCGAGCATCGCGGAGGACTGGCGGGTATCCGTCCCGATCAGGATCTTTTGTTTTTCCTCCCCTTTTTTGGGGAACAGCACGTTGGCGGCGGCGCGTCCGATCGCAAGCGCTCGCTCACAGGTGAGCATCTCGTTGGCGATCCCGCGTACCCCGTCCGTTCCGAACAGTCTTCCCATGGCTTTTGTCCTTTCCCTTCTCCGCCGGACGCGGAGGACGTTTTTAATCGGGACGCTTTTTCTCCGTTTTCTCGCCCTTGCAGACGCTGTCCGCCGGGACGACGCCGCGCACGCGGCAGAGCGGGTAGACGGTGGTGTTCCGCCCGATCACGCTGCCGGGGCAGAGGACGCTGTTGCAGCCGACCTCCACCAGATCCCCGACCATCGAGCCGATCTTGCGCAGACCCGTTTCGATCCGCTCCTCCCCGTCGCGCACGACGATGTTCTTGCGGTCGCTTTTGATATTGGAGGTGATGGCGCCGGCGCCGAGATGCGCCTTCCAGCCGAGGAAGGAGTCCCCGACGTAGTTGAAGTGCGGGACCTGCGCGCCGTCAAAAAGAACGGCGTTTTTCATCTCGCAGGAATTGCCGAGCACCGCGCCGCGCCCGACGATGGCGGCGGAGCGGATAAAGGCGCAGTGGCGCACCTCCGCCCCCTCCATCACGATGCAGGGGCCGCCGAGATACGCCGTCGGCGCCACGGAGGCGGACCGGGAGACCCAGATATCCTCCCCGCGCTTTTCATATTCTTCCTCCGGGAGGGTCGCGCCGAGCGCGCGGATAAAATCCTTCAGCCCCGCCAGCGCTTCCCACGGATACTCCGTTTTCTCAAGCAGCGGAGCGGCGGCGGTTTTGGTCAGATCGAACAGATCTTTCGTTTTCGGGATCATAGCGTCTTCCTTCTCCGGGCGGGCGGCGCTTTCTTTTCCTGCGCCGCGCCGAACGTACTCATTACAGTATAGCACGCCGTTTCCTTTCTGTCAAGCAGACGAAGGAGCAAAACGCGCAAAACGGGGAAAAATCCCCGCTCGCGGGGGAGCGGGGAGAGAAACGGGCCGGTTACGTTTTTTTGCGGAAAAAGAACCGCAGAAAGGAAACGACGATCGAGAGCATGACGAACGTCTCGGTGACGACGCCCGCCCAGGCGTGCGTGAAAAGATTATAGGCAAGCCACATCGGCGAACAGACGAAAAGATTGAGCCGCCGCAGAAGGAGAGGATCGGAGCGCCAGACCGCAAAAACGAACAGGATCATCGAAACGGGCGGCAGAAGGGAGAGGAGCCCGTCGCAGGAGAGGACGGCGGCGGCGAGAAAGAGGAGAACGAACCCCCACGCCCACGGAGATCGGAAGGGAGAGGCGTCTTCGGTTTCCCCCGGCAGAGCGCCCCGCTCGGCGCGTCGGTAAACGACGACCCGCAAAAAGACGCCGACGAGATTGGTCAGCGCGCCGGAGAAAGCGCCGAGCAGGACGAACTGCAGCCCGAACAGGGCGCTTGACGCGATCTGGAAAAAGAGAAGGCGCCGCATATCCTTGAACTGGAAGGAAAAGATGATGAGAAAGGAGGCGATCCCCCCGACGATATGCGGCAGGACGCTGTGAACAAAATCCATACAAACGCTCTCGGAGCTTTATTCTTCGTCTTCTTCCGTTTCCGGCGTGAGAAGAACGGTGAGTTTCATCACCCGCATATCCGCCATTTCGGCGATGACGATGCAGAGGTTTTTGTAGGTAAAGCTGTCGCCCTCGTGCGGCTCGCCCTCGAGCATCTCGATCGCCCAGCCGCCGACGGTGGTGTAGTCGGACTCGAAGTCCCGGTCGTCCACCTCCAGCTCCTCGAAGAAGTCGGAGACGTTCATATCGCCGGAGACCTCGTAGGTGTTCTCCGCCGTCCGGACGATCTCGGTCTTGATCTCGTCGCTTTCGTCCCAGATATCGCCGACGATCTCCTCCAGCACGTCCTCGAGCGTCACGAGCCCCAGCGTGCCGCCGAACTCGTCGGTGACGATGGCGAGGTGCTGCTGTTTCGCGCGCATCTGCCGCAGCGCGGCGGGAAGATGCATCGCCTTGTGGAAGAAGATCGGCTCGGTGCAGAGGGAGGAAACGTCGACCTGCTCGCAGCCCTTCTCCGCCACTTCCTTGAAGTAGTTGTTGAGGTGGAGAACGCCGACGATCTCGTCGATGCTGTCCCGGTAGACGGGCAGCCGGGAGAAGGTGGATTTCATCGCGACCGTGAGGATCTTTTTCGGGTCGTCCTCGAGATCGACCGTGACCATATCGGTCCGGGGGGTGAGGATCTCGCCGAGGGTCGTTTCGTGGAACTCGATCGCCGACTGGAGGATCTCGCTGCTGCCCTCGTCGATGACCTTTTCCTCCTCCGCCGTCTCGATGATGCTGACGAGCTCGTCTTCGGTCACGGTGGGCTCGGTCTCGCCCGGTTCCTCGCCGCGCGCGCGGGCGATCAGGCGGATGATCGCCGTGGAAAGGAGGATCACGGGATAAAAGAGGAGGATCGTAAGCCGGATCGGGAGCGCCACGAGACGGGCGACCGCGTCCGGCTTGTTCGCAGCGATCAGCTTCGGCGTGATCTCGCCGAAGATGAGGATCACGACCGTCATCACCGCGGTCGAAACGACGGCGGCGAGCTCCGCGCTGCCGGAGAGCAGCTGCAGAAAGAGCAGGGTGGAAACGGAGGAACAGAGGATATTGACGAGGTTGTTGCCGACAAGGACGCCGGAGAGCATCCGGTCGTAGTCGGAGGTGACCTTCAGCGCGCGGCGCGCCTTTTTATCGCCCTCCTCCGCCGCCTTCGTGAGGCGGAGCTTGTTGGCCGCGGTCAGCGCCAGCTCCGAGCCGGAGAAAAAGGCGGAGAGCAGGACGCAGATCACGACGATCAGAATCTGAACGGGACGGCTCATTTCGCTCCCTCCTTTGCGGCGGGAGCGGGGGCGGGCTCCGCTTTTTTCTTTTTATCGGGAACGCGCAGGCGCAGGATCACGCGGGAGAGCTTGCCCTCGCCGTCAAAATCGGAGGCCTCCACGGTAAGCGAGCCGTAGCGGAAGCTCTCCTCCTCCTCGGGGAAATGCCCGAGCGCCTCGATCATCCAGACGGCGAGCGGCTTTTGCGTGAGGCGGGGATCCCTCGTGCGGACGCCCATCCGCCCGAGCGCCTCGCCGACGGTCATCGCCGCGCTCACGTCGTAGGCGTAACCGCCTAACTTGATGAAGTTTTCGTCCACCACGTCGCCCTCGTCCCAGATCTCGCCGACGAGCTCCTCGAGGAAGTCCTCGATCGTGGCGATGCCGAGGGTATGCCCCTCGTCGTCCTTGACGACCGCCATATAGATCTTGGAGCTGCGCATCGAGTCAAAAAGCCCGTGGATCGGGGTATCGGGCGCGACGATAAGCGGCCGGTAGAGAATGGAACGGACGTCCAGCCGGTCGCGGGAAATGTATTTGCGGAGAAAGGTCCGGATCGGCAGAACGCCGATCACGTTGTCCGGATCGTTTTCGTAGATCGGGATGCGGGAATGACGGGTCTTTTTGATCGCCTCGAGGATCTTTTCCTTCGGGAGGCTGACGTCGAGCGCTTCCATATCCTCGCGCACGGTCATCACCTCGGAGACCGCGGTATCGGAAAACTCGATCGCCGATTGCAGAAGATCGCTGCGCTCCTCGTCGAGCACCCCTTCCTCCTCGCCGTTTTCGATGATCGTCACGAGCTCGTCCTCGGTGTAGGTCGGGTCGCCGGAGGGGGGGAAGATCTTTTTGAGGATCGCCGAGATCCCCTGAAAAAGGAACGCCGCGGGAAAGAGGAGCGTCATGATCACGCGCAGCGACCCCGCGAGCGCGCAGGCGGTCTTTTCCGCGTTGGCTTTGGCAAAGGATTTGGGGATCAGCTCGCTCACAAAGAAGACCAGCACGGTCGTGACGGCCGTGGCGTAGGTGGTGACGGTCCCCTCCCCGGCGACGTCCGCGCCGTAGAGGTTTTTCCACACGGCAAGTCCCAGCACGGTGGAGAGCGAGGCGCAGCCGACGTGCATGAGATTGGTGCCGATCAGAAGGGTCGTCAGCGCCCGATCGAACTTTGCGGAGATCGAGAGGGCGGCTTTTGCTTTTTTATCTCCGTCCTCCGCCATCGCGCGGAGACGGATCCTGTTTACGGCCGAATAGGCGCTTTCCGCGGCGGCGAAATACGCCCCGCCAAGCAGAAACAAAAGATAGAGAAGTAATCGCGGCCAACTGTCGCCGTCCATGTAGGGAGATCAACATCCTTTCAGCGGTCGGATTTTTGCCGGAGCAAATCCCGCTTTTTGCATATTACAGTTTATTATAAAGTTTTCCCCGCTCTTTGTCAAGCGGGGAAAAGCGCCGAAAACGGGCGGCAGAAGGCGGGAAAAACCGCTTTATCCGGTTTTTCCCGCCTTTTTCCGTGTTTTTCAGCGTCTTTTGGAGAAAAGCCAGTCAAAAAGCCCCTCGGTGTCCGCCGTGGCGCCCCAGATGCCGTGGCCGGCGCCCTCAAAAGCGGTGAAACGCACTTCCAGATCCGGCCTTTTCTCTTTCAGCGCGTCGCGCATCGCTTCCGCGCTCGCGTACGGGACGGTGGGATCCGCCGTACCGTGGAAGATCCAGATCGGCGTATCGTACCGGTCGGCGTGGTCGGCGTCTCCCGCGCCGGCGGCGAGCGCCGCGCCGGCGAACACGCCGGGATGCTGACAAAGCGTGAAGTAAACGCCGAAGGCGCCCATGCTCATCCCGTAGGTATACAGGCGGGAGCGGTCGACCGGAAACGAGGCGAGCGTCGTTTCAAAGAGCTCCCACGCCGCCGCCATGTAGGGGGTCGGCTCGCAGTCGGTGAAATTGTACTTCACGTCCTTCCACGACCGGACGGGGACCCACTGGGCGGTCTTCGGACAGCAGGGGGCGACCACGATCACCTCTTCCCCGTAAGAGCTTTTCTCCAGATTGCGCAAAAACTTCGCCTCTCCCGTATAGATATGGGAGTTATCGTCGCAGCGCACGCCCGCGCTGTGGAGAAAGAAGAGGCAGCCGTAACTCTTTTGCGGATCGTAGTTTTTCGGGAGCCAGAGCTGATAGAGCAGCTCGATCCCGTTCTGCGCCGGATAAACCGAGGGATTCCAGCCCCCGTGAAATTCGTTTGAAAGCATCTCGCAGGTTCCTTTCAGGTCGAGACCGCGCGGAACGGCGATCCGCTCCGCGGCGTTCTCAAAATAGGTTTTGTAAAGAACGGCGGCGCCCGCCGCCGCGGCGGTGTTCGAGCCGCCGGCGACCACGATCTTCTCCCCGATCACGGTGATCCGGTACTCGGCGACCCCGAGCCCCTCGCCGACCGTCTTCGATTCCGGCCGCTCCGTTTGGCCGAGGAGGATCTCCTTTTCCTCGGGATCGGCGCTCCCATCCGTGCGGATGAAAAGCTGCCGGCCGCTCACGGCGTAGCCCTCGCCCTTCATCAGGGATGCCTGCTCGCGCAGGTCGGAGGCGCCGGACGGGATCACGAAGACGTAATACGCGCCCTCCCCGTCGGCAACGGTCAGATCGTCGCCGGTAAGCGCCCCGCTCTCCGCCGGCGGATCCGTCCCGGCGGGCGGCGCGGGAGCTTTTGCGCAGGCGCCGAGCAAGAAACAAAGAAGAAGACAGAAGACAAGCGTTCGTTTCATCGTTCGTTTCCTTTCCATTTTTTCTGTTTCCATTATAAACGAGATCCGGCCGTCCTGTCAATGGAAAACCGCGTTTTGCCGCAAACCGCCCCGCCGCCGGCGGTTTTTGGGCGCAAAAGCCGCCTTTTTGCGGGAACGGTCTTGAAAAAAACGGCGAAAAGCGCTATACTGAAAGCAAGGAAAAAGCGGCCCGCGAAAAAGAAAAAACGAAGCGAAAGGAACACGGAATGAAACTGAGCGACAAGATCATCTTCGGCGGCGATTACAACCCCGAGCAATGGCGCGAAACGCCGGAAATCTGGGACGAGGATATGCGCCTGATGCGCCTGGCGCACTGGAACGAGGCGACCCTCGGGGTCTTCTCCTTTGCCGAGCTGGAGCCGGAGGAGGGGGTATTCGACTTCTCCGTGCCGGACGCGATCTTTGAAAAAGCGGAACAAAACGGCGTGAAGATCATCCTCTCCACCCCCTCCGGCGCGATGCCGCGCTGGATGGCGGAAAAATACCCGGAGATCCTGCGCACCCTCGACGACCGGCGCAAGGCGGTCTACGGCAGAAGAGAAAACCACTGTCTCACCTCTCCCGTTTACCGGGAAAAGGTCGCGGAAATCGACCGCAAGCTCTCCGAGCGCTACGGTAAGAACCCCGCGCTGCTCGCGTGGCATATCTCCAACGAGTTCAACGGCGAGTGCCATTGCCCGCTCTGCCGCGCGGCGTTCTGCGATTTTCTGGAAAAGAAATACGGCACGGTCGACCGGCTCAACGCCGCGTGGTGGACCCGCTTCTGGAGCCACCGGGCGAACGCCTTTTCGGAGATCGAGCCGCCCTCCCCGATCGGGGAGACCTGCGTCCACGGGCTGACGCTGGACTGGAAGCGCTTTGTAACCGCGCAGACGGCGGACTTTGCCCGTGCGGAGATCGAGGCGGTCCGCGCCTTCTCCGACCGGCCGGTCACGACCAACCTGATGGGCTTTTACCAGGGGCTTGATTACCGCGAACTCTCAAAACCCTTTGACTTCGTCTCCTGGGACAACTACCCCGTCTGGGGCAAGCCGGAGGGGGACGAGGGGACGGCGGCGTGGACCGCTCTCACGCACGACCTGATGCGCTCGATGAAGCGGGAGAACTTCCTTTTGATGGAGTCCACCCCCTCCCACACCAACTGGAAGGACGTAAACAAGCTCTACCGCCCCGGGATGATGCGGCTCGCCTCCCTGCAGGCGCTGGCGCACGGCTCGGAGAGCGTGCAGTATTTCCAGTGGCGCAAAAGCCGCGGCTCGAGCGAGAAGATGCACGGCGCCGTGGTCGACCACTACGGAAAAGAGGACACCCGCGTCTTTGGGGAGGTCGCCGCGCTCGGCGAGGAGCTCGAAAAGCTCGCCCCGATCGTCGGCAGTACCCCGCGCCCCCGGGTCGCCCTCCTCTACGACTGGGACAACGTCTGGGCGCTGCAGGATCTGCAGGGGATGCAGAAAAAAAACAAACAGGTCGGCGGCGCGCTCCTGCGCCAGTACCTCCCCTTCTGGCGGGCGGGGATCTCCTGCGACGTGATCGGGCGGCGGGAGAGCTATGAGGGCTATTCCCTGCTCGTCGCGCCGATGACCTATCTCTGCGAAGCGGAAACGGCAAAGCGCCTTGCCGCCTTCGTGCGGGAGGGCGGAACGCTCGTCGCCACCTACGCCCTCGCCCAGACGGACGAAAACGACCTCTGCCACCTCGGCGGCTTCCCCGGCGCGGGGCTCTCCGAGGTCTTCGGCCTGCGGGCGGAGGAGCTTGACACCCTCTACCCCGAGGAACGGGTGAAGATCTCCGCCCTCGGCGAAAGCTATCTGGCAAAGGACTACTGCGAGATCCTCAAGCCGGAGGCGGATACCGAGATCCTCGGCGTTTACGAGAGCGAGTTTTACGCCGGCACCCCCTGCCTGACCTCCCACGCCTACGGAAAAGGCAGGGCGTACTATATCGCCTTCCGGGACGCGGACGGCGCCTTCTCCGGGGCGTTCTACCGGCGCCTTGCGGGCGAGCTCGGGCTGGAAAGCCCCCTCCCGGAGATCCCCGCGGGCGTGTCCGTCCAGGTCCGGGAAAACGAAAAAGGCGAAGCCTTCCTCTTCGTGCTCAACTTCTCCCGCGAGGAGCGGCGAGTGCCGCTCGGCCGGGAGATGACCCTCCTCAAAAACGGCGAGGCTCTCTCGGAACTCGTGTTACCGCCTTACGGCGGGGAGGTGCTGAGGGCGTAGCCGCCCGGCGCCTGCCGGGAGGGTGAAATCCGCCGCGCCGCGGCGGGTGACGGTTACAAACAGGAAAAACGGCAGGAGTTCTCCCTTCCCCGTTTGTCTCCCTTGCGGCAGAGCGCCCCGCGGCAGAAGACTTCCTTTCCCGCCGGAGACGCTCTTCCGGGAGGGCTCAGAACGCCCTTGGGAGGGGCAAAAACCGGGCAAAAATGAACAATTTGTGAATTTTTTTCAAAAACCGTTTAAAAAACCGGTCCCTCGTTCGTTATATAGTAGTGAAGAGGAAAGGACGCAGATGAAAAAAGATCTTGTTTGGGACGCGGCGGCGTACGGAGATCGCCTGATCGCCTGCCGCGGGATGATATACCGGGTCGCGATGGACGTTCTCCAGAACGAGGAGGACGCCTGCGACGCGGTGCAGAACGCCTTCTGCTCCCTCCTGAAACAGGGATCGGCAAGGGAAAGACTGGAAAACGCGGAGCCGGAGCTCTTCCGGTGGTACGTTTACCGGACGGCGCGGAACGCGGCGCTGGATCTCTACCGGAAGCGGCAGCGGGAGGCGGAACGGCTGCTCGAGCCGCAGGAGACGGACCGGTACCCGGACGGCGGAGAGGACCTCTCCGAGCGGTTGATCCGCGAGCGGGAGCGGAAGGCGCTCCGGCGCGCGTTCCGGACTCTGCCGGAGGAGATCCGCACTGTGATGGTCCGCGTGATCCTCCTGCGGGAAAAGGCAACGGACGTGGCGGCTTCGCTCGGGATCACGTGCGCAGCGGTCTCCGCCAGACTGAAAAAGGGGAAAAAACTGCTGGCTGCCCGGATGCAGCAGGAGGAAAACCGATGAAACGGATCACGGAAAAGGAACTGAAAGAAGCGCTGCTCGACGCGGTGCGGGAGGAAACGGCGCAGATCGAAAGCGCCGGGGAGATCCCCGTCCCCGCTTCCCTCGTCGCCGCGACGGACGCGATGGTCGCGCGGGATCAGGCCGCCGCCCGCCGGCGCCGCTCGCTCCGCCGCGTGATCGCCGCCGGTCTCGCCGCCGCGCTGCTTTTCGTCTTCTTCGTCGTTCCGGTCTCCGCCGGAGGGAAAACGGCGGCGGGCTTCCTTTTCGACGTACTGGAAAAGCACACCTTCTTCTACGCAAAGCCGAACGGCCAGAACGTGCCGGACCGGATCGAGACCTTCTATACGGTAGACGTACCGGAGGAGTATGCGCCGTTCAGGAAGCAGCTTTTTCTCCCACCGGAAGAAATCGTTCCGTTCAGCCCTGACTCTGTGAATCTGGAATGGGAAAGCGAAAAAGGAATGATCGCGTTTTCTCAAAGCCTGATCGGCGGGAGCGATACGATGGACTCGGAGAACGCTTACCACGAGGTGATCGACTGGAACGGATACAGCGTCTATTATTATTACAAATGGGGGCAATCCTACGCCCTCTGGCTGACGGAGGAGTACAAGTTTTTCCTGATCGCGGACAACACGGACAAGGAAGCGTTTTTTGCGATCATGGACACGATCCGGGAGATGACCCCGGAGGAGGTCGACGCGCTCGAGCGGGTCTATCCGACGTGACCTCCGGCGCCCGGCCGGTCAAAACAGACGATCGTCTGTTTTGACCGGCTTTTTTCTTTCGGGACACCCCAAAAAGGCCGTTTTTCCGGTCCTCAAAAAAATTTTTTTAAAAATTTTTAAAAATTTTTCCAAAACCGTTTAAAAAATCGACCCCTCGTTCGTTATATATAGTGAGAGAAAAGAGAAATATCCCCAAAAAAAAGAAAGGACTGTACCTACTATGAAAAAACTCCTCTGCCTCCTCCTGACCGCGCTGACCCTGTTTGCCCTGCTCGCTCCCGGCGCCCTTGCCGCAACGAAGGACGACGATACCTCCCGCACGGAGGAGATTTTTACGATCACCTCCGGCGGGTATGCCTCTGTAAAAGGAAAATACTACGGCAAGACCGGCACGACCGGCGCCACGATCACGATCAAACTGCAAAAGCGCTTCCTCCTCTTCTTCTGGAGCGACGTGGACGGCGCCGAGTGGACCGACTACAAGAGCGGACAGAGTAATTCTGTTTCACATGGATTCCAGCTCACCTCCACCGGTAACTACCGCGCCGTGTATACCTACGACATCTACGGTACCGGGACCACCGACCACATCGAACGGACCGCAGAAGCCTCCTACTGATCGCCAAGGCGCACTCCCCGGGTCTCTTTTCTCTTCACTTCCGCCGTCCGGCGGATAAACTCCGGGGAGCGAAAGGAAACAGGCAAGGCGCCGCCTTTCCCCGGCGCCCGGCGCCTTGCCGCCTTCCTCCTATCCTCCGCGTTTCTCCCGCAGAGAGACTCCTCTCCGGGTAAAACAAGATAAAAAGTAAAAAAGAAAGAGGTGATCCTATGCGTGGGCTTGTCCGCTCCGGCGTGTAACCCCTTTCGGCGGGCTGCCGTTGACAAGCAAAACAAAAAGTTTTACAATAAGAAAGGAAGTTATCATGAAAAAACGCTTTTCAATGAAATGGACTGTTCTGTTCCTTTGCTTCGCGATGCTTTTCCCGCTCTGCGCGTTCGGCTCCCTCGGGCTGGAGCTCCCCGAACCGAAGGAACGCCCCGTGATCCCCTACGCCCTCCGCGACTGCGAGGGAACGGAGACCTTCCTTAAACGTCTCCCGGGAGAG
>JAFSSQ010000048.1 GCA_017450965.1 Clostridia bacterium
GGGGGGCCCCCCGCCATATCTGCCCCTTCGCGCGCTTTTCCTTGCTTTTTTCTTTCCGCTGTGATAAAATGAAGAAAAACCCCGCAATACGCTCTCCCGTGCAAGTGAGGTGTGAAATGGTACTGGAACTGAAAAACGTCGAAAAGTCCTTCGGCGAAAAAAAGGTCCTCTCGGGCGTTTCCTTCCGGGCGGAGGGAGGCAGGGCTTTTGGCCTGCTCGGCCGCAACGGCGCCGGCAAAACGACCTCCATCCGGATCCTGATGGGCGTTTTTCCCGCCGACGGGGGCGAGATATGGCTCGACGGCGCGCCCCTCGACCGGAACGCGGTCCGCTTCGGTTATCTGCCGGAGGAGCGGGGCCTTTATCCGAAAAAGGAGATCCTCGATCAGCTTGTCTATTTTGCCGAGCTGAAGGGGATGGACCGCGCCCCGGCCGTCCGCGCGGTCGATCGGTGGCTCGAGCGGCTCGGGATGGCGGAATACCGGACAAAACGCCTTGACACCCTTTCCAAAGGAAATCAGCAGAAGATCCAGCTCATTACGGCTCTCGCGCACGACCCGGATATCATCGTCCTCGACGAACCCTTTTCCGGACTTGACCCGGTCAACGCCATGCTCCTCAAGGACGTGGTCCGGGAGGAGATCGCCCGCGGGAAGATCGTCCTCTTTTCCAGCCATCAGATGAACTACGTGGAGGAGTTCTGCGACAGCATCGCGATCCTCGGGGACGGCAGGATCCTCCTCTCCGGCGATCTCGCCGAGATCAAGCGCGCGCACGGGCGCGACAAGCTCGCGGTCCGCACCGGGCAGTCGGAGGCGGTCCGGGCGGCGTTCGGCGCCGCCTGCAGCGAGGGAGAGCGCGGCGAGCTGTTGATCCGGCTTGCTTCTCCCGATGAAAAGCAGGAAGCGATGCGCCGCCTCACGGAGCTCTGTGAGGTGGACGAGATCCGGGTCTGGGAGCCCTCGCTCAACGATATTTTTGTGGAATACGCGGACGACGCGCGCGGGGAGGAGAGAGAATGAAACAGTTCAAAACGATCTTTCGCTTTGAGATGAAGTACTATCTCAAAAACCGGATCTTCGTCGGCGTGACGCTCTTTCTCGTGGCGGCGATCGCGCTTGTGATGTTCTTTCCGAGGATCCGGACCGCTCTGGAGAGCGAAAAAACGCCCGGCTCTCCCGCGGACCGCCCGGTGATGCTGGTCGCCGGCGGGGAGGAAACGGCGCTTCTCCTCTTTTCCTCCGCGTTTCCCGGCTATGAGGTAAAGGCCGCCGGGGCGGATCCCGCTCTTTTGCGCGAGGAAGTCGCCGCCGGGAACGCGGAATGCGCCTTCCTCTTGACCGGTCCCGCCTCCTATACCTATTACGTCGCCAATCTTTCCCTCTACGATCAGAACGGCGTGATCGCCGACGAGCTGCTCAAAACCCTCTATCAGCAAAACGCCATGATCGGGCGCGGGATGACGCCGGAGGAAGCGGGAGAGGTCATGTCGGTACAAATCGCGGGGACGATTGAAAACCTCGGCGCCGATCAGGCGCAGAACTTCTGGTATACCTATATCATGATCATCGGTCTTTATACGGTCATCATGATCTACGGCCAGATGGTCGCCACCAACGTGGCAAACGAAAAAAGCAACCGCGCGATGGAGCTGCTGATTACCAGCACCTCCCCCACGGGTATGATGTTCGGCAAGGTGCTGGCGTCCTGTCTCGCGGGTTTTCTGCAGCTTGCGGCCGCTTTCGGCTCCGCGATCCTCTTCTACTCTCTCAACCGCTCCTATTGGGGAGATAATCCCGTTATCGCCTCGATCTTCGGTATGCCCTCTGCGCTTTTCGGCTATCTTTTGCTCTTCTTCGTTCTGGGCTTTTTGATCTACGCTTTCCTCTACGGGGCGGTCGGCTCCACCGTTTCCCGGTTGGAGGACGTCAATACCGCCGTGATGCCGATCACGCTGCTCTTTGTCGCGGGCTTCATGGCCGTGATCCTTTCCCTTGCCTCCGGCTCGGTGGATAACACGCTGATGAAGATCTGCTCCTTTATCCCGTTCACCTCGCCTATGGCGATGTTCACGCGGATCGCGATGAGCACCGTCCCGTGGCACGAGATCCTTTCGTCGGTCCTGATCCTGATCGCGTCGGTCGGAGGGATCGGCTTCCTTGCCGCCAAGATTTACCGCGTCGGCGTTCTCCTCTACGGCAATACGCCGAAGATCGGCGCCGTTCTGCGGATGCTCCGAAAAAGTTAAACGGGAGGAACGGTAAGATGACGTTCGGAGAAAAACTCCGCTTTTTCCGCCGCCGGGACGGTTACACCCAGGCGGAGCTCGGAGAGCTGCTCGGGATCACGCCGCGCACGCTGATCAACTACGAGAAGGGACGCTGCTGCCCCAAGCAGGCGGATCTTTATATGCGGATGGCGGATCTCTTTGACGTGAAAATGCAGGATCTGATCGGGGACGGGACTTTCGTCAGCCGTCCGCCCTCCGGCGACGGGAAAACCCCCGCGAAGGAAGCCCGCTCCCTCGTTTTGCGCCTGAACGCCCTCTTCTCCGGCGGCGTTCTCTCCGAGGAGGAGCGCGACCGGGTGATGTACGCCGTCAGTGAAATGTACTGGAGGTCGAAAAACGTCAGATGAAACGCCGTATCTTTCTCGCGTCCGCGTCTCCCCGCCGCAGGGAGCTGCTCGGGATGCTCTTTTCCGATTTTGAGATCCTCCGCCCCGAGGCAGACGAAACCAGCGGCGAGCGCGATCCCGCCGCGCTCGTGACCGAGCTCTCCCTCCGCAAGGCGCGCGCGGGAAGGGAGATCCTTGTGCGGGAGGGGAGGGAAGCGGACTCCCTGATCATCGCCGCCGATACCGTGGTTTTCTGCGCCGGTCAGATCCTCGGCAAACCGCAAAACGCCGCGGACGCGGAGCGGATGCTCCGGCTCCTCTCCGGCAGACGGCACGAGGTCTATACCGGGCTGACCGTTCTCTCGGGCGGCCGGGAGGTCTCGGCGTGCGAGGAGAGCGGGGTGCTGTTTTCCCCGATGGAGGAGGCGGAGATCGCCGCCTATGCCCGCTGCGGCGAGCCGGACGACAAGGCGGGCGCCTACGCCGTGCAGGGGAAGGGAGCCGCCTTTGTCCGCGGGATCGAGGGCTCCTATCATAACGTGATGGGGCTGCCGGTCGAGCGGCTCTACCGGATCCTCAAAACCTCGTTCGCTTTTTCGCCGGAAGAGCTGATCGCCCCGGAAAAGGGTGGTTTTTCGGAGAAGAAAGTTTGAAAAAGTTATTTACATTACAACAAATTTCTTATATAATCTATGTTGCGGTCAAAAAAGTGTAAAAACGGGGCGTAACATGATAAGCAGAGGTTTTGAAAAACTCTTTTTCGTTTCGGCGGATAAGTTCGACCCCTCCAAGTCCTTTGACGTGGAGATGGCGGGCGTGACGAACCCGAGCGAAAACTATCGGATCGAACGCAACCGGACCCGGATGAACCTCAATAACGTTTCCGTCTTTGAGTACGTGATCAGCGGAAAGGGTTATATCGAGTGCGAGGGACAGACCTATTCCGTCCGGGCGGGGGATTTCTATTATCTGGATCACCGCCATTCGCACAAATACTGGGCGGACCCGGACGACCCGTACAGCAAGATCTGGATCAACGTCCGCGGCAGACTGCCGGCCGCGATCCTCGCGGCCTATTATTTCACCGATCCCGTCATCATCGAGCACGTGGACGTGTACGATACCTTCGTCGCGATGGGAGACGCGCTTTCCCGCCTGAACGACGGCAATCACGACGAGGTGTTCGACGAGGTGGCGGTCCTGCTTACCTCCATCGTCGTAAAGATCGGCACCATCCGCCAGAAGCGGCGCGTTTCCTCCGGGCTTGCCTTCCAGATCAAGCGGATGATCGACGAAACGCCCGATTTCAACATCACCCTCAGCGAGATCGAGAAAAAATTCTTCCTATCTAAATCTTATATCATCCATCTCTTTTCCGACGAGTTCAACATTACCCCCAAGCAGTACATCCTCCAGAAGAAAACCGACACAGCCAAAGTCCTTCTGCGCGATAACCGCTGCGAGCTTTGCGAGATCGCGGAGATCCTGCGCTTTTCCAGCGTGCAGCATTTTTCCGCCACCTTCAAGCGCTATACCGGCATCACGCCGGACGCGTACCGCCGCAGCTGCTTTTGACACCGGGGACCGAAAGGAGCGTCATGCAGATCAAAGAAAAAGAAAAAGAGCTTGACCGCCGCCGCAAAGCCTCGGCGCAGCGCGGCAGATCGCTCTTGAACGCAAACGCCCGTGAGGAGGGGAAACAGAGTACCCTTTTGCGCCTCTTGCTGTTCAACGCGCTGTGCGTTGCGCTGCTCTGCGGACTTGTTTTTGCCGTTTCCTCGTTTGCGAAAAGGGCGGAAAAGCCAGCCGTGACCGAGCCCGCCGTCCCCGTAACGGAAGACGCGGCGGAGAGCGCGCCGGCCTCTGCGGCCGATACGACCGCCGCCCGGCAGGAACCGCCGGAGACGGAAGCGCCGGAGCGCTACAAAACGGTCCTTTACCGGAATGCGAACACGGCGTCTCCCGGCGACGCCGTTTCCTCCGGGTACTGTGTCCTCGCCGACGTCTCGACCGGCAGGATCCTCGCCGCGAAGAACTCTTCGGCCCGTCTTTATCCCGCGTCCATGACCAAGGTGATGACCATTCTGACCGCGTCTTCGCTGATCGGGGAGGAAAAGCTGAGAAGCGAGAGCTACCGCATGACCTCCGCGATCATCGACCCCCTGGTGCGGGAAAACGCCACCCGCGCCGGCTTTTTGCCGGGGGAGGAAGTCTTCCTGATGGATTATATGTACGGCGCGATCCTGCCGAGCGGGGCGGACGCGACCGTCGCCCTCGCCATGTACGCCGCCGGCAGCGAGGCCGCCTTTGCCGAAAAGATGAACGAAAAGGCAAGAGAACTCGGTCTGACCGGCTCTCATTTCACCAATTCCACCGGCCTGCACGACGACGATCACTATACGACGGCGGAGGATATGGCGGTCATCATGGCGGCGGCCCTTTCCGATCCCGTCTGCCGCGAGGTCCTTTCCACCTATACCTACGTGACGCACACGAAGGAGCCGATCGA
Organism: Clostridia bacterium; assembly: GCA_017450965.1. Classification (GTDB taxonomy): domain Bacteria; phylum Bacillota; class Clostridia; order Oscillospirales; family CAG-272; genus RUG12395. The sequence continues at coordinate 5,126 of JAFSSQ010000048.1, forward strand.
GCTGACCAGCTCCGCGCTCGCCCGGATGTCGCTGCATAAAGCGAAGTACGTGACCGTTTTTGCGGGGAAGACCGGATTTACCACCGAGGCAAAGCAATGCCTTGTCACGGCGGCGGCCGATCTGAACGGAAAGGTCTACGTTACCGTCTGCGCGTTAGCGGAGGACAAGCAGAGCGTCCTCGAGGATACCCGTCTGCTTTACGATAGGTACGCCGGATAAGACCGGCCCGGGCAAAGCGCCTCCCGATCGGGGAACGCTTTGCCCGGTTTTTTCTCCGAGAAAAAACAGCAACTTGCACAACGCGTCAAAAAAGTTATATAAACTTTGTTAAAATTGACGAAACTGGATTTTCCCTTCGGCCGCCTCCGCCGCCGCCCGGCGGGAGGGGCGGTCGGCGGGGCGTGTTTTCTGCTGAAAAAACGGGAAAAACGGCGGAAAAAATTGTGCGCCGCCCTTGACTTTCTTTTATTGGTATGATAATATAATAAAGACAAAAGACAAAACGGCAGGATCGCCGTCCATTTATAACAGCGATGCCGGAACATCCGTGCGCAGTCCGGGCGCACTACCGCACGAGCGGCGGGGATCGGCATGGTTCGGAGAAATGATCGTTTCTTCGCCGGGCGCTTTTTTTATGCGCCGGGAAGAGGAACGGTCATCTTTCGTTATATCGGTCTTTCTGTCTGTTCCAAGGTAGTATTGGGAGGAAATTTATGAGATCATCCTGTTCCAAGCGGATGCTCGCGGGCTTCCTTGCCGTGCTGATGCTCTTCGGGTGCTCTTCCGTCTTCGCGTACGCCGCGGAGGGGGAAAGCAGCTCTTCCGGCCGTACCATCGCCGAACTGAAAGAGCTTCTCAACACGGCCAGCTACAACGAGTATCTTGAAAAGCACAAAGACGTTCCCCTTGCCTCGAAGACCGTTTCGATCGACGTTGCCGACTACGATAAGGACGGCACGACCGCGGCGGTGGAGGTCGTGAAGGATTACGAGGGCCGCAGCGGCTCCTCCGTCTTCTTTCCCGATTCCGGAGCGATTTCGTGGAAGGTAACGATCCCCGAGACCGCCATGTACGGCGTGGAGATCGACTATTATCCGGTGGCGGAGTTCCGGTCCGCGACCGGCAAGACCTATGAAGGAAAGTCCGCTTCCATCGAGCGGATGCTCCTCGTGGACGGGAAGGCGCTTTACAGCGAAGTGCGCACCCTCTCGCTGACCAAGGTCTGGGCCAATACCTATTATGAAGGGACGGACGGCGCCAAGGTCTACGTCCCGGGCGAGAGCGAGGGAGAACCGACGTTCCGCCAGGACATCAACGGCAACGATATCCGCCCGGCCGCCTATCAGACGCCCGAGTGGAAGACCGTCGTCGTCTCCGACAGCACCGGATACTATTCCGGCGGACTTCTCATCTGTCTCGAGAAGGGAGAGGTTACGATCTCTCTCGAGGCGGTCCGTGAGCCGATGATCCTCGGTGGGCTCCGTCTGGTCCCGCTGGAAGAAGAGAAAACGATGGAAGAGTACGTTGCCTCGGTTACGGGCAGCGGCTCCTCCGAGGGCGCCGCCGCCGTCAAGATTCAGGCGGAAAAGCCGGTCCGTTTCTCCGACGACGCGATCTATCCGATCAACGACCGCACCTCCGCGATCACCGAGCCGCAGGTCGCCGACGCGCAGCTTCTCAATATGCTCGGCGGCAAGGCGACGTACAAGACCGCGGGCCAGTGGGTCTCCTACGAGTTTGAAGTGGAAAAGACCGGCTGGTACAACATCGCCGCCCGCTACAAACAAAACGAGAATACCGGTATGTTCTCCTCCCGTATCGTCAAGCTCGACGGAGAGGTCCTTTACGGCGAGTGCTACAACGCCCGCTTCGACTATACGAAGGACTGGGAGGTCATCCCGCTCGGCGACGGCGAAACGGTCTTCCGTTTCTGGTTTGAGGCGGGACACACCTACACGCTGGAGCTGGAGGTCGGCCTCGGCGAGATGGACGACATCGTCCGCGAGGTGGAGGAATCCCTGCGCACCATCAACGCCGGCTATCTCGAGATCATCAAGCTGACCGGCGCAAAACCGGATAAGTACCGCACCTACAACTTCGGCCGCGTGATGCCGCAGGTGCTGGTCAACTTTATCAAAGAGGCGCGCCGCCTCGACCGCATCTCCGCCTATCTGGAGGAGCTCAGCGGAACCAAGAACACCACGCTCGGTAAGATTTCCTATCTTCTTAATGAAATGGGCACCGACGAGAGCACGATCGCGCCGAGCCTGGAGACCCTGAAGTCCTATATCGGTACGCTCGGCACCTGGCTCAACAACTGCCGCGCTCAGCCGCTGATGCTGGACTATCTGCTCGTTACGCCGGAAACGGAAAAGCTTCCGCGCGCCAACGTCAATTTCTTCCAGGCGATCTGGTACGAGCTTAAGCTGTTCGTCTCCAGTTTCTTCGTGGACTACTCGAACATGGGCAGCACCACCGAGAGAACGGAAGACGCCGTTGAGGTCTGGATGACCTACGGCCGCGACCAGCAGCTCGTGACCCGCGCGATGGTGGACAGTATGTTCACGCCCGAGACCGGCATCGCCGTCGATGTCAAGCTCGTTTCCGCCGGCACGCTGCTTCCGTCCGTTCTTTCCAATCAGGGACCGGACTGCTTCCTCGGACTTTCCTCGGATAACGTGATCAACTTCGCGATCCGTTCCGCGATCCTTCCTCTCGATCAGCGGAGCGGCTTTGAAGAGATCATGACGGAGTTTACCGAATCCGCCCGCATCCCGCTGACGCTTTACAATCACCACATGGACACCGGCGTGACCGACGTCAGCGTCTACGGTCTGCCCGAGACGATGATCTTCTCGATGATGTTCTACCGCAAGGACATTCTCGCGGACCTCGGCATCGAGCTCCCGGAGACCTGGGACGACCTGATCGCCGCGATGACCGTCCTCAGCGCGAACAATCTGGAGATCGGTCTGCACCGCAGCTACGACCGCTTCCTCTATCAGATGGGCGGCAACCGCTACGCCGACTGGGGAATGCGCGCCGGTATCGATTCCAACGTCGGACTGGAAGCGTTCCAGTATTACTGCCGCTTCTTCACCGACTACTCCTTCCCCGTGACCTTTGACGGCGCCAACCGTTTCCGCACCGGGGAAATGCCGATCGTGATCTCGCCTTACGCCGCGATGTATAACACGCTGACCGTTTACGCGACCGAGATCCAGGGGCTCTGGGACTTCACCGTCCTGCCCGGATACGTCAAAGAAGACGGCAGCATCAACAACGTGGCGCTCGGTTCCGTTGCCGCCGTCGTCATGCTGCGCGGATGCGAACACGAAGACAACACCTGGGAGTTCATGAAGTGGTACGTCGGGCACGACGCGCAGGCGCAGTACTGCAATCAGCTCATTACCACGATCGGTCCCGCCGCCAAGCACTCCACCGCAAACCGGGAAGCGCTTGCCGACATGGCGTGGACCTCCGACGAGCTCTCGGTCATTCTCAGCCAGTTCGACAACATCGCCTCCGTGGAGGAGCATCCCGGCAGCTACATCTTCAACCGGTATATCAACTTCGCTTTCCTCGCCGCCTACAAGCACGGCAAAGATCCCGTTGAGGAGCTGCGTTCCTACGTTCCGACGATCAACAAGGAGATCACGAGGAAACGGCAGGAGTTCGGTATGGACACCCTGGAGCTCGGGCAGACGCTGGACAGCCTGAACGAGCAGGAAAACTCCGGAAACTGACCTGCGGGCAATCGCCTGAAAAATCTTTTTGAAAAGGAGAACAACGCTCATGCCAGAAGCCAAAGAAGCAAAGCGCCCTGTTGCCCGCAAGGATATGACCAAGGCGCAGTGGACCTGGAAAGAGATGAAGCGCAACAAGACCGCGTATCTGATGATCGCGCCTTTCATGCTCGTCTTTACGATCTTCACGATCTTCCCCGTCCTGCTTTCCATCATTCTCAGCTTTACGACGTTCAATATGCTGGAAATGCCGAAGTTCGTCTTTATGGACAACTACATCCGGCTTTTCCTCGACGACGACATCTTCATCCTCGCGCTGAAGAACACGCTGATCTTCGCCGTGATCACGGGACCTGTGTCCTATATGCTCGCGCTGTTTGTCGCGTGGTTTATCAACGAGCTCAACCCGAAGGTCCGTTCGGTCGTCACCCTGATCTTCTACGCGCCTTCCATCTCCGGTCAGGTCTACCTGATCTGGAAGACGCTGTTCAGCTCGGACTCCTACGGGTGGGTCAACGCCACGCTGATCAAGCTCGGCATCATCTACAAACCGATCCTTTGGTTTGAAGATGAAAAGTACACGATGCCGCTTTGTATCGCCGTTGCGCTCTGGACCTCGCTCGGTACCGCGTTCCTTGCCTTTATCGCCGGTCTCCAGGGCATCGACCGTTCTCACTACGAGGCGGCGGCCGTGGACGGGATCAAGAACCGGTGGCAGGAGCTCTGGTACATCACCCTTCCCGAGATGGGCCCGCAGCTGATGTTCGGCGCGGTGCTCCAGATCACCAAGGCGTTCGGATTCGGCCAGGTCGTGACCGACCTGTGCGGACTTCCCTCCGTCAACTATTCGGCGCATACGATCATGAACCACCTGCAAGACTACGGCGGGCAGCGATACGAGGTCGGTTATTCCTCCACCATCGCCGTCGTGCTGTTTGTGATGATGGTCGGCTCCAACCTGATCATCAAGAAACTGCTCAGTAAGGTAGGTAAGTGATATGGCAAGATTAAGAACCAGAAGCCACCGCGTCGTCCTCAACCGTTCGCAGGGCGGCGACGTCGGAATATTCATCCTCCTTGCTCTCCTCGGCGTGATGATGTTTTTGCCGATGTTCTACGTCATCGCGCAATCGCTCAAACCGCTTGACGAGATCTTTATGTTCCCGCCGAAGTTCTACGTGGTCAGCCCCACGCTGGAGAACTTCACCGACCTTTTCTCGCTGATGAACGAGAGCTGGGTCCCCTTCTCCCGCTACATTTTCAACACGATCTTCGTTTCGCTGACCGGCACCTTCGGGAACCTCTTCGTTTCCTCGCTTGCCGCGTACTCGCTTGCCAAGATCAAGTTCCCGGGACGCAAATGGATCTTCCAGCTGATCGTTTACTCCCTGATGTTCCATGAAACGGTCACCGCGATCGCCAACTTCATCACCATGAGCGCCCTCGGCCTGATCGATACGCTCTGGGCGAGGATCGTGCCGGCGCTGGCTACCTCCCTCGGCCTTTACCTGATGAAGCAGTTCATGGAATCCCACGTTTCCGACCAGATCCTGGAGAGCGCTCGTCTGGACGGCTGCTCGGAGCTCAAGACCTTCTGGCTCATCGCGATGCCGATGGTCAAGCCGGGCTGGCTCACCCTGATCGTCGAGACCTTCAAAAACCTCTGGAACGCGGGCTCCTCCATCTACATCCACAGCGAGCAGTACAAATCGTTCAACTACGCGATCCAGCAGATCGTATCCGGCGGTATCGCGCGTTCCGGCGCCGGCGCCGCCGCGACGGTCATCATGATGATCGTCCCGATCATCATCTTCATCATCTGCCAGAGCAACATCATCGAAACGATGGGCACCAGCGGGATGAAGGATTAAAGGAGGGAAGAGAATATGAAAAAAATCGTCAGAATACTCACCTTTGTCCTTCTTCTTGTGATGCTTTTCCCGACCGCGGCGGACGCGGCGACCCCGTACCAGACGCATACCTTCATGGCGAAGGCGGCCAACGCCCTCTATTCGCCGGACGCGTACGTGCCGGACGTCAGCGTGGATTACCGCTACATGGGTCTCTCCGCTGATTTCAGCGAGCTTGCCGATCTGCACGTCGACTGCGACGGAAACGTCTATCTCGTCGACTCCGGCTCCGGAAAATCGAAGGTCGTCGTTCTTGACCGCTACTACAAGCTGATCGGCGAGATCAAGACCTTCCAGAACGACCAGGGCGTCAACGACTCGTTCTCCGGCTGCAAGGGGATCTTCACGACGGAGGACAGCATCTACATCTGCGATACCAACGCAAACCGCATTGTCATCTTCGACCGGCATCCGGACGCCAAAGGCAACTTCAGCTTCCGCCGCATCATCCAGAAGCCGAACTCCGATCTGTTCGGCGAGGACGCGATCTACAAGCCGGTCGCCTGCGCCGTTGACAGCTACGGCCGCATCTACGTCGTTTCCTCCACCACCTATCAGGGCGTTATCGTCATGTCCGAGGAGGGCGACTTCACCGGTTTCATCGGCGCGCAGAACGTTTCCTATAATATTGTGGATATCGTATGGCGCCGGTTCCAGACCGAGGAACAGCTTGCGCAGCAGAAGTCCTACATCCCGACCGAGCTCAACAACATCAATATCACGGATGAGAACTTCATCTACGTTACGACAGACAACATCGACGCGAAGGACCGCGCCGGCGCCGTCCGTTCCAAGAAAGGGACCTATTCTCCCGTCAAGCTGCTCAACCCCTCGGGCGATCAGATCATGAAGCGCAACGGCTTCTACGATCCGGGCGGAAACCTCCGCGGGACCTCTTCGATCGTCGACGTGGCGATCGGGCCGGAAAAGACCTGGACGATCATCGACCAGAAGTTTTCCCGCTGCTACACCTACGACTACAACGGCAACCTCCTCTTCGCCTTCGGCAACAGCGGCTCCCAGCTCGGCAACCTCAAGACGGTCAAGGCCTGCGACTATCAGGGCGACAAGCTGATCCTCTTGGATTCCAGCCAGAAGAGCTTTACCGTCTACAAGCGCACCGAGTACGGCGACACGCTGATCTCCGCGATCGCGAACACGAACGCCCACCAGTACGACAAAGCGATCGAGGACTGGACGGAGATCTTAAAGCGCAACAGTAACTACGACTCCGCCTATATCGGCATCGGCCAGTCCCTCTACCGGGACGGCAAGTACGAGGAGGCTCTGGAGTATTACCGCAGCGCGTACGATACCTCCAACTATTCCACCTCGTACAAGGAGATCCGCAAGGAATGGCTCTCCAAGTACATCCTTCTGATCCCGGTCGTCGTGATCGTCCTTGCGATCCTGCTCGTCAAGTTCTCCAAGTACGCAACGAAGGTCAACGAAAAGACCGCGATCAAACTCGGCAAGCGTTCTCTCAAGGAGGAGCTGCTCTTCGTCTTCCACGTGATCCTGCACCCATTTGACGGGTTCTGGGATCTGAAGCACGAGAGACGCGGCTCGGTCCGGGCGGGCGTGCTGATCCTCGCCGTCGTCATCCTCAGCTTCTTCTACAACGGGATCGGCCGCGGCTATATCGTCAACTCCCTCGGCTCCTACTCCACGCTCTTTGCGCAGGCGCGCACCGTTCTCATTCCCGTCTTCCTCTGGGTCACCGCCAACTGGTGCCTGACCACCCTCTTTGACGGGGAAGGGAGCTACAAGGACGTCTTTGTCGCGACCTGCTACGCGCTGGCTCCTCTGCCGATCTTTGTGATCCTGTCCACCATCCTCTCGAACGTGGTTACGGCGGAAGAGGCGGGGATCGTCAGCTTCCTTCTCAATCTCGGTTACGTTTGGGTCGGATTGCTGCTGTTTTTCGGCATGATGGTCACGCACGATTACTCCATGGGCAAAAACATCCTCGTTTCACTCGGCACGATCCTCGGAATGGCCGTCATTATGTCGGTTGCGTTCCTCTTTACGATGCTGGTCCAGAAGATGGTCGGGTTCGTTTCCGCGATCATCGAAGAGATCAGTTATCGAGTCTGACACGGGAAGGAGAAAAGCATGAAAACGATCAAGATTCTCTCCGCGCTTCTGGCGCTGATTTTGGCGTTTGGCGCGTTTACCTTCCCCGCGCTCGCAGACGACCCCGCTGAAACGACCGCTCCCGGCGAGACGGAAGAGGCCCCCGGCGAGACAGGGACCGATCCGGAAGAAGACCCCGAACAGCCGGCGGTCGACCCCTCCAAGCTCAACGACGACGGCTTTGAGGAAAAGGTCGCGGATTCGCTCAACGAAGATTATATCAAGACGACCTTCAAAACGGTCGAGGCCAAACTCAACACGATGAAGCGGTATCTGTATAACGACCGCTACTCCCTCTACGCCGAGCCGTGGACAGGCGAGGTCTACTGCTACGACAGAAAGTCCGGGCAGGTCCTTTCCACCAACCCGTACGACGTCTATACCACCGGTACCACGGACGCGAAAAAAATGGAACTGATGTCGCAGGTCATCATCAAGTATTCCGATCTGACCGGCGCCGTCAAGACCTATACCAGCTACGAGCAGGCTGCGATGAACGAGCAGATCCTGATCAAAGACATCAAGGGCGGCATCCGCGTGGAGTACACCATCGGCCGTTCCGAGTCTTCCTATCTCGTTCCGCGGCAGATCAGCGTGGAGCGCATGGAGGAGATGATCTTCAGCAAGCTCCCCGGCTGGGACGAATACGTGGAAGCCGGCAGGACGGAAGAGGCGGAAAAGAACCTCCCCTTCCTTTCCAAGCAGGTGATCTACAAGTACATTCTGTATGATCCGAACAACACCTCTCTTCCCGAGCGCGTGATCGTCGATATGCAGACGAAGTTCCCGGTTACGAAGAAAAAGAAACTGGCGATCTACGTACTCGACTCCAGCGTGACCCAGCGCGAGCTCGGCAAGATCGAAGCCGCGATCAAGGAGTACGCGCCCGAGTACACCTACGACGACATGGACAAGGATCATCAGGAGACCGAGTACACCGGCACGTCGGTCGAGCCGGCGCTCTTCAAGCTGGCGCTGGAGTATTCGCTGACCGATACGGGTATGAAGGTCAGTCTCCCCGCCAACGGCATCCGCTACGATGAAACGAACTACAAGCTCGAAGAGTTCCAGCTCCTTCCGTACATCGGCGCGGGCAGCAACGAGTATACCGGTTACAACTTCCTCCCCGACGGCAGCGGCGCTTTGACGCGCTTTGAGGATTACGTCGGCAAGAGCGTCAACATCTCCGGCTCGATGTACGGCACCGACTACGCCTACATCACCATCGAGGGCAGCCGCTCCGAGACGATGCGTTTCCCCGTGTTCGGCATCGTGGAAAACACCGAGAAGACCGAACAGCGCCAGGAAACGGTGCTTGTCCCGCAGATCGATCCGGAAACCGGAGAAGAGACCCAGGTCGAGCAGATCCGCTTCGTCAAGGAAACGCGCCGGCAGCCTAAGGGCTTTCTGGCGATCATTGAAGAGGGCGACGCGCTCGTCTCCATCATGAGCACGAGCGGAAGCACCACGCACAAGTTCTATTCGGTGATCACCAAGTTCACGCCCCGGCCGAAGGACCAGTACAAACTCTCCTCCTCCATCTCCGTCGGCTCTTCCTCGGCGATCACGGTCGTTTCCGAGCGCAAGTACGTCGGCAACCTGACGATGAACTTCGTCATGCTGACCGATCCCGCTCTGGCCGAGGAAAAGGGAATTGAACAGTATTACGAGACCTCCTGGCTCGGGATGGCAAAGGCCTACCGCGACTATCTGGAGAAGAGCGGGGCCCTGACGCCGCTGACAAGCAGCGACGTTGCGGATCAGATGCCGCTCTACATCGAGACCTTCGGATCCATCTCCAAGACAGAGAAGATCCTCTCGATGCCGATCGAGGTCGACGTGGCGCTGACCTCCTTTGAAGACATCAAGACGATGTACGACGAGCTTTCCGCCGCCGGCATCTCCAATATCAACTTCAAGCTGACCGGCTACGCCAACGGCGATATGTACGGCCAGACCGTTCCCTCCACCGTCAAATGGGCCAAGTCGGTCGGCGGCGAGGACGGTTTTGAGGATCTTGTCGCCTATGCGAAGGAAAAGGGCTTCGGGGTCTATCCGGACTTCGACTTTACCTCCGTCTCCAGGATCAAGACGGGCGACGGGTTTAAGTTCAAGAAACACGCGACCAAGACGATCAACGACCAGTACGTTTACAAGGTCGTCTACAACGGCGTTTCCGGTACCTACGATTCCGTCGGTCTGCTCGTCTCTCCCTCCGCCTACTCCTACTTCTTCGAGAAGTTCGAGCCGAAGTATTCTCAGTACGATCTCGGGTCGATCTCGGTGGCCTCGCTCGGCAACGACCTCAACTCCGACTTCGATACCGAGGAGCCGTATAACCGCGAGGACAGCCGGGCGCTCGTGACCCAGTTCTTCGAGAAGATCGAGGAAAAGTATCCGAGCATCATGAGCGAAGGCGGCAACGCCTACACCCTCAAGTATCTCGAGCATCTGCTCGGCGTTTCGCTCCAGAGCAGCCGGTACGCGCTGACCAGCGTTTCCGTTCCGTTTGCGGGGGTCGTGCTGCACGGATACCTTAATTTCGCCGGTACGCCGATCAATATGGAAGGCGATATCGACTACGCGATCCTCAAAGCGATCGAAAACGGCTCCGCGCTCTACTTCATCCTCTCCTACGATAACACCGAACTCCTCAAAGAGAGCGTCTCTCTCTCCAAGTATTATTCCGTCCGGTACGACATCTGGCGCGAGGAACTGGTCGAGCAGTACAATAAGCTCAACGACGCGATCGGCTCTCTCCAGACCACGCCCATCACGGGACACGCCTTCCTTCAGGGCGAGCGCATCCCGGACGCGGACGAGATCGAAGCGGATCTGAAAGCGGCGGAGGACGCGGCAAACGAACTCTACGACACGCAGCTCCGCAACGCCTATATCGCGATGATCCGTCAGATGAGACAGGATTACCTCGACGGGAAGATCGAGGCGGGTCTCGAGATCAAGCCGGACGTCCCCGAAAAGCCCGAGGTCAAGGTCACGGTCGGCGGTCTCCAGGAAGACGGGAGCTACGTGACCACCAAGTACACCACCGAGGACGGTACGGTCGTGAAGGTCACCTACGGCGACAAGGTCAGCTTCCTCATCAACTACAACGACTTTACCATCAAAACGTGGGATGAAGACGGCAAAGAGTACACCATTGACAAATACAGTTTTGTCAAAATAGGATGAAAGGGGGACAGACAGAATGAATAACGCAGCGACACAGCCTGCCGCCAAAGCGGCCGCGGCGCCCAAGCGCCGCCAGAATCACTCTCTGGAGAAGAGAAGATCCCGCGCCGGATGGTTTTTCTGCCTTCCCTTTATCGTCGGCTTTTTGGTGATCTATCTTCCCATCATCTTCAATTCGATCCAGTACAGTTTCAGTCACATCGTCCGCGACAGGGGCGCCACCTATCATCTGGAGTTCGTCGGTTTTGAGAACTACCGCGAGGCGCTCTTTACCAACCCGGACTTCACCCAGACCCTCGTTAAAGGGATCGGCGGGATGCTGGTCGATATCCCCGCCATCGTGATCTTCTCCCTCTTTGTGGCGATCCTCCTCAACCAGAAGATGATCGGCCGCGCCGCGTTCCGTGCGATCTTCTTCATTCCGGTCATTCTTTCCACCGGTCTGATCGCGGAGATCGACGCTTCCAGCGATATGCTGGAATACATGACGGATGCGGGCGCCTCGATCGATACCGGGACGAAAGAGAGTACCACCTCCCAGATCGTGGACGCCATGGACATCGAAAAGCTGTTCGCGGGGATGAAGATCGGCGAGGGATTGGTCGATACGGTCAAGGACATCATCAACAACATCTTCAACATCGTCAACCGTTCCGGCGTCCAGATGCTGATCTTCCTGGCGGGACTTCAGTCCATCTCTCCCGCGATCTACGAGTCCTGCAAGATGGAAGGCGCGACCGCGTGGGAGACCTTCTGGAAGATCACCTTCCCGATGATCAGCCCGATGATCCTTGTCAACGCGATCTACTCGGTCATCGACTCCTTCACAAGTGAAGACAACGCCGTCATGCGCCTGATCGAAGCGACGCGCGGCGACGGCCAGAACGGAGAGGTCGTCTCCTCCGCGATGGCGTGGATGTACTTCCTCGTCGTTTTGTTGATCATCGGTCTGTTTGCGCTGATCGCAAGAGCCTACGTCTTCTATCAGAGAAAGGATTAAGGAGGTGAGAAGAGTATGAACAATCAAGCGACCACGGCGAAAGTCATGAAAGAATCCAAGAACAAGATCAAGGTCGAGTTTGAGCGTACGCCTCTCCTCCAAAGACTGAAGGCAAAGTTCCTCAATACCTATTTCCTTACCAACGTCGTTTGGTACGCCTTCCGTCTGATCCTGCTTCTCGGTATCTCCTACGTCATCCTTTACCCCTTCTTTGCCAAGATCGCAGGCTCGCTGATGGGCCAGGAGGACTTCATCGACGTTACGGTCTTCCTGATCCCGAAGCACTGGACGCTCGACACCTACAAGGCGATCTTCGTTGAGAACCAGTACATGAAGGCGTTTGCCTACACCTTCCTCGTTTCCTTCTCGACCGCGATCGCGCAGACGCTGATCTGCTGCCTCGTCGGTTACGGACTTGCCAAGTTCAAGTTCAAAGGGAACGCGGCGCTGATGCTCGCGGTCATCATCACGATGGTCGTCCCGCACGGCACGGTCCAGCTTTCCATGTATATGCACTTCCGTTATTTCGACGTTTTCGGGCTTTTCGGGCTGCTCAACAAGCTCGGCGCCTGGAATCAGTCCTTCCTTGTCAACCTGACGGGCGATAACGGGATCTGGCCTCTGATCCTGCTCTCCATCACGGGTCTCGCGTTCAAGAACGGCCTTTACATCTTCCTGATGCGGCAGTTCTACCGCGGCGTTCCGGACGAGTTGGAAGAGTCCGCCTACGTGGACGGCTCCGGCACCTTCCGTACCTTCTGCCAGATCATCATCCCGCTTTCTGTCCCGATGATGGTCACCATCTTCCTCTTTGCCTTCTGCTGGCAGTGGACCGATAACTTCTATACGGATCTGTTCTTTGCCAACGCGAGAAAACTGGTTTTGATGCCGGATATCGTGCAGATCCCCAGCTCGCTTTCCACAAGCTACGCGGGCAAGAACCTGTTCGAGTCGGCGATCCGGAATACCTGCGGACTGATGATCATCGCTCCGCTGGTCGTTCTCTACCTCTTCTGCCAGAAGTTCCTCGTTCAGGGCATCGAGCGCAGCGGTCTGGTCGGCTAAAACGCAGAAAGGGAGACGCTTTTACGTCTCCCTTTTCTCTTTTTCCAAAAGGGTAGACTTTTCGGGAAAAAGGTGTATAATAAAAGAAAAGTGCAAAGGAAAGGATCCTTTGCCTGAAAGGAGAGACCGCAACGATGAATCCGGCTCTTATCTTTTGGATCACGGCAGCGATTTTTGTTTTGCTTTTCTGCCTTGTTTCCCTGTTCCGCGGGTGGAAGACCGCGCTGATCCGCTTTGGTACGCTTCTCCTCTCGGCTGTCGGCGCTTATTTCCTCGCGCCGCCGCTTGCCCGTCTCCTGGGCGGAGGTCTGATCTCAACCGGCTTGCTTGTCGCCGGAAAGGAGGGGCTCTTTGCGTCCGTTCCGCAAGAGATCGCCGCTTTTCTCAAGGGGATCCTGTCCGCGCTTACCGCGCCCGTCTTCTTTTTGCTCCTCTTTCTTCTTTTCGCCTTCCTCACGCTTCTTGTATGCCTTGCGGTCTTCCGCCGGCTCGAACCGAAGGACAAGCCGATGCCCGCCGTCAGCCGGATCGCCGGCACGCTGATCGGCCTTTTTTCCGCTTGCTTTTTTGTCGCGGCGGTCGCGCTGCCGCTTTACGGATACGGCGTCATGGCGCGCTCTGTTCTGGAAAAATCGGATCTTCCCGCGGAGGAAAAATCGTTCACCGTCCTGGGAGAAAAGGGGGACGGCGCGATGGATGCGCTGGGCGCGTATTCGCTGTTCTCCGGTATGACCGAGGTCGACGCGGCGGGAGAAACGGTCTGCCTCGCCGATGAAACAGAGACCTCGCTTGTCGGCACGCTCCTCTTTGAAACCGAGGGTCTGGTCAAGAAAGACCCGAAAACGTGGGATAAAGAGGACGCCGCCGTGATCCGTGAGATCGCGGAAAAGATGTCCGGGTCCGCGCTCGGGCGCGCCGTCGGGCTCCTCGCGGCGGAATCGATCCGTTCCGCCCGGGAGGGGGGCGAATCCTGGCTCGGCGTCGACTTTCCCGCTGACGGGGAGGACGGGAACGTCCTGTCCGGCGCGATCCTTTCGCTTATCGAAACCGCGGACAGTCAAACCGTCGCCGATCTCTACCTTTCCGTCGGAAACACGCTTGCCCTGTTCGCGGAAAAAGGGTATATGACTCTCTTCAGCGAAAACGGTTCGCCCGAGGCGCTTCTCGACGATCCCGAAACGCTCGGCGCGCTGATCGATACCGTTTTTGCTTCCCGCAGTCTGGACGAGCTCTCCGCGGCCGCCGCGGGGACGGTGATCGACAGCGTGCTCTCCTCTCTGGGACTCGGGGAGGAGATCTCCGGGCTTGACTTTCCGGACGGTTCCGCTCTCTCGGCCGCTACGCCGGAGGAGCGGGAGCGGGAAAAAGCGGCGCTGGTCGAAACGGCCAAGGATGCGGCCGCTCTGCGGCAGCTCAACGTCCTCGACGGGGACTTCGACCCCGTCGCTGACAAAGACGTGATCCTCACCTGCGCGCGGATCCTTGACCGCGTTAACGGGACGATCCTGTTCGGCAAGGCGGCGGACAGTCTCGTCGAGCAGCTTGCGGACCGCTGCGTGGAAGCGGGCCTTCTCAGCTCCGAAAAGGCGGAGACGGTCCTGCGCCGTTACCGGGAGGCGGCGACGGGCGGAGATTTCAAACTGGAACGTCTGCTCGATCTGGCGATCACCGCGTTCGGAGATCTGCGCGCGCTCGGCGCGGACCTTTCCCCGGATCAGATCCCCGATCCGGACGCATACCCCGAGCCGCTGTCCTCGACGCTGCGTGAGCTTAGGGAGATGCTCAGCGCTTCCGAAAGTTGAACAAAAAAAGAACGCCGCCTGTTTTTGGACAGGCGGCGTTCGGATTTTGATCAGAGATTGTTTGCTTCCTCCTCCGAGAAAACGGCGATCCCGTTTTCCGCGAGCAGAGCGGCGGTCATGCCGCGGCCGGGGACCGTCCGGCCGGAAAAAATACCGTCGTGGATGAAGTGTACCCCGCAGGAGGGGCTTTTTTCCTTTAAAAGCGCCTTCCGGCAGCCGAGGGAGCGGGCAAGCGCCAGCGTGCGCATGGCCCCCTCGCGGTATTCACGGGTAACGGAGCGCCCGTCTTTTGTTGTTACCTCGCCGTCCGCTCCGATCTCCGCGGGCGGGCGCGGGAGGGAGAGTCCCCCCGCCAGCTCCGGGCAGACGGGGATCAGCCGGTAGCGGAGCGAGAGCCCGTCCGGCAGGGAAGCGGGGACGCTTTTTCCGTCGTAGCGGCAGGCGTACCCGAGCAGGCAGGCGCTGATAAGGAGCGGCTCGCGTTTCACGGTCAGCTTCGCTCGGCGAGCGGAACGTAGCGGGTCTCTTTGGCGATGCACTTGTAACCGGGACGGATGATCTTGCTTTGCGCGGCTTCCTCGATCCGGTGCGCGCACCAGCCGGCCACACGCGCGATGGCAAAGAGAGGCGTGAACATCTCGGTCGGGATACCGAGCATCCGGTAGACGAGCCCGGAGTAGAGGTCGACGTTGGCGCACAGGGGCTTTTCGATCCGGCGTTCCTCGTGGAAGACCCCGGGGCTCAGCCGCTCGATCGTCTCCAGCAGTTCAAAATCAGCGCCGTACCCTTTCTTTTCGGCAAGGGAACGGGCATAACGCTTGAGCGTCACGGCGCGCGGATCGGAGAGCGTGTAAACGGCGTGTCCCATTCCGTAAATGAGGCCGCTGCCGTCTCCCGCTTCGCCCCTCAGGATTTTGACGAGATAGTCCTTGACCTCTCCGTCGTCCTTCGGGTTGAGGATGTTTGCCTTGGCGTCGTCAAACATCTGCTGGGCTTTGATATTTGCGCCGCCGTGGCGGGGACCCTTGAGGGAGCAGATCGCGCTCGCGATCGCGCTGTACGTGTCCGACCCAGTCGAGGAGATGACGCGGGTGGAAAAGGTCGAGTTGTTGCCGCCGCCGTGCTCCGCGTGCAAAACGAGGCAGAGATCCAGCAGCTTCGCTTCCTCGTCGGTATAGGATTTGTCCGAGCGCAGCACCCGCAGGAAGTTTTCCGCCGTGCAGAGATTGTTGCGCGGGTTGTGCAGCGTCAGGCTCTTGCCCCGGAACACGTTGCGGTAGACGGCGTAGGAATGAGCGGCGATGATCGGGAGCCGCGCGATCAGCTCGATGCTCTGGCGCATGATGTTCTCCAGAGAGGAGTCGTCCGGATTGTCGTCATAGGCGTAAAGCGCCAGAACGCCGGTCGCCATCTTGTTCATCACGGAGGTGGACGGCGCCTTCATGATGATATCTTCGGTGAAGCGGGGAGGAAGGAAACGGCAGGCGTCCATGATCCGGTCGAAGGAGTCGAGCTCCTCCTCGGAGGGAAGGTGGCCGAAGAGAAGGAGAAACGCCGTCTCCTCAAAGCCAAACCGCCCTTCGGACATAAAGGAGTTGACGAGATCCTCCACGTTGTATCCGCAGTAAAAGAGCTCGCCCGGCGCGGGGATACGCTCCCCCTCGGAGACGATGTACCCGTGCACGTTGCCTTTCCGCGTGATACCGGCGATGACGCCGGTTCCGTCCGCCTCGCGCAGTCCGCGTTTGATATAGTTGTTCGAAAAGGCGGAAGGAGAGATTACGTAATGATTCCGGCAGCTTTCCACCAGATCGACAAAAAGCCCGGAATGCTCCGCAAACGTATCTAAAAGAGAAGGATCGTAAGCCATCATGACCTCCTGAAAAAAGAAAACGGCGCCTGATAACAGGTGCCGTTATCATACCACAAAGAAAGAAAAAATGCAAGACCCTGCCGCAAATAATTCAAAAAAATCAAAAACAAAGGGGGAATTATCGTAAATAAGCGGACATTATGGCCATCAGTTCTTTCCGACTTGCAAGGCGGGCGCGCGTGAGCATCCGCTTGATCCGGTACTTGACCGTGCTTTCCGACGTGTGCAGGATTTCCGCGACGTCGGCGTTCTTTTTGCCCTTCTGGATCCAGAGCAGGATCTCAAGATCCAGCGCGTCGCAATCGGAAAAGATCTGCTCGGCGAGCATCATATCGGTCAGAGGGCCGTCCGCATAGAGATCGAAGGGAGGGGGCGTTCGCTTTTCCGGCGCTTGCGGCGGGATGTTGAAGGGGAGAACGCCGGTGGAGCGGCGGATATCGATCTCGCAGCGGTTTTTGATCGTGATATAGGAGAGAGAAGGATCGGCGGAAACGTCCGCGTAGATCGAGACGGCCTTGCGCCCCACCTTTACGCTGTCCAGCACCGCGACGGTCAGCTGGGAGGAAAGGTTGCTGCGGTAGGTCATATCGCCGAAGCTGGCGACAAAGAGATCCTCCGGGATCTTCACGCCGGCTTTTTCCAGCGTTTTGACCAGCATCAGGCCGGTCACGTCGTTGGCGCTGATCACGGCGTCGTAGGAGGAGATCAGGGGGATCAGACTCTCGCACACGTTGCGCGTCTGGCCGCGGAAGAAGAAAACGTCGTCATACCCGAACACGCCGTTCCGGTAATTAAGAAAGGCCTTCATCTTTAAAAGGTCGGCCGCCGAGTCGGAATTGATGCCGAGCAGAGCCACCCGCTTTTTGTTGTACTGATAGAAGTAATTGAGCACGTCGAAGGTCGCCAGCTCGTAATCCGCCACCGAAAAGCCGGAGGCGATGATCCCGTTCTGGTGGGCGCAGCCGACTAACACCGGCTTTTTCCCGCGGTAGCGGAGCATCTCGGTCACCAGTTTCATCCAGCCGAAGGAGGCGCCCGCGCAAAGCACGACGGAAGCGCTCTCAAACGCGGGCGGGAGCGTTTCCCCGTCCGATTCGCCGCAGATCAGGTCGTAGCCTCTGCTTTTGGCTTCCAGCTTGATCCCGCGGATATAAAGCGAGGTCCAGTGCGTATCCGCGTTGTTTTTCTGGATCAGGAGATAAGCGTTCATTCCTGCCCTCCGATCTTCGATCGTCTTCAGTTTGATTATACAATAGGAAGAAAAGGTTGTCAAGGACAAAACCGCGGCCCGGTTTGGCGAAAAGATTGGTCTTGCAACTCTCTCCCGACCGTGGTAGGATAATACTGAAAACCAAAAGGAGATGACTTCGGATATGAAAATAAAAAAGAAAGGTTTGCTGATCCTCCTCTTTTCGGCGCTCCTTGTCCTTGCCGCCTGCGCTCCTTCTTCGGGAGGGCCGGCTGCCGGGACGCAGACCGGGCAGCCCGCCGCCTTCCCGGATACGGTACCGGAGACCGAGCCCGAAACGGAGCCCGAAACCGAGCCCGAAACCGAGCCCGAAACCGAGCCCGAAACCGAGCCCGAGACGACCCCGGAGACGGAAAAACCCGCCCTGCCCCGTAAGATCGCCTGCGTCGGCGACAGCATCACCTACGGCGTCGGCGCTTCCGACCGCACCAAGACCTCCTATCCCGTCCTGCTGCAAAAACTGCTCGGGACCGGGACGACGGTGCGCAACTTCGGCCGTTCCCGCGCCTATGCGATCAACAACAAAAACGAGGAATACAAGTACGCGAGCGACGCGAGCGTCGCCTACACGGAGACGGCGGAATACCGCGCCAGTCTCTCCTATCAGCCGGACGCGGTCGTGATCATGCTCGGCACCAACGACGCGTACGTCGCCCACCAGAACACCGACGTTGCCGCCAAGTTCCACCGGGAGCTTGCCTCGCTGGTCAAAAGCTATCAGGCGCTTTCCTCCTCGCCGAGGATCTATCTCATCCTCTGCGTCGACCGGTACGATGCGGCGGTGCGTAAAAAGAACCTCGCCGAGCTGATCCTCCCCGAGATCCGGGCCGTCGCCGGGGAGCTCGGGACCGAGCTGATCGACCTTCACACCGCCACCGCGCCGTACGCGAAGGCGTCGAGCGGCTATTATACCGACGGGATCCATCTGACCGACGTCGGGTATGAACTGATGGCAAACGAAATCTACAAAAGTCTTACGAAGTGAGGAAACGAAAGATGAAAAAGAAAGAGGACGCAACGGTCCGGTATCAGGATATCGTGATCCCGACCTACAAGCCGGGCAAGCCGGAAGACCTTCCGATGTTTTTTGAAAAAAAGCCGTATCAGGGCGCAAGCGGGCGGCTCTACCCGATCCCCTTCACGACCGAGATCAGCGATGAAAAGCAGGACGTGACCTATCGCGCGGCGATCCTGGAAAACGAGTACATCTATCTCGAGGTCCTGCCCGAGATCGGCGGGAAGGTCCAGCGCGCGCTCGACAAGACCACGGGCTACGACTTTATTTACTATAACAAGGTGATCAAGCCCGCGATGGTCGGACTGGCCGGCCCGTGGGTCTCCGGCGGCATCGAGTTCAACTGGCCGCAGCACCACCGCCCCACGACCTTTATGCCGCTTGAGTCCGCGATCACCGAGGAAAACGGAGAAAAGACCGTCTGGGTCGGCGAGGTCGATCCCCTCTACCGTATGAAGGGGATGGCGGGCGTTACGATCGAGCCGGGCCGCTCCTATTTCAAGGCGAAGGTGCGTCTTTTCAACCGCACGCCCGTCGCGCAGCCCGTCATGTGGTGGGCCAACCTCGCCGTTGAGATCAACCGGGACTACCGCGTCGTTTTCCCGCCGGACGTGGAATACGTCAACGACCACGACCGCCGCGCCGTGCTGGAGTGGCCGATCGCCCGCGGCGTTTACCATACCGCCCGCCCCTTCGATTTCGGCGAGGGAACGGATATCCACAACCTCTCGAACATCCACGTCCCGTCCTCTTATCTTGTTTCCAAAGGCCAGAGCGACGCGGACTTCATCTCCGGCTACGACGCAGGGAAGGACTGCGGCATCGTGACCGTTGCCGACCATCATATCTCCCCCGGCAAAAAGCTCTGGCACTGGGGCAACCACCCCTTCGGGGATAAATGGTGCTCCAACCTGACCGACGACGGCTCGCACTACGTCGAGCTGATGACCGGCGTTTATACCGACAATCAGCCGGACTTTACCTGGCTTGCGCCCTACGAAACCCGCGTCTTTGAGCAGTACTGGTACCCGGTGCGCGAGATCGGCGAGGTCAAAAACGCCACGATCGACGCCGCCGTCAACGTGGAAAAGCGCGGCTCAAAGATCTACGCGGGGATCTACGCGACCGGCGTGTTCAAAAACGCCCGCGTCCTCATTTGCGAAGGCGACAAGGTCCTTCTCGATACCCGCGCCGACGTTGCGCCCGACAAGGTCTTTCAGACGGAGCTTCCCGCCCGCGGGGTCGACTTTACCCGCGTGACGCTTTTTTTCCTCTCCGCCGAGGGGAAGGAGCTGGTCGGATACCGCTATTATCAGAGAGGCGGGAAAAAGCCGATCGAGCCCCGCAAGCCAGCCCTGCCGCCGAAGGAGATCAAAACGAACGAGGAACTTTACCTCAACGGCAGACACCTCGAGCAGTACCGGCATTTTGCCTACGAGCCGACCGATTATTACCGCGAGGCGCTCTCCCGCGATCCGGGGGACGCCCGCTCGAATACCGCGATGGCGGGCGTTTCGCTCGCGCGCGGGGAGTTTGATCTGGCGATCGAATACGCCGACCGGGCGCTCAAACGCCTCTGCCTGCGCAACTTCAACCCCGAGGACACCGAGGCGCATTATCTCAAGGCGCTCGCGCTCCGGTATCTCGGCAGGGACGAAGAAGCGTACGACAGCTTTTTCGCCGCCTCCTGGAGCTACCGCTTTGCGGCGGCCTCTTATCTCGCGCTCGCGGAGCTCGACGCCAAACGCGGGGACAAAGCCGCCGCGCTGGAAAAACTGGAGATCAGTCTGTCCGCCAACGCCGTCAACCTGACCGCCCTGCGGCTGAAATCCCTGCTCACCGGCGATCCCGCGATCGAGGAAAAGATCGCCGCGCTCGATCCGCTGTGGGGCGCGGAGCCGGATAAGCACGAGTATTACATCGACCGGGCGATCGACTACGCGCGCGCCGGTCTGACCGATGCGGCGCTCGCAGAGCTCGCCAAGGCGGATCCCGCCAAGCCGGAGATCCTCTATTACAAAGCGTATCTCACCGGAGACCGCTCCTTCGCCGAGCGGGCGGAGGCCCTCGGGTGGGCGCTGACCTTCCCCGCGCGGCTGGAGGACATCGCCGTTCTTTCCTTTGCCGGGACCCCGATGGCGCATTACTACCTCGGCTGTCTCTATTACGACCGCCGCCGCTACGGAGACGCGATCGCCGAATGGAAAACCGCCGTTTCCCGCCGCCCCGACCTCGCGCCCGCCTGGCGCAACCTCGGGCTTGCCTATTACGACAAGCGGCGGGACTACGGGAAAGCGCTCGACGCGCTGGAGAAGGCGCTCCGCTTTGCGCCGGACAACGCCCGGATCTTCTACGAGCTCGCTCAGCTCAAGAAAAACGCGGGCAGACCGCTTGAAGAGCGGCTTGCGCTGCACGAGGCGTATCCCGCCCTTTCCGCCCGCCGCGACGACTGCACGCTCGACCGGTCCATCCTGCTCACCGAGCTCGGCCGCTACGACGAGGCGCGGGACGTGCTGCTCTCGCACCGCTTCCACACCTATGAGGGCGGGGAAGGGAACCTGACCCGCCACCACGCCTGGCTCTGCACGCTCCGCGGGTTTGCGGCGCTCGCCGACGGCAAGCCGAAAAAGGCGCTCTCTGAGTTTGAAAAGGGCTTTACCTTTCCGCTCTGCTACGGCGAGGAAAAGAACTATTTCGCCCAGGAGTCGCACCTCAATTACGGCGCCGCCCTGGCCGCCAAAGCGCTGAAAGCGGATAAAAAATACAGAAGCTATCTGTCGGCCGCCGAGACCGATCACGCCGCGCCGACCGAGATCTCCTATTTCCGCGCGCTCGCGTACCGGGAAGCCGGCAAAGAAAAGGAAGCGGACGCCCTCCTGCACGACCTGCTTGAAACGGGAGAGAAGCTGATCCGCGACCGGGACGTTCCCGCTTACTACGGCGTCGGCTCTCCCTGCCCCTGCCCGTTCGAATATAACTTTGCGGAACGCAATACCGTCAAAGGATCTCTCTTTGCCGCCTTTGCGCTCTTCGGGCTCGGCGACAGAGAAGAGGCGAAGCGCCGCGCCGCCGAGGCGGAGCGGCTCGACCCCGCCAACTTCTCGCTCTTTGTGTTCCGGCTGCTGGAAGACGGAGCGATATGAAACGCTTTTGCTCTTTCCTTCTTGTATTGATCTTCGCGCTCTCCGTTTTCTCCGGCTGCGGCGGCTCCGCCGCGCCGGAAACGGAGAGCGCCCTGCCGGAGAGCACCGCCTCTCCTACCTCTCCCATTCCCGACGACGCATACTATGACGGCTATACCTTTACCGTCCTGGTCGCCGGCGGCGGATCGGAAAACGATTTTTCCCATGAAAACGGGAAAACGCCCGCTCTGAGCGAGGCGCTCTACCGGCGCAACCGCGCGGCGGAGGAAACGCTCGGCATTCTGATCAAAACAAAGGAAAGCTTCGGCTATCTTTCCCCCGCGACGAGGGGAACGGGGTATGACGCGCTCGTTAAGTCCTATTACGCCAAAACCTGCGATTACGACCTCGCCGCAGTCGGCGCGTACGACGCGGCGGTCCTCGCCTGCTGCGGGCTTCTTTCGGATCTGAAGACCCTTCCGGGACTCGATCTCTCGCGCGAGTGGTGGGACGCTTCCGCCGAAAAAGATCTTTCCCTGTGGGAAAACGTCTTCTTTACCTCCGGCGATCTGCTCCTCTCGCAGGCGGAGCGTACCGCCTGCGTCCTTTCCTTTGACGGTCTTCTCACGGACGGAGAGATAAGCGACCTTTACGCAAGCGTTCTTTCCGGCCGCTTCACCTGGGACAGCCTTGCAAAAACGGCGCGGGAGGTTCTCTCCCGGACGGATCCCGCGGCGTCTTGCCGCGCGGTGATCACCTCGAGCGGGTCTTTGCTCGCGGCGCTGCACGGCGCCGGCGTTCGCATCGCACGGACGGACGGGGAAGGGCTTTTCACCCTTTCGCTCGACGCGTCCGCGGGGCGTGCTTTCTCCGCGTGCGCTTCCGTTCTTCTGGATCCCGGGCTCTGCTATACGCCGCAGCGGGAGACGGACGCGGTCGGCGCGTGGGAAGCGGAGCGGGACAACGCCTTTGCCGCCGGGAACGCGCTTTTCTGCCTGACGACGCTTGCCGCCGTGCCGGGACTGCGGGAACGGGGCGTTTCCTTTTCCGTTCTCCCTTACCCGACGGCACAGGAGGGACGGTTGTGTGAAAGCAGCGTCGATCCGCGCACCGCGCAGATGATCTGCGCCCCCTATCTGCTGGAAAACGCAAAACGCACGGGCGTCGTTACCGAGGCGCTCGCGTATCTGACGAACCGGGAAGTCCGTCCTCTGCTTATCGAGCTTTACCGCGGCGCCGGAAAGGGAAGCGCGGAAACGCAGGACGAGATCCTCGCCCTCCTTTTCGGGCGGCACAGTTACGATTTCGGAGAGTTCTTCGGCTTCGGCGATTACGCGTATGCGACCGCCGCTCTCACCGACCCCGAGGGGTGGGACGCGATGATCGGAGCGGGACGGGAGACGGCAGAAGAACAGATCGCGCCGATCAACGCCAAACTGGCGGAGCTCTACCGGGGCGTCCGCTGAAAGGAAAAACCATGGATTTTTACGGGATCCTGCGGGAGCACGCCGCCCGCTATCCGGAGATGCGCCTGCGCGATCTCATGAAGCTCGCGTACCAGAGCGAGTTCGGATGCGGCCATTTCGCGGAGCGCGGCGCCGCGCGGGAGCGCCTTTGCGAGGAGTACGCCTCCTGCGGCCGGGACGGGCGCGAGCTTTTCGTCCCGCTCGGGGAGGGACGCGTCCGTTTGATGCTGGACGCCGCCGCGTTTCGCGAAACGGACCTTTCCCTTGCGGCGCGGCTCTTTGCCGCTTCCTCGGAGGAGGACGGAGCCGCCGGAGGGAGCGAGGCGGGATTCTCCGCGAAGACGCGGGAGATCCTCCGCGCGGCGCGGAACGGACTTTTCCCCCGCGTCTCCGCGCAGGAGGCGGCGGTCGGGCTCCGGGCGTACGCCGCCAGTGGGATCGGACCCGTTTCCCACAGTGAAGAATACCGCGCCGCTTACCGGCCGGCTTACCGCGTTCTTTCCCGCACGGCGGCGCGCGTCTTTTTTGCCGCCCGGGAGATCGAGCGGCGCCTTGCGGCGGGGGAACGCGTCGCCGTCGGGATCGACGGCCGCGCCGCCGCGGGAAAAACGACGGCCGCCCGCTTTCTCTCCGCCGCGTTCGACGCCGACGTGATCCACTGCGACGATTTCTTTCTCCCGCCCGCGATGCGGACGGAAGCGCGCCTTGCCGAGCCGGGCGGCAATCTCGACCGGGAGCGTCTTCTCGGCGTTCTCCGCGCGGCAAAGAAGGGAGACCCCTTTTCCTACGGGATCTACGATTGCGCGCTCAAGCGGCAAAACGGCAGCCGCGCCCTTTCCGGGGCGCCGGTCCTTCTGGCGGAGGGCTCCTACGCCCTGCACCCCGATCTTTTTCCTTTTTACTCCGTAACGCTCTTTCTGGACGTTTCGCCGGACGAGCAGCGCCGGCGGATCCTTGCCCGCTCGCCCGATCTCGCGCCCCGCTTTTTCTCCGAATGGATCCCGATGGAGGAGCGTTACGCCGAGGCGTTTTCTCTGCGCGAAAAAGCGGATTTTCTTCTCTGATCTTCCGCCGGTTCTTGCAAAAGCGGAAGAGCCGTGTTATACTGGAAACGACAAACACTATATGAGGTGATTTTTATGAAGCGCATCGTTACTTTCCTTCTTTCCGCGTTGATCCTGTTGTCCGTTTTCACGGCGTGCGCGGGCGGGAAACCCGCGGAAACCGAAAAACCGGCGGAAACGACCGCCGTGCCGGAGACCGAGGCGGAGACCGAGCCGGAAACGGCGCCGGAGACCGAGCCGGAGACGGCTCCTCCCGCCGTGACCGAACTGAAGATGGGCGCCTGGAACAATTCAAACACGCTCAAAGAGGCAAAGAAGTTCTCGCTCCCCTATCAGATCTATCTGCCCGCCGATTACACGCCGGACAAGAGCTATCCGGTGCTTTTCTACCTGCACGGTAACGGCTCCCGCGGTACGAACAACACCACCCAGATCACCAACGACAGCGCGGAGATCCTGAAGCGGATCCGGAACTCCGCCGCCTATAAGGGCGAGGTCATCATGATCGCGCCGCAGTGCAGCACCAGCACCCAATGGGTCTCCTGCGACTATAAGGTCGGCAACTATACCACGACCGCCAAACCGGCGGCGTGCCTGCAGACGGCGATCGAGATTTTCGACTACTGGACGGCGATGCTCTCCACCGATCCCGCCCGGTATTATCTCTACGGCAATTCGATGGGCGGCTTTGCCTGCTGGGATCTGATGGGGCGGTTCCCGGACCGCTTTGCCGCCGCCGTGATCGTGGCGGGCTGCGGCGACCTTGCCAAAGCGCCGGAGATCAAGGATCTTGCCATCTGGATCCACCACGGCACCGTGGATTCCACCGTCCCCTATTCGGGCAACGAAAAGATGTATAACGCCCTCAAGACGGCGGGCGCGGGGGATAACGTCATCCTCACTCCCTACGCCGGGAAAGGGCACACCATCTTCAAGGAGGTCGGCGCCAACGCCGAGGTTCTGAAGTGGATGTTTGAACAGAAAAAAGGCTGATCAATGAAAAAGCGCCGGACGTCCGAAAGGACGCCCGGCGCTCTCTTTTCGTTTGTTACGTCGCGGTCTCCCGCGCCTTTCCCGTCGCGTAGTCGATCTCAAAGCCCGGCTGAACGTTGAAGCAGAACACGTGGAAGGAGATCCCCTTGCCCCCGTCCTCAAGGGAGAGAGCTTCTAACTCCACGCCGCGGCAGAGCAGCTCGTCGCCGACAAAGAGCGGCGTGGCGCGGTAGAGGACGTGATACCCCGTTTCCCGGATAAAGTCGGCCACCGCCGTTTCGTAGGGGAGCATCCCGGATACGTTCATCTCGCGCGTTCCCGTTACGAGATTACACTCGTTTGCGTTCTCGCCCGAGAGAAGATAGCCGATCAGATGGCAGCGGTTGTAGAGATAGCCGCCGTCGACCCGTTCGCTTTTGATGAGATGCCAGCCGGTCGGCTTGATCATCCCGATCGAGGAGCGCGGCTCGGTGGGCATCGTTTCGCGGGAGAGATTGGCCAAAGCGGGACCGCACCGCCCGAGCGGGTCGAGCGGCGCGTAGATCTCAAAGGAGTTGAGCGAGCTTTTCTGCCGGTCGGTAAACGACGGCTCGTTTCCCTCCATGACGGCGGAGCTTTTCCCCTCGTAAACGGGGATTCCGCTCTCGTCAAACCGGACCTGTGCCGGGCGGTATTCTTTCGCGCCCGCGCAGCCCGCAAGCAGCAAAAGCGCGAGAAAGAGGGAGAAAAGGCGCAGAGACGTTCGTTTCATGCGCGGCGTTTCCTCTTTTTGATTAGCAGAACGAGCAGATAGACGAGGGAACCGGCCAGCATCCCGCACAGAGCGCCGGCAAAGTCGATCCACACGTCGGAAACGAGCGGGCCGCGCTCGGCAAAGATCTGGATTGTCTCGTCCGTGAGGGCGGCGAGCAGCGCGTAAAAGGCGGCGGCGAGGAGCCGCCGGCCGGCAAGCCCGAGAGCGAGGGCGAGACAAAAAAGCTCGCAGCCAAGCAGAGAAAACTCAAAAAAGTGCGCCGTCTTGCGGACGAGCCGGTCGGTCACGTTTCCCTTGCCGACGACTTTTTCCAGGACCGGCCTCACAAACTCCGTGACCCGGGCGCTCTGTTGGGAGGAAGTCTCTACGGATTTCACGGACTGGCTCCAGATCAAGGCGGAGGTCAGCGCGATCGCGATCACAAGCAAAACGCTGATCGGGCGGACGGAGCGCGGTTTTTTCATAACGGTATCCTCGTTTGATAGATAGAAACATTTTATCACACGGCGCATAGTCTGTCAATATAAAAGGGGGGTGCGCCGTGAAGGAAAAAACGAGGAGCTTCGGTTGGAAGGTGGGCGGGGTTCTGGTCAAAAAACCGCTGATTTTACTGCGCGGCAGGATGCCGGAGGAACGGCTCGGAGAGGCGGCGGCATCGGCGGGGGCGCTCTCCTGCGTTCTCTTTCTTTGGCGGGGCGGGGAACTTTCCTGCGCGCTCCCTCCCTGCGGGGCGAGGATCCTTGCCGGCCGGATGCCGGTCGCGGAAACGGCGGCGTGCGGCGCCGTGACCCTCTTCGGGCTCGGGCTGGAGGATCCCGACTTCAGCGAACGGGCCCTCGCGCTCCTCGGGGAGGCGGAGATCCCCTTTTTCGGGGTCTCGCGCTCGGAGATCGGCTGGACCGTCCTTGTGCCGGAGGAGCGGACCGGGCGGTGCGCCGCGCTCTTTTCTTCGCTGATCTCTCCGCGCTGACCGCCGCGAGAAGCTCGCGCGTCAGCGCGCGCGTTTTTCCACCGAGGAAAAAGAGCGCCGAGGTGTTGAGACAGAGCATGGCGGAGCAAAAGAGATCGGCGTACTCCCACAAAAGGGAAGCGGGCAGCAGAGGCGCCGCGAGCGCAACGAGAAGATAACAGAAAAGAAACGCCCGCCGGGCTTTTTTTTGCGCGCTGACGAGGAAAAGCGCCTCGCAGCCGTAATACGCCTGGCAGACGGAGGTCCCGTAGGCGAACAAAAAGACCGCCGCGGTAAGAAAGGGACGGGACAGGCCCCCGATCAGGCGGGAAAACGCGAGAAAGACCAGCCCCATCCCCGTCCCGTCCGGCACCTCGCCGTCAAAGGCGAGGAGAAGCGTCAGGGCGGTCAGGGTGCAGAAAAGCGGCGTGTCGACAAACACCTCGGCGATCCCCCAGATCCCCTGGGCGGCGGGGAACTTCTGGTTTGCGGCCGCGTGCGCGAAGGGCGCGGTCCCGCAGCCCGCTTCGTTGGAGACGAGCCCCCGCACAAAGCCGTAGCGCACCGCCCGGGAAAGCAAAAAGCCCCCGCACCCGCCCGCGGCGGAGGAGAAGGAGAAGGCGCCGCGGAGGATCCGGGAAAAGAGCGGCGGCAGGAGACTGAGATGGGTAAAGAGGATCCGCAGGGTGACGAAAAGATAGAGAACGGTGAGAAGCGGGACAAGCCGCCCCGTCACGGCGGAGAGGCGCTTTGCGTTCTCCGAGAGGGCGAGCGCCGTAAAAAGCGCGAAGAGGATCCCCGAGAGGAGCGGGGGGAGGGAATAGGACGCTTTTGCCATCTCCGCCGCGGCAAGCGACTGCACCCCGCTGCCGAGGAAAAGGGCGCTCCCGACGCAGCACGCGGTAAAAAGGAGGGAGAGGACGCGACCGACCCGCCCCGGGAACGCGGCGGCGAGATAGAGGGGCGCGCCTCCGTGCGGCTTGCCGCGCTCAAAACGCCGGAAGGCGACGGCGAGCGAGATCTCCGCGTATTTGAGGACGGAGGCGAAAAAGGCGGAGACCCACATCCAGAAAACCGCGCCCGCGCCCCCGGCGGAGAGGGCGAGCGCCACGCCGGAGAGATTGCCGACCCCCAGCGTGCCGGAAAGCGCGGAAAAAAGAGCGGAAAGCGGGGAGGTGCCGTCTCCCTCCTGCCTGCCGGAGAGAGCAAAGCGGATCACCCGCGGGGAAAAGACCGGGAAAAGGCCGGCCCGCAAGAGAAGCCAAAGCGAGCAGAGGATCAGACAGAGGGGAACGGCCGCGGCAAAAAAAGAACGGTTCAGCACGCCGGCGAGCATCGGTTTTGCCTCCTTTTTGCGGGATCCGTTTAGTTTATGAAGGAAAGGAGGAAAAAAGACGGGCGCAGAATCGGCGAAAAAGGGCGCTTCTGGGAGGAAAAAGGAAAAAATCAGCAGACGGGCACCCGCATTGCAAATTTACTTTGTGAAAGATTTATGAATTTTCAAAAAAATAGGAAAAAAGACTTGATTTTTTCGGAGGAGGCGTGTAAAATAAGTACCGTGATTAGCACTTGAATGAAAAGAGTGCTAAACAAAGTAAATATTCCGGCAACGGAAAAGAGCATAGGAGGAACAATATGAAACTGAAACCGCTTGCAGACAGAGTCGTTGTAAAAGCGACGGAAGCGGAAGAGACCACAAAGGGCGGTCTTCTGCTCCCCGACACCGCCAAGGAGAAGCCGCAGTTTGCCGAGGTCGTGGCTGTCGGCCCCGGCGGGCTTGTCGACGGCAAGGAAATCAAAATGACCGTCAAGGTCGGAGATAAGGTCATCTGCAGCAAGTACGCCGGCACCGAGGTCAAGGTGGACGGCGTGGAATACAGCATCGTCAGACAAAACGATATTCTGGCGATCGTAGACTGAATCGGATCAATCATGAGGTAAGATATTATGGCAAAGAATATTCTTTATGGGATCGAAGCGCGCAACGCGCTCCTTCGCGGCGTCGACAAACTCTCCGACACCGTTAAGATCACCCTCGGCCCGAAGGGCCGCAACGTCGTGCTCGACAAAAAATACGGCGCGCCGCTGATCACCAACGACGGCGTGACGATCGCGACAGAGATCGAGCTTGAGGACGCGGCGGAGAACATGGGCGCCCAGCTCGTGAAAGAAGTCGCCACCAAGACCAACGACGCGGCGGGCGACGGCACCACGACAGCCACTCTCCTTGCGCAGATCCTGATCCGCGAAGGGATGAAGAACGTGGCGGCGGGCGCGAACCCGATGGTCCTGCGCAAAGGCATCCAGAAGGCGGTGGACGCCGCTGTGAAAAAACTGGTCGCTACCTCGAAGAAGGTCAACGGCAAGGAAGACATCGCCCGCGTCGGCACCGTTTCCTCTTCCGACGAGGTGATCGGCAACCTGATCGCCGACGCGATGGAAAAGGTCACCTCCGACGGCGTGATCACCGTTGAGGAGTCCAAGTCCGCCGAGACCTACTGCGAGGTCGTGGAAGGCATGCAGTTCGACCGCGGTTATCTCTCTCCCTACATGGCGACGGATACCGACAAGATGGAAGCGGTCCTCGACGATCCGTATATCCTTATTACCGATAAAAAGATCTCCAACATCCAGGAGGTCCTCCCCCTGCTCGAGCAGATCGTCCAGGCCGGCAAAAAGCTCCTCATCGTGGCGGAGGACGTGGAGGGCGAGGCGCTCACCACGCTGGTCCTCAACCGTCTGCGCGGCACCTTTACCTGCGTGGCGGTCAAGGCGCCTGGCTTCGGCGACCGCCGCAAGGAGATGCTCCGCGATATCGCGATCCTGACGGGCGGCGAGGTCATCACCTCCGAGCTCGGTCTGGAGCTCAAGGATACGACCGTCGCACAGCTCGGCCGCGCGAAACAGGTCAAGGTCAATAAGGAAAACACCATCATCGTGGACGGCGCCGGCGACTCCAAGGAGATCAAGGAGAGAGTGGGCCAGATCCGTTCCGCGATCGAGGCGACCACCTCCGATTTCGACCGTGAAAAGCTCCAGGAGCGTCTTGCCAAACTGGCGGGCGGCGTTGCCGTGATCAAAGTCGGCGCCGCGACCGAAGCGGAAATGAAGGAAAAGAAGCTCCGCATCGAGGACGCGCTCAACGCGACCAAGGCCGCGGTCGAGGAAGGGATCGTCGCCGGCGGCGGCGTTGCCTACGTCAACGTGATCGACGAGGTCGCCGCGCTGCTTGACACCACCGAGGGCGACGAGCGTACCGGTGTGAAGATCGTGGTCCGCGCCCTGGAGGAGCCGCTCCGTCAGATCGCGGAGAACGCCGGCTTTGAGGGATCCGTCGTCGTCAACAACGTCAAAGCGAAGAAGAAGGTCGGCTGGGGCTTCGACGCCTACAACGAGACCTACTGCGATATGATCAAGGCCGGGATCGTGGATCCGACCAAAGTGACCCGTTCCGCGCTCCAGAACGCCGCTTCCGTCGCGGCTACCGTCCTCACCACAGAGGCGGTCGTGGCCGACATTAAGGAAGAGACTCCCGCCGCGGCTCCCGCTGCCGGCGGCATGGGCGGCATGTATTGATCCGATCCGAAAGGACGGACCCCGGCGCCCGACCCGCAAGGGAAGAAGCCGACAAAAAAGTCAAAAAACCCGGTTCGGTTGAGATACCGAACCGGGTTTTTCCGTCCGCGTTTTCGTGTTGCGGAGCGGGTCAGCCGTCTCGCTTGGCGTTGAGCTTGTTCAGGGCGGTGTTGATGCCGCCGCCGAGGCCGACCCCCGCTACGGTGTTTTTGATATCGTTCATGCGTTTCGCGGATTGGATCTGATAGCCGAACTTGGCGTCGATCTTCTCAAACGCGTCGCCCACGCCGTTGATCGCCTTTTCCAGCGTATTGCCGTTGAGCTTGCACGCCTTGCGGGCTTCGGAAAGGGTGATGCGCTCGCCCGCCCACGCTTCCGTGCGCTGCATCATTTCACCCGTGAGAGCCTGACCGCTTCCTCGGTCAAGAACACGCGCGTTGATGTAATCCTGACCGGTGAGCGTTTCCGTATAGCCCTTTCCTAAGGAAACTCCTTCTTTCTCAAAGACAAGTTTATTGTATTTGGCAGGCTGATATACGCCTTCTTCCATA
>JAFSSQ010000049.1 GCA_017450965.1 Clostridia bacterium
CGACCGGGAGAGGAGCCCGACCGCCGCCTTGACGGCGGCGAGCAGAAGATTGGCGAGGATCCCGACCACGCTCGTCCGGACGATAACGCGGTCGCGGTCGGCGGCCGCTCTCAGGGGGGCGCGATCCGCCTCGGCAGCAGGTTTTTCCATGGTTTCTCCTTTCGGAAAGGCGCTCTTTTCGGCGCGTTTTTTCGGGAAAGACGGGCTTTTCCGGCGCGGCGGCGTTTTTCTTCTCTGCCGCCGGGCCGCCCTTTCACTTTACACAATCGGGGCGGTTTTGTCAAGAGAAAAGCGCGTTTTCCCCGCGCAAAACGCCGCGGTCCGGCGGCGGGCGCCGCAAAGCCGTCTTCCGGAAGGAAAGAGCAGAACAGTCTATTCCCGGCGCCAAAAAAGTATGCCGCCCCGCGCGCCGGGATCGGGGAAGGAAAACGAGGAGCGCGCCGCCCGGCGCGCTCCGTTTTTCTTTTTCCCTGCCCTCTCCGGTCACTTTTCGATCGAGCCGATGAAGCTTTTCAGCCGCTCGTTCGGGCAGTTTTCGCCGAACGCCTCGTCCGAGGCGCCGTCGAAGGCGATAACGCCCTCGTCCATGAAGATCACCCGGGAGGCGACCTCCGCCGCAAACTTCATCTCGTGGGTGACGACGATCATCGTCATATTCTCGCTCGCGAGCGAGCGGAGAACGTTCAGCACCTCCGCCGTCAGCTCGGGATCGAGCGCGGAGGTCGGCTCGTCAAAGCAGAGGATATCGGGGGAATTCGCGAGCGCCCGGGCGATGGCGACCCGCTGCTGCTGCCCGCCGGACAGACTGCAGGGGTAGGCGTCCCGCTTGGCGGTCAGCCCGACCTTTTCGAGCAGTCCGGCCGCTTTTTCCTCAATTTCGGCGAGATAGACGTCCTTTTTCTGCCGGTAGTCCGGCCGCTCCGTTGCGAGCAGCTTGGGCGCGAGGCAGAGATTTTCAAACACGGTATACTGCGGAAAGAGATTGAAGTTCTGGAAGACGAGCCCGAAGTGCAGCCGTTTTTCCCGGATCTCGGCGTCTCCCGCGCGGGGACCTGAGGCGTCGAAGAGGAGCTTGCCGCCGAGGTACATCCGCCCCTCGTCCGGCGTTTCAAGGAAATTGAGACAGCGGAGCAGAGTGGTCTTGCCGGAGCCGGAGGAGCCGATGATCGCCAGCGTCTCCCCCCGCCCGAGGGAAAAACCGATCCCCTTGAGCACCTCGGTCGCGCCGAAGGATTTTTTATAGTTTTCGATTTTTAAGAGTTCCATAATCGCCTCACGAGGAAAAATACGACAGTTTTTTCTCCAGCCGGCCGAGCAGGATCGTCAGGATCCCGACAAACAGCAGATAGAAAACGCCGGTGTAAAAGAGCGGCCAGATCAGCGCCTTCGTCGCCGCGAGGGTGTTCGCCTGTTTGATCAGCTCGGCGACCATGATGCAGTTGGCGAGCGCGGTATCCTTGATCAGCGTGATGATCTCATTCGACATGGGCGGGACGATCCGCTTGATCACCTGCAGCAGCACGACCTTGAAAAAGATCTGCTTTTTGGTCATGCCGAGGACCTGTCCGGCCTCGTACTGCCCTTTGCTGATGCTCTCGATCCCCCCGCGGTAGATCTCCGAAAAATAGCAGGCGTAGTTGATCGCAAACGCGATCAGGACCGCCACGATCCGGCCCGCGTCTTCTATCCCGTAGTTAAGAAGAAAGTATTTGTCGACCCGGCCGAAGAGCTGATAGTTGAAAACAAGACCGGGGACGTAGTAGATGATGAAGATCTGCAGCATCAGCGGAACGCCGCGGATGATCCAGACGAACACCTTGGCGGCGCAGCGGAGCGGCTTGACCCGGCTCATACTGCAAAAGGAGATCGGGAGGCCGAGCGGGATCCCGACAAGGAGGGTGACGGCGAAGATCAGAAGCGAGATCCGGAACCCGTCAAGTAAAAACAGCGTGATACTCCAAAAAGACATATTCTTCCCTTACAGCGCAAAAGGCAGGAGAAAAACTCCTGCGGTTTGCGTTTTTTTACGATAAGACCGGGCCCTTACTTTTTCTGATCCGCGAAGTCGGTGATCACGGTGTTTTCCACGCCGTACTTCTCGCCGAGCGCCTTGATCGTGCCGTCGGCCGCCAGCTTTTCCAGCTCGCCGTTGACCTTCGCCGTCAGGTCGCTTCCCTTCTTGAAGCCGATGGCGTAGTACTCCACGTCGCCGGAGAGAGACTCCGCGATCTTCAGGGAGGCGTAGTCGCCTTTGCCGCAGTAGCTCTTGGCGAGCTGCGCGTCGAGAACGGCGAAGTCCGCCGAGCCGGTGTTGACCTCGAGGAGCGCGTCGGTCTGTTTGGTGACGCTCTTGATCGTGGCGCCTTCGATTTCAGCGGCGAACGTTTCGCCGGCGGAGCCCGCTTCCGCGCAGCCGACCTTGCCCTTCAGATCCTCCGAGGCGCCGTTTTTCACCACAACGACCTGGCGGTTCTCCATGTAATAATAGGAGAAGTCGACCTTTTCGGAGCGCTGCACGCCGTCGTCATCCGCGCTGTTGGCGGTAAAGCCGTTCCAGACGCAGTCGATATTGCCGGAGGCGAGATCGGTGTACTTGTTTTCCCATTTGATCTCTTTGAAGACCACCTGATAGCCGAGCGCCCCGAAGACCTTTTCCGCGAGCTCGGTATCAAATCCGACGAGCTTGTTGTTCTCGTCAAAGTAGTTCATCGGCTCGTAGATGGTATAGCCGACCGTGACGGCCTTGTCCGTTTTGCCGCAGGACGCAAACAGCGCGAGCGCGGCGGCGACCAGCGCCAGCGCCAGGAAGAAAGAAACCGTTTTTTTCATGTTGAACACTCCCGTTTTTCATTTCATTACTTTATCGCTTTAGTACGCTAAAGCGGTGATGTTGTTATCTTACCACACGTTTTTTCAAATGTCAATACTTTTTTGAAAAAAATATCTCCGCCGCGCGATCCGGGGAAGGAACCGCGGGCGGAGCGTTTGGAGCGGGGACGGTCAGCCGCCGCAGAGCGCGGTCTCTCCCCCCGCCGGGGCGGCGGTCCCGCCGCCTTGCGCGAAATAGCAATACGCGGCGTCCTCGCGCAGAAAAACAAAGCCGTTTGCTTCGATCATCCGGCGGGAGGCGGCGTTTTCCCGGAAGCAGCGCGCCGCGACCCGGACGCGCAGGGTCCGGGCGGCGTATTCGGCGGCCGCGCCGAACGCGGCCCGCCCGTACCCCCTTTTCTGATATTCCGGCAGGATCCGGCAGCCGAGCTCCGCCGTCCCGTCCGGGGAGAAGTTCCAGAGGATCGCTTCGCCGATCATCTCCCCGTCCGCCGAGAGCCGGACGGCGAGGTTGACGGAGTCGCCCGCCGCCATATCATAGCGGGCGGCGTCAAAAAAGGTATTTTCGTCGACGGGGCCGGTCAGGTTCATATCCTCCCGGTAGTCGTAGCCCCACCAGCGGTTGTTTTCCGCGTCGGTGTTCAGGCGGAGGTAGACCGCCTTGTCCCCTTCCCGGAGCTCCGTCAAAACCACCCCGCCGCGGGAAAGGGAGAGCGTCTGCCCCGCCCTCAGTGCCGGCGTGCCGACGTGGACGAGATATTTATCCGCCATGGCGACCGGATGGTACTGCCGTTTGGAGGTGCGCAGGCCCGGATCGCCGGCGTCGTCCTCCCGGTTGATCAGGGCGAGCGGCCGTCCCTCGTGCGCCGCGATCAGGCGCACGAAGCCGGAATACATCGTCGGATAGATCCCCTCGTAGCGCGTGAGCGCTTTTTCCGCGTGGATGAGGAGCATATCGCCGACGACCTCGCCGATGCTGATCGCCGCGAGCTTGCCGGAAACGAACAGCCCCGCCGGAAGGAGTCCCAGCGGGCCGCAAACGGTAAAGAGCTCGCCCGTCCGCTCCGTTTCCGTGCGTTCGAGCAGCCCCCCGTCCCGGTGCTCCGCCGCGTATTCCGCGAGAAAAGCGGCGACCGCCTCCCGGTCCTCCGGTCCGAGGAAACGGAGGTCCGGCTCCCCGTAGAGCTTTTTGAACTTGTTGATGTGGTTTCTCTGCCCGCTGTATTTTTTGCCGGAAAAGGTCATCGCTTCCTCAAAGGAATAGAGATAGTCGCTCCAGCGTTTGTCGCAGGCCCACATGGCGGGCCGCAGCCGGCCGTCCGCGCGGATCGCGGCGAGCGTCTCCTCGTCCACTGCAAAAAAACGCAGCGGCAGGCTCTTTTCTTTTGCGTACGCGATCAGCTCGTTTACCATCCCGTCCGGATCGTCGCCGAACGGATAACTGAACGCGGGCTGCTCCCCGACGCGCTGGCAGACGGAAAAGGTCCCGTTCCGGACGCAAAGCCGCGCGTCGGCGCCCTCCTGCCACAGAAACAGATACCCGGCGGAAAGATCGCTGCAGCGCGACGGGTTTTTTTGAAGATACGGAAGCGCTCTCTGCGGCGCGGAAAGGGAAAACGGTTCAAAATCAAGCATAAAATGTCCTTACCCCGGCCAAAAACCGGTAAAACGCCTTTATGATACCACGTTTGTTCGGGAAAAGCAATGGCGTTTTGTGCTTTCTTTCGTTTTTGATATCATATTGTCCTGCCTTGAACGCTCAAACCTGCAAAGAGTGAGATCGCGGCAACGCCGCGGTGAAATCCTCGGGCGGAGCCCTCGGATGAAATCTGCCGCAAAAGCGGCAGATGAAATCAAATCCGTCCTGAAAACCCGACAAAGTCGGATTTCATCGCGCAGCGATTTCATCCGCAAAGCGGATTTGTCCCGTCCGTAAGGACGGATTTAGTGGAAAAAGCCTCGCTGTTGCGAGGCTTTTTCTGGTGCCGGTGGCGGGGGTCGCCACGCGATTCTTTGAAATGCATTTCTCAAATGGAATTCGTAAATTGTACTTTCCTTCTGAAAGCATGGGCTGCCGTGTATGTTTGTTACTGTAAAAACAAATACTGTTGACAATTTGCTTGTTGCCGTTTCCAGCACTTTGCGGTAATAGCCTTTTAATCGTTCCACTGGCATTTTCGCAACTGTTGCCGTCCTCGGTTTGTTTTTCGTTTTGCTCCACAGATCTGACCATTTGATTTCCTCGTCAAAGGGAATCTCGTACTCGCCGCTGATGCGCTGCATGTCAATCTGGTACTGGCGATAATCGTCGATTGCCATTACGACATTCGAACGTATGTAAAACGGGTGACTTCGGACATGTGCATCACTGGGGCGACGCTGGAATGAACCCGCTTCATCTGTGAAAACGAAATAATTGCTCACCCGCTCACCTCTGACAAACTGTATTGACTCTCCGCGATCGCGTAATCGCAAACGATATGGATAAACTCCGTTAGGAAATTACTGTAACCGATTGATTCACGCTGAAAGAAGTATCGCCACTCCTGAAAGAAATTGCTGATCGTTTCCAGATTGGTTTTAAGCGTCGCGTCTTTTTGATGCGCTTTTTCTTTTATCAAGGAGGATAGCGCATCCCTGTGATTATCAGGCAAAGCGTAAAACAACTTGTCCAGATAATGGATGCAATCGAAGGTACCGGTCTCTCTCAGAACAAGCGCTTTCAGTGCCAACTCTGCCGCAAGCACACCATTTGTCACCATGGCAGGTGTCAGAAACGGGCGTTCTCCCGTATCAGATTCCTCATGATAGAGTTGCACAAGGATATTATTTCCAAAACGATCAAGAAAGAAGGTAGTTTACTCTTTCACGGCCTTGGTGCGGGTGCGGCCAAAGAAACCGGCAATACTTATAAGTATAATGACGATAACATTACCGCTGTAAATGCAAGTCTATGTGATTTGATTGTCAATTATTTTATGACAAGCGAAGAAGAAAGAAAAATTGTTATTCAATTCGATAGACTTGATGACAACTATAACCAGTATCAGGATTTGGAAGAGTATTATCAAGCAATTATTAGCTTATTTAAGGTTGTTTACACTTTCAACCAGTTGTTACGATCGAAAAGTATTTTTACTGCAAAGATTATACTTTATATACGGTCAGACATTATGAGAGCCATGGCGTCTCGCGATGCGGAAAGTGCCAGATGGGATGATTTTAGAATGAATCTCAACTGGGGCGTAAACAACATGCGTGAGATTTATCAGTCAGATTTATATAAAATGGTTGATAAGAGAATAAAAACTTCATGTGCTGAATTGTCTGACAAGTCGTTCGATGATATATTCTCTGTTCCCAGTGGTATTAGCCTTGGAAGTAGAGACGGAAATTTGTTTAAATCATTGGTGTTACAAACTCTGTTTAGGCCACGAGATTTAATTAACCTGCTTAAAACACTTCAGAAAGAAACAAATAAAAACGGATCTTTCAACGAGCAAGTTTATAAAGAAACGTTGAAAAAGTATTCTAATTGGCTTGTAAATACAGAAATAGAATCCAATCTTTTTAGTCTTTCAGCAACTATTGCGTTGTTATTAGAGGCACACATCCTACGCAAATGTATGTAGATAACATGAAGCGGAAAAGCGTGTGCAGCTCGCCAATTATCAATAATGTCCGTCGCCTGTTTAATATCTTCTTCCGAAGAATTCTCTTGACGTATAGTCTTTCCTGCATTTATTATTTGCGACCTTGAATACTCAACGGTTTTCCATTTTGGCTGAATAACTGGTTGCGCCATTTTTATTTCTCCTATCTAATCTCTAATTTCCCCGCACACGGCGAGGAGTTCGTTTACGCGGTCAACGATGCGCTGCTGCTCGGCAAGGGGCGGAACGGGAAGCAAATAGTTTCGCAAATAGCCCAAGGAAACGAATGGTTGTACCCCTCCACTTGCTTTCTTCTTCATTGAATCTTGTTCTTCTATGAGGTAGTAGTATAAATACATTTCATTCACAGGAAAAACTTGCTTAAAAAGCGCAACATTCTTTATTGCATACTCGTGATTTGCTCCAACGATAGAAGGATTTCCAATGCTGCCAATCATTGCAAACAATATATCCCCTTCATTAACTTGAGATCGTTCATTGATTGCATCATAATCCTCTTTGGTGATGTACTTTATGTCATTCATTTCAATAACGCCATTTTTGAGGTTTTTACTTGTAACCAATGGAAATCCATGCTGAACATATTCTGGAGAATCGTGTGTTCCATCTCGCACGTCTAAATATGCGCCTAACCTTGTCCACTCCCAATTCTCCGGTATCTCAAACGGCATTTCCTCTTCCGTGATAGGCGGGAGGGGCTTTTCTTTTTTGATCTTGCCCTCTTTGATAAGCCGTTCTTTTTCGGCGCGTATGCGCTTCAACAGCTCGGAGGCGGGCTCGTCAGCAGGATCGCGCTCGGTGAGTTTGCCCTGTATCGCTTGCTGCAAAATGGATTTGCGGAGCTTGTCCGGGAACTCGGCGTTCAGCGTTGTCAACCGTTCTTCCGCTTCCCCATATTCTTCTACCAGCGGCATCAATTCTTCGATTTTTGCAACGATGCGCTCCTGTTCAGCAAGGGGAGGCACGGGAAATGGCATGTTAAAAAACAGTTCTTTGTTTAGGTGTGGGATAGCAGACCCCGTTTTGTTATTTCGAAACGCCAAC
>JAFSSQ010000004.1 GCA_017450965.1 Clostridia bacterium
AGCGGCGCACGCGGCAAGCAGAAAGAGCGCCGCCGCGGCGACGATACCGGAAAAGAGACGGAAACGGCTCGTTTTACTCATAGAGATCACCCTTGTTGTTTTCTGCGCCGCCGGAGAGACGGGGAGAAACGTCTTCCTTTTTCTCCGTTTCGCTCTCGCCCGCTCCGCGGTGCGGGAGCCGCGCGTGCGCCGCGAGAAGGCAAAGGAACGGGAGCAGGATCTGAGCGTAGCGTATCTGGACCTCGATGAAAAGGAAAGCCAGGAGAAAACCGAGCAAGATCACGGCAAAGAGAAGGAGCGGACTCTTCCTACCGCGCCGGAGGAGGGCGAAAAGCCCAACGCACGCCAGCGTCTGGATCCCCAGCATGGCGCCGCGGGTAAACAGAGGAAGGACCTCCCGGCTGAAATGCTCGTACGCCTCTCCTTTGTCGGTGATCTTCTGCCAGCTGTCCTCGTAATCGCCGATCAGCTTCTCCGTTTTGATGGAAAAAAGCTCCGGCCAATTCTCGGTCGCCCACAGACGCGAAGCGGCGACGGATCGGTTGAGCTGCTCGCGCTCGTCCGGATCCTGCGCTTCGTCAAGCAAGAAAGCGGCATCCTCCCGGCTCCAGGCGCCCCCGGTTTCGTAGTTCATCCCAACCGCGATCTTATAAGAAAGCGTCCCGGAGCTGATGGAACGCTCCACAAGCCCTTTGCGGAGCAGGACGGCATCCGCCGACCGGATCACGCCGAAGTATCCGGCGAAAAAGAGCAATCCGCAAAGAAGGATCTCCCCCGCACGGCGGCGCGCTTCCCTCCCCTCTCCGAGGAGAAGAACGAGCCGATACGCCCCGTAGCAAAGCGCGGCGATCAGAACGACCGCCATTTCCGTGCGGAAGAGCTGCGAGAGCGCGATCACGCATCCGCCGAGGAGCCAGCGCAGCCATTTGCGGCGGATCCGGGGACAGAAAAGGAGATACAGGCCCGCCGTTGTCAGAAAGGTCGCGATATGCTGACAGCTTTGGACCGAAACGAAGAAGAAATTGAAGGGATTGAGCGCCTGCAAAGTCGACGCCAGCAGGGCGCTGTGCCGATCCCGGGTGAGAGAAAGCGCGATCCCGTACAAAAAGGCGCAGGTCCCCGCGGAGGCGCACGCGTTGATGATCTGAAGCGCGAACGCGGATCCGCCGAACAGCCGCAAGGCAAGCGACTCGTAGACGACCCACGGCATCAGGTTGGGGAAAACCGCGGTATAATACGAAGGAAACTTGGCGGGATCCAGAACGCCCTGCGCCAGCTCCAGGGTTTCCGCAAAATCGGAGATCGGCGTAATGGGCCAGACGTACAGCATAAGAAGCCGCACCGAAAAGGCAAGCAAAAGCGGCACGAGCCATCCAAAGCGCCACCGCCCCGCGATCCGCGAAACGGCGAACGCCAGCGCCGGCAGGAGCGCGGCGACGAGCAGCGCCCGAACGTCCCATCGGGCGTTCGAGGCGATGCAGAAGCACCCGTAAAGCAAAAAATAGATGATCAGTCCGTAAACGCAAAAGCGGACGAACCGGTCCGCGAAGGCTGCCGTTCGTTTCCCGAGTGTTTGTTTCATTTTTTCCTCCTCATGGCCGGATCCGGGCAAAAAACCGCGATCAAACCGGCGCTTTGTCCGAAAACGCAACCGTCTGCGCCCATTCCGAGATCAAGGGGCGCGCTGTTTTACGTTTTCCTTTTACCGGCGAACGAAATCATCCGAAACCCGCCGTCCGTATTGGTAACGTAGGCAAAATAACGGGATATCCCATTATTTAGCAACTGACGTTTTCCTATTCGATCCGCCGTCCGTCTTTTTCCGGCCGGTTTTTTGCAGTGTTACGCGGGAACCACGTCGATCACGGCGAACTCCGAGCGCGTCCCGGTCTTAAAGGGGATCGCCCAGCCGGAGATGCCGGAGGTGACGATAAAGGTCGTTCCCTGCCGGTCCTCTCTGCCGTAGGTGAAGTCGTTGGCGCCGATCAGCTCCCCGATCCACCCGGCGGGAAAGATATGGCCGCCGTGCGTGTGCCCGGAGAGGACGAGATCGACCGCGCCCGCCTCGTTTTCGTAGTCGTTTGGCTGATGGTCGAGCAGGATGGAAAAGAGGCCGGGATCCAGCCCCGCCGTGAGCGTTTCCACGCTCGCCCGGTCCCGCGACGAGCGGTCCCGTCTGCCGATGAGAACGAAGCCGCCGTCAAGGAAAATCGCTTCGTCCTCCAGGATCCGGACGCCGTTTTCGGTCAGCGCGGCGCGCAGATCGGCGGCGGAAAAATCGCGGGAGGAATAGTAGCCGTTATCGTGGTTGCCGTAAACGAAATACACGCCGCGGGAGGGATGAAGCCCGCCGAGCGCTCGGCAGGCGGCGAGGAGATCTTCTTTTTTGCTCTCGTCGTCGACAAAATCTCCGACGAGAACGACGAGGTCCGGCTCCGTTTCCCCCACCCGCTCCATCTCGCGGGCAAAGGCGGCGCCGTCCAGCGTAATACCG
This sequence comes from Clostridia bacterium, assembly GCA_017450965.1. Classification (GTDB taxonomy): domain Bacteria; phylum Bacillota; class Clostridia; order Oscillospirales; family CAG-272; genus RUG12395. The sequence goes on from JAFSSQ010000004.1 coordinate 2,495, forward strand.
AGGTGCGCGTCCGCGATCAGAACGACGCGCAGACGCTCCCCCTCCTGCAGCTTGCCGTCGGCGACGGTATAGCCGGTCAAGGCAACTTGATGCGCCTGAACCCAGCCGACGCCGAGATAGATCGCACACAGACAGACAGCCAACAGGGCGCGCAGATCGCGCGAGAGCTCGTGCTTCGCCGTCCGGCGGACGAGAAGGGCGATCAGATCGGAGAGCGCGAAAAAGACGGCGAGGTGGAGGAGTACGACGACAAGCGCGGGAAGGCCGATCAGCGCGAACGCCGCGACCGGCGCGAGGAGCAAAACCGCCGCAAGCCAGGGGAGGAAGCGATTTTTTCCGCCGAGACGGGCAACAAAGGACAGGCGGCGGAAGCGGGTGAGCAGATAGAAAAGCGCCCCCGCCGTGAGAAGCAGCGCAAACGCCAGCACGGCGATCCAGATTCCCATAAAAACCCCCGGGCAAAAACTTTTCGGCGCTTCAGGCGCCCGTCCAGGGAATGAGCATCTCGGGCGGGAGTTTTGACGCGTCAAAGCGGTAGTGCGCGGCGACCGTATCCCGGCCGAGGTAGTCCTCCTCTCGCCGCGGCTGCCCGCCGTTGTGCAGAATGTACGTCCGGCCCGCGGCGTTGCGGAGATCGGAAACGACGGCGATGTGCGTATTCTCCCCGAAGATCACGATGTCCCCCGGCTGCCACTCGGCGATCTCGTCGATATCGGTCGTGAGCGAGACCGCGTAGGTATCGAAAAAGACGCGGAGCGTTTTGACCCGGCGGAAGTCGATCTTATCGTCCCGTTCGGCGATCAGAGGATAGCGCTCGGGATGGTCCGCGACGTCCCGGTCGACCATCCAGCGCAGGGCGTACCCCGCCTCCCGGAAGGCGCGCCAAATCACGTCGGTGCAAACGCCGACGTCCTCCGGCGGATAACCGCTTTCCTGATACGCGCCGTCGTAGCGGGGCGCGCGCTCCGCGTCGGCGCGCGCGCCGAGGAGAAAATCGGTGTAATCGTCAACGCCGTTTCCGTTGAAGTCGACGGGGCTGACGGCGCGTTCGATGCCGAAGTCCTCGCCCGTCCGGCGCACGGCGCACCCGCCGAGGACCAGCGCAAGCGCAAGGAAAAGGAGAAAAAGGTGAAACGGCGCGCTTTTTTTCGTATCTTCCGTTTTGTTCATCGTTCTTCCCTTCCGCCGCCGGCCGCCGGCGCGGGGCTTTTTTGTAATTATAGCAAAAAGGAGGAAAAAACGCAAGCGTTTTCCTCTGCCGCGTCGAAAAACGGCGGACGGTTCTTTCCCCGCGGCGGAAAAAATTTGCTCTTTTCCCTTGACAAGGCGAAAGCGGGGTGCTATAATACAAAGGCGTGGATTTCCCGTCCCCTCCATTAGCCGGAATGGCGAAACTGGCAGACGCCCGGGACTTAAAATCCCGTGAGAGTAACATCTCGTACCGGTTCGATCCCGGTTTCCGGCACCAAATATCGCGGGGTAGAGCAGTTGGTAGCTCGTCGGGCTCATAACCCGGAGGTCGTGTGGTTCAAGTCCCACCCCCGCAACCATTTAGAGAGTTCATAACGGATTTGAGTTATGGACTCTCTCATTTTTTGTCTTCCTTCTTTATTTTTTCATAAATTCATGCTATACTGTTTTCAAAGATCGGAGGTGATATTGTGTTCGGTGCGATTTACGGCGACGTGATCGGGTCATATTATGAAGTC
>JAFSSQ010000005.1 GCA_017450965.1 Clostridia bacterium
GAAGCGGACTGGAAGGAATAGGTCACGCTCTCGCTGTCGGAAACGGAGGAAAAGCCGCAGAGGGAGGCGACCGGAGTGAAATCAAGATAAAGAATGCCCTTTTGATACGCCCGGGAAAGGGGAAGGGCGAACTCCTCCGTGCCTTCGATCCGGACCTTGATCTCGGTTTTTTTTGCGTTTGCGTCGCTTTTCATCAGAAACGAAACGAAAGCAATCGCAAGCGCGAGGAAGGCGAGAAGAACGGCAAGAAAACCGAGGGAAAAGAGTCCGAAAAAGCGGTTCCGGTCCTCGCGCCGCTGTTTTTTGCGGGCAAAGAGGGCAACCGCCTCCGAGGAACGGCGCTTTTTCGGGACCCGGATGGGGGATCGGGGAGCCGCGGCGGAAATCCCCGCCTGCGACGGGCGGGCGGAGGGCGCGCGCCGCTCCCGGCGAGGCTCGCTTATTCCGGCTTGTTTCTTCATGAAAGTTCTTCTTTCTTTTCCGTGATCATGAAGTAGGGGGAGGTCGGAGAGTTGAGGATCTGGAAGCGGGAAACGCAGTATACGCGGCGGTCAAGAGAACTCAGATACGCCGCGATCTCCTCGCCTTCCGCTTTTCCTTCCTCGTGCCCGGGATAGACGGCGATCAGGAGGATCCCATCCTGGGAGAGATGCGAGACGGAAAAACGGACGGCGGGAAGGGTGGTCTCCCGTTTCGTGGTCAGCGCTTTGTTGCCGGAGCCGGGCAGCCAACCGAGGTTGAACACGCCGGCGTTGATCTCGCCGGTGATATAGCGTTCGGCGTTGCTGTGCGAGTCAAGGATCAGGGTGCAGCGGTCGATCAGGTTGTGCTCGGTGAGGCGCGCCTCCGTGGCGAGATACGCGTTTTTCTGAATATCAAACGCGTAGACGCGCCCGGAGTCGCCCACCCGTTTGCAGAGGAACTCGGTGTCGTGCCCGTTGCCCATCGTGAAGTCGACGGCGATCCCCCCTTCCCGGAGGTGTCGTTCGATAAAAAACTTTTGAAGATTGAGAAGATCTACCATCGGTTACGTCCTTTCGATTATGGAATGGGGCGGCCGGGATCGGACGGCGGCGCGGTCGGTGCAAAAAGATCACCTCAACGGCGGGAGGCCGTTGAAGTGATTTTTTTCGCGGTTAAAAAGCGATCTTTGCGGCGATGTAATCTTTGAGCGAGCCGATCGGGATCCGGACCTGCTCCATCGTATCGCGGTCGCGCACGGTAACGCAGCCGTCGGTCTCGGACTCAAAGTCGTAGGTCACGCAAAACGGCGTGCCGATCTCGTCGGCGCGGCGGTAGCGCTTGCCGATCGAGCCTGTCTCGTCGTATTCCACCATGAAGGACTTGGCAAGCTCGTCCCGGATCTCCATCGCCTTCTCGCCGAGCTTTTTGGAGAGCGGGAGGATGGAAGCCTTGATCGGAGCCATAGCGGGATTGAGGTGAAGAACGGTGCGGACGTCGTTCTTTTCGGGATCCACGACTTCCTCGTCGTAGGCCTGGCAGAGCAGGGCGAGGACCGTGCGGTCAAGCCCGTAGGTGCTTTCCACGATATAGGGGACGTAGCGCTCGTTTGTCACGGGATCCAGGTATTCCAGCTTCTGTCCGCTGTATTCCTGGTGACGGCCGAGATCGAAGTCGGTGCGGTCGTGCGTTCCGTTGATCTCGCCCCAGCCGAGCGTGGGGAAGAGGAACTCGATGTCGCAGGCGGCTTTCGCGTAGTGCGCCAGCTTTTCGTGATCGTGGAAACGGAGATTTTCCTCCGGCAGACCGAGATCCATGAAAAACTGCTTGCCGAACTGTTTGAAGTACTGATAAAAATCCAGATCGTCGCCCGGTTTGCAGAAGGTCTGGAACTCCATCTGCTCAAACTCGATGGTGCGGAAGGTGAAGTTGCCGGGGGTGATCTCGTTGCGGAACGCCTTGCCGATCTGCCCGATGGAGAAGGGGATCTTCGCGCGCATCGAGCGCAGGACGTTCGGATAGTTGACGTATTCGCCCTGGGCGTTCTCCGGGCGCAGATAGATGACGCTTTTCGCGTCGTTGGTCACGCCGCGGAAGGTCTGGAACATCAGATTGAACTCGCGGATGTCGGTGAAATTGTGTTTCCCGCAGTTGGGGCAGGGAATGTGATGATCCTTGATGTACTGGAACATCTCCTCTTTGGTCATGCCGTCGGCGTGCGCGTCGGGCGAGAAGGCGTTGATCAGGTTGTCCGCGCGGAAGCGCATCTTGCACTCCTTGCAGTCGAGCAGAGGATCGGCAAAGCTGGCAACGTGGCCGCTCGCCTCCCACACGCGGGGGTTCATCAGAATATCGGCGTCCACTTCAAAGCTGTTGTGCCGCTCCTGGATGAAGCGTTTGCGCCAGGCGTCTTTCACGTTGTTTTTGAGGCGCGCGCCGAGCGGACCGTAGTCCCAGGTGTTGGCAAGCCCGCCGTAGATCTCGGATCCGGGGAAGATAAACCCGCGGTTTTTGCAAAGGTTGACGATCTGTTCCAGTGTTTTTTCGGTGTTATTCATATTGGTCTCCGTTATCTGTAATTGGAATAAATAAGGATTGCGCTGTTGGTATCCGGGATAAAGAGGGTCCCTTCTTCCGCGGAATAGGAGTACCGGCCCGGGTAGGTCACGGACACCCTTTCATACTGCCCGAGATGCGAGAGAAGATCGGTATAATCGGGAAGCAAGGAGGCAGGGAAGGTCGTAACAGACTGGCCGGAAAGGAGGTCGAAGATCGCTTCGAGCTTTTGAAGGGTGGCCTGGGAGGCAAAGGCGGAGGCAAACGCCTCGCAAAACGCGTTCGCGGACGTGATACGGGAATAGGGCGAGCCCTCCGGATATCCGTTGAAGCGGATAAAGTCCACGGCGTTTTTTCCGTCCAGCTTTTGCGTGCCGGAGCGGATATCGATCTCCAGATCCTGATCTTTGTCTGTGTAACGCATGATGAAGGGGACGCTCACGGTCACGCCGCCGATGCTGTCGACCATCTTTTCCACGTCCTTCATGGCGAGAACGGCGTAATAATCAACGGAAAAACCGGTAAGGACGTTGATCTTTTCCATAAACCGGGTCATGCCGAGGGTGGTATAGAGGTCGCTCAGCGAGAGGTCGGTCCCGCCGGAACGGACCAGCATATCGGCGGGAAGCGCGGAATACAGGATGCGCCGGTTCACGGTGTCGACGCGGAGTAAGTAGAAGGTATCGGCTCCGACCCGCCGCCGTTTGAGATAGTCGGAGAGAGTAGTCGCGGAGGGCGTTCCTCTTTCTTCAAACAGCGGATATTCCGTTTTGGTCGAGTTGTCGTAATCCTTGAGAAGATCCGGTTGATAGTCGGTGCCCACGATCAGGAGGTTGAAGGGCGCACCGCCGTCCGGATCGGCAACGCCCGGCTCGTCGGGCCCCGTGTCCGGAGCGGAGGAGGAAGGCTCGCCCGTTACGGAAGGAACGGACGGAGCGGAGGGGAGGGTATCCGTATCCGAAACGATACCGAAGCTCGGTCCGATACAATCGAGGACCACGTTTGTGAGAAGATAGGCAAGCGGGCCGAAGATCAGGCCGGCGATCACAAAAGCGATCAGAAAATTTCGAATCAGCGGCAGCATGCGCGCCTCCTTTCTTTAATATCCATATTATAATACTTATCTGCATCGTTTGCAAGGGAAACGCTGAAAAACTTCCGCCTCACTTCAATTTTTTCTGCTTTCCACTTGAAAACGAATGGTATGTATGATATATTATAAAGGAGATTTTGAGTATTTTTTGCAAAGGGGCTTGACAGATATGATAAAGAATGCGACAATCCTTGTCAGTCAGTCA